>DASWDB010000055.1:0-26640 GCA_036395715.1 Actinomycetota bacterium | reverse complement strand
TCGGACGAGACCTTCACGCTCGATCTGTCCAACGCGTCGAACGGGAACCTCCTGGACGACTCGGGCCTTGGCACGATCACGGACGACGACGCAACGCCCACGATCTCGATCGCGAACGCGACCGTCACGGAAGGGAACGTCGGTGACACGACGCTCTCCTTCGACGTCACGCTCTCGGTCGTCTCCGTCGGCACCGTCACCGTCGACTACGCCACTGCGAACGGAAGCGCGACCGTTGCGAACGGCGACTACGCCGCGGCATCCGGAACGCTCACCTTCGACCCGGGCCAGACGGCGAAGACGGTGGACGTGACGGTTCACGGAGATACGACGTACGAGGCGGACGAGACCCTCACCGCAGGCCTGTCCACCCCCGTCGGCGCCACGATCGCCGACGACTCCGGCACCGGCACGATCACGAACGACGACGCAGCTCCGACGTTCGCGATCGACGACGTCAGCGCGGTCGAGGGCAACGCCGGCATCACCTCGTTCACGTTCACCGTGACCAAGTCTGGGGCGACCCAACTCGGTTCCACCGTGCAGTTCGCGACCGGCGGCGGGACCGCGACGGCCCCTGCCGACTACGCCCCGAACAGCGGGGGGCTCTCCTTCGGCTCAAGCGCCACGTTGAAATCGATCACGGTGCTCGTGAACGGCGACACCACGTTCGAGTCGAACGAGACCTTCCACGTCGTCCTCTCGAGCCCGACCGGCGCCACGATCTCGGACGCGACCGGCGTCGGCACGATCCAGAACGATGACAAGCAGCCGACGACCCTGACCTTGCGTCGTCGCGTCACGGGGACGCTCGTGATCGCTCGGGGCCTCTTGGAGCCCGCGTCGCCGGCGTCCACGGTGCGCGTGGCGCTGTTCAAGTTCGTCGGTGGGAGGTGGCACTGGCTCCGTGGCAAGACCGTCACCGTGACCGCGGTCGGGGACCGGGACGGCGACGGGAAGCCGGACGCCCGCTTCCGTGCCACCCTCAAACGCCCGTTGGGCCACGGACGGTTCAGGCTCCGCGCCCGCTTCACCGGCACCCCGACCCAGCAGCCAGCCCAGCGGAGGCGGATCTTCAGGCTCTGATCTCGAGGCTGCGCGAGTCCATCGGCGGCGGGGCGCCCGGGAACGGGCGCCCCGCCGCGTTTCTTCGGTGCCATCTTGACGACCGAACACCTGTTCGGATACGGTGAGCGCCCTCGTTCGGCCCCTGCCGACGGAGGCCCGATGCTCCTCGAGCCGATGCAGTGCACGCTCGCCGACGGCGTGGAGCTCTCCCAGGTCACCTTCGTGGTCGTGGACCTCGAGACGACGGGGGGCTCGCCACGGGACCATGCCATCACCGAGGTCGGCGCGGTCACGGTCCGCGGTGGCGAGCGCCTTGCCACGTTCCAGTCGCTCGTGGATCCACGACAGCCGATCCCGCACTCGATCGCGCACCTGACCGGGATCGACGACCTCCTGGTGACGGACGCACCCGAGATCCAGCACGTCCTCCCCAGCTTCTTGGAGTTCGCTCGCGGCGCGATCTTCGTCGGGCACAACGCGTCGTTCGACTTCGGATTCCTGAACGCCAGCCTGGAGCGTCTCGACTACGACCCGATCGAGGGACCGCCGGTCTGCACCGCGAGGCTCGCGAGGCGCGTCGTATGGCCAGACGTCCCGAACGTGCGCCTCGCGACGCTCGCCCGCTACTTCCGCACACGCGCGACGCCGGTGCATCGCGCGCTCGCCGACGCGGAGGCCACGGCCGAGGTGCTGCACGGCCTCATCGAGCTCGGTGGCCGGCTCGGTATCACCACCCTTGGCGACCTCCGCGAAGCGTGTACGGCGCGGGGGCGGCCGAACTTCGGCAAGATCCGGCTGGCCGATCGTCTCCCCCGGTCGCCAGGCGTCTACCTCTTCGAGGATGGCACCGGCACGGTGCTGTACGTCGGCAAGGCCGTCGACCTCCGTGCTCGGGTGCGCTCCTACTTCTACGGCGACGAGCGCAAGAAGGTGCAGGATCTCCTCGGCGCGGTTCGGCACGTCCGAGGCATCTCGACGCCGAACGGCGAAGCCGAGGCACTCGTGCTGGAGGCTCGGCTCATCGCCCATCACGAACCACCGTTCAACAGCCGCGGCAAGCGGTGGCGGCGCTACGCCTACGTCAAGATCGACCCGACGGAGGCGTGGCCGAGACTCAAGGTGGTGCGGACGGCCTCGGTGGACGACGGATCCAGCTACCTCGGCCCCTTCGGGTCCGCGGCGGGGGCTCGGCAGGCCAAGGAGGCGATCGAAGAGGTGTTCCGGATCCGCCGGTGCACGAGGACCATGAGCGTCCGGACCCGCTTCGCGCCGTGCGCGCTCGCCGATATGGGCCGATGCCTCGCGCCCTGTGACGGCCGAACGAGCCCCGAGCGGTACGGCGAACTGGTCGGCTCGCTGGTGTCGTCCCTGGCCTCGCCGGGCGAACTGCTGGCGAAGCTCGAGGGGCGCATGGACGACCTCGCCGCCCACGAGCGGTTCGAGGAGGCGGCACTGGCTCGCGATCGCCTCCGGTCGATCGCGGAGTCGCTGTCGCGATCCCGGACCGACCGGTGGCTGACGGCCGGACGGCTGATCCTCCGCGGACCTCGAGGCCAGCAGCTCGAATTGATCGGGGGCGCGCTCGCGCGAAGCGGCGAACCGCCGCCGGAGCCGATCGGATCGCCCGCCCCGCGCGAGCGCGCCGACGAGCTCGCGGCGATCCGTTCCTGGATCCGCCTTCACCCCACGCGGGTGGAGCGCTGCGAGGTCGCTCCGTCGGAGCCCGTCGACGGCGGTGCCGCGCTGGCACGGATCCTCACCGCGATGCGCGACAGCGGCCGCGCCCCGGGCCGCCGTCCCAGAGGCGGCCGGTAAACTTCGCCTATGGAGAAGGCAGTTATCGTCGAGGGCGCGCGAACCCCGATCGGCAAGTTCCTCGGCTCGTTCGCCGACACCCCGGCCGTGGAGCTCGGCACGCTCGCGTTCCGGGAAGCGATGCGGCGCGCCGACGTCCCGCCCGAGCAGATCGACCAGACGATCGTGGGCCACGCGCGGCAGGCCGGCAACGGACCCAACACCGGGCGCCAGGTCAGCGTTCGTTCGGGCGTGCCGATCGAGGTGTCCGCCTACAACGTCAACATCGCGTGCGGCTCGGGGATGAAGGCCGTTCAGCTGGCGGCGCAGCTGATCGCCCTCGGGGACGCCGAGGTCGTGCTGGCCGGCGGCATGGAGAACATGACCCGCGTTCCGTACCTGCTCCCGGACATGCGGCGCGGCCACCGGCTGGGCGACACGCAGATCGTCGACGCGATGTACCGCGACGGGCTCCTCGACCCGCTCTGCGGGCTGGTGATGGGCGAGACCGCTGAGAACCTCGTCGACCGGTACGGCATCTCACGCGAAGAGCAAGATGAGTTCGCGCTCGCATCGCAGAGCAAGGCGGCCGCCGGAGCATCACGTCGCGCGGAGGAGCTGTTCCCGGTCGAAGCGGCCCTCGCCGGCCGGCCGATCACGGTCGCGGACGACGAGCACCCTCGGCCAGACACCACGCTCGAGGCGCTGGCGAAACTGAAGCCGGTGTTCCGGGACGGCGGCTCGGTCACGGCCGGCAACTCGAGCGGGATCACCGACGGCGCCGCCGCGATGGTCGTCATGTCCGAGGCGCGCGCGAAGGCCGAGGGCCGGGAACCGCTCGCGAGGATCGTCGCGTGGAGCTGGGCCGGTGTCCGACCGGAGCTCATGGGGATCGGCCCCGTCCCGGCGACCGCGAAGGCCTTGGACAGGACGGGGCTCACGATCGCCGACTTCGACGTGATCGAGATGAACGAGGCGTTCGCGGCGCAGGTCATCGCGTGCGAACGCGAGCTCAAGTTCGACCGCGATCGTCTCAACCCCAACGGCGGGGGCATCAGCCTGGGTCACCCCATCGGCATGAGCGGTGCGCGGATCATCCTCGCGCTCGCGTACGAGCTCCGGGCGGCCGGCAAGTCCCTCGGGTTGGCGACCCTCTGCATCAGCGGCGGGCAGGGGCTCGCCGTCGTGCTCGAACGCGCGTGAGGAGGCCGTGTCGTGAGCGTGCATGCGGTTGTCTTGATCCGGTGTGACGTCGACGAGATCGCAGGGGCGGCGGAGGCCATCGCCGACGTCGACGGCGTGTCCGAGGTCTATTCGGTCGCCGGCGAGTTCGACCTCGTCGCCATCGTTCGGGTGGCGACGCACGAGGAGCTGGCGAAGGTGATCCCCGGCGGGATCGCACGGGTCGAGGGTGTCGAGCGGACCGAGTCCCTGATCGCGTTCCAGGTCTACTCGAAACACGACCTCGAGCGGATGTTCTCGATCGGGTTCGACGAAGGCTGAGGGGTTTCCCGTCGGCTACGGGGTCGAGCGCCACTCGATCGCGACCGGCAGCGACGTTCGCGCCCACTCCGTGAGGTTGCCGCCGACACCGTACTTCTCGAGCAACAGTCGTCGGGCGAGGGCATCCTCGTCCGTCCCGGGCTCCACGACCCTCGCGCGCGTCGAGCGATTGGCGTCCCCGATCTCGACCACGACATCGGGCGACACGAGCACGTTCCGGACCCAATCGGCGCGATCGCGACCGCCGGAGAGCACGTAGACCACTCCATCGTGCAGGGCGAACCAGATCTCGATGCGATGCGACGCACCCGTCACGCGACCTCTCGTCGTGAGGTAGCAGAACGGCTGCGATCCGAGGGAGGGATCCTCGGTCACGAGCCGAAGAACGCCCACGCCACCAGCAGCCCGATCACGATCACCGCGGCGATCAGGAAGAGCAGATCGCCTCGCTTGACCTTCCCCGGCTGCATCGCGTTGAAGCCCATCCCGCCTCCTGATCAGCCCTGCCGGACCAGGTTCTGCTCGAGCGAAGCGATGCTCCGATCGAGGGCGCCGAGCACGGAATCGCGATCCAGGGTGAACGCCGGATGGATGTCCGCGACCTCCTCGAGAGCTCGCTCCAGCTTCGTCCCGAACGCCTGGGCGGCCCTCAGCGCATCGACCAACACCAAGGCGTAATCGGCGTTGAACGGTTGACCATCCCAGGGGCACCGGCCACCGTTGTCGATGACCTGATCCGCGAGGAACTCCCGACCGCAGCGTTTGCACGTTCCCTTGATCCTCACACCCGTTCCTCCCGGGGCAGCAGGCCCCTGTGCTCGAGCAGTTCCCACAACCGATCTGCCACCTCGAACGGGTCCGGAGGCTTCACGAACCAGGCGTCGGCTCCCGACCATCTGGCGAGCCATGCATCCTGCGAACGCTCGAGCAGGATCACGATCACGCCCGTGAACGGATCACGGTCGTCACGCAACGTCTTGGCGAGCGCGAAGGCGCCCGCACGCGAGGCGATCTCATCGGCGACGATCACCTGTGGACGATCTCGGCGGGCGGCCTTGATCCCCAGGTCACCGTTCGCCGCGGCGCGGAAACGCAGCTCTTCTCCGAGCCGTCGTTCGATGCTGCGCACCGTGAGCGCGGTCAGTTCCCGCGAGCGAGGGTCGGGCGACACGAGCAGCACGTCCACGGTTCGGGAGGCTACCACGGGTCCTCCAAGCGCCTTGCCGCGCACCGGACCCCTCGGCTACCTTCGGGGCGAACACCATACACATGAGGGGAGGCTCGTGGAGGGGACCGGTACGGGAGCCGTCGCCGAATTCATCGGGACGTTCGCGTTCGTCTTCTTCGGTGCGGGAACGATCATCGCCACCGGCAACACGGATCAGCTCGCGATCGCGTTGGCCTCCGGCCTGACGATCGCGATCATGGTGTCGTCGATGCTCCATATCTCTGGCGCGGTGTTCAACCCTGCGATCCAAGCTGCCCTGTGGGTGACCGGCAAGATGCCGACGGTGCGGAGCGCCGTCTACATCGTGGCTCAGCTCGCCGGTGCTGTCGCTGCCGCCGCCCTGTTGAAGTACTTCTCTCCACCGCCCGCGTTCGACTCGGTGAACGGTGGTACGCCGAGCGTGATGTCCGGATACGCGATCGGGAAAGCAGTGCTGGTCGAGGCGATCGCGACCTTCTTCCTGGTGTGGGCGGTCTTCGCCACCGTGATCGATGACCGCGGTCCGTTCGGCAGGACGGCAGGGTTCACGATCGGTCTCGTCGTCACGATCGACATCCTCGCGGTCGGACCGCTCACGGGTGCGGCCGTCAACCCCGCGCGCTGGTTCGGACCGGCTCTGGTGACGGGAACGTGGACCGATTGGTGGGTGTGGGTGGCCGGCCCCATCGCCGGCGGGCTCACCGCCGGCATCGCGTATCGGTACGTCTTCCTCCATGGGCGGGATCCAGCGACACCCTAGGACCGGCGGTGCGACGGCTACGCTCTGGCGGATGGGTGCAGAGGTCTACCTCGACGCGGCATCGGCGATGCCCCTTCGCCCGGAAGCGCGGACGGCGGTGGTCGAGGCGCTCGACTCGTTCGGCGATCCCCTGACGATCCACGGACCCGCCCGCGCAGCTCGGGCGATCATCGACGACGCGCGGGTGTCGATCGGCCGAGCGATCGGCGCGCAGGCCGATGAGATCGTCTTCACTTCGGGCGGCACCGAGTCCGTCGCGCTCGCGATCGGCGGCCTCGTCCGTGGGCGACGCGAGATCGGTCACCGGATCGTCGTGAGCGCCGTCGAGCACCCCTCCGTGGGTGGGATCTGCAACACCCTCGGGTCCGATGGGTTCGAGGTCGTCCCGATCGCGACCGACGCCACCGGTCGGGCGGACCTCGACCGCTTCGCGGTCGAGGTCCGCCGCCCCGGCACCCTCCTCGCGAGCCTGCAGCACGCCAACCACGAGCTGGGGACGCTGCAACAGGTTGCCGAGGCAGGTCGGCTCGCGCGCGAGGCCGGCGTGGTCTTCCACACCGACGCGTGCCAGACCGTGGGCCGCCTGCCGGTCGACGTGGCATCGCTGGGGGTGGATCTCCTGTCCCTCTCCGGGCACAAGTTCGGCGGCCCACCCGGGGTGGGCGCGCTCTACGTGCGGCGCGGGATCGGGATCGCCGCCTACCTGTGCGGCGACGACCGGGAGCGGAAACGCCGCTCCGGGATGGAGAACACGCCCGGCATCGTCGGCATGGCGGCCGCGCTCGAAACAGCCATCGGGACCATGGCCGACGAGGCGGGCCGTCAATGGCCGCTCACCGCAACGATCCGTGAACGGATCGGGTCGGAGGTCCCTGGAGCGACGGTGCTCGGTCACGCGACGCATCGGGCGCCCCACCTCGTCGCGTTCGTCGTCGACGGACTCGACCCGGCGACGTTGGCGATGGCGCTGGACGATCGTGGGTTCCGGTTGGGCACCGGCTCGCTGAGCAGCGGCCGCCCTGAAGATCCGTCCCCCGTCCTCGAGCAGATCGGCCTTCCGGGAGCGGGGGGGTTCCGCGTGAGCCTCGGGCCGGCCACAACGGAGGATGACGTCGACCGATTCCTGAGGACGCTCCCCGATCTGGTCGGCCGGCTCCAACGGGTCGAGCGGGTCTCCACCGAGGCGCTGGCGCGCTTCCGCCCGCCGGAGGACCCCACCGCGTGAGCGAGGGTCGGAACGGTTCGTTGCTGCCGACGCCGGTCTGGCTGGTGCTCGGCGCCGCCCTCGGCGCGGCGATCGGGTCGGGCGGAGGGAACAACTCGGCCGGACTCGCCCTCGGGCTCGTCCTGGGTGCCTGTGGGGGCGTCGGCCTCGCCTACTGGCTCGGCCGACGAAGCTGAGCTCCGCTCAGTCGACGGTCCAGGTGTCCCCGCCGTGCAGGAGCGTCTTCAGGTCGCCGGGTCCCAACCGTTCGACCGCGCGGTCCAACTGTGATCGCACGGCCTCGCCGTAGGTGGCCCGGTCTTCCTCGTGGAACACACCGATGCACGTGGGTTCGGTCGGGCCATGCGACAGGTGCGCCAGCGCGAAGGCCAGCGAGGGACGGCCGTGGGTCTCGTGGGTGATGATCGAGCTGGGATCGGTCTCCGCGACCGCGGCGATCTCGAGCCGGCCGTTCTCGCCGACCCGAACGCAGCGCGTCTCCTCGTCGAACACGATGGGCTCCCCGTCGACCAGACGGATCTGGTTGTGGACCCCCTGAGGCTTGTCCCGGAGGAGATCGAAGGCTCCATCGTTGAACACGTTGCAGTTCTGGTAGATCTCGACGAATGCGGCCCCCTGATGCTCCGCAGCCTGTCGCAGGACGTCGGTCAGATGCTTCCGATCGTTGTCGAGCGTCCGAGCGACGAACGTCGCCTCGGCACCCAGCGCCACCGCGACCGGATTGAAGGGGTGATCGACCGAGCCGAACGGTGTGGACTTCGTCACCTTCCCCTCCTCGGAGGTCGGCGAGTACTGGCCCTTCGTCAGCCCGTAGATCTGGTTGTTGAACATCAGGATCTTGATGTTCACGTTCCGCCGGAGAGCGTGGATCAGGTGGTTCCCACCGATCGACAACGCGTCGCCATCCCCCGTGACGACCCAGACGTGCAGATCCGGGTTCGCGGTCGCGACACCCGTCGCGATCGCGGGTGCCCGCCCGTGGATCCCGTGAAAGCCGTACGTGTCCATGTAGTACGTGAATCGACCGCTGCATCCGATCCCGGAGACGAACACCGTGTTGCGCGGTTCGATCCCGAGCTCCGGCATGAATCCCTGTACGGCGGCGAGGATCGCGTAATCGCCGCACCCGGGACACCACCGAGGTTCCTGGTCGGAGGTGAAGTCCTTCTTCGTCAGGGTGGCAACGCCGCTGACGTCACCGTTCTCCTCAGCCATGCAAGGTCCTCACGATCGCATCCTCCAGCTCGTCTGCCCAGATCGGGAGACCCTGAACCTTCGAGAAGGTCTCCGCGTCGACGAGGTACCGAGCGCGGATCAACATCGTGAGCTGACCCGAGTTGAGCTCCGGGATCAAGACCTGTCGATACTTCGTCACGACCTCCCCGGTGTTCGTCGGCATCGGGTTGAGCCAACGCAGGTGCGCTGTGGCGACGCGTTCACCCGACCCCCGGACGCGCTGGACCGCGGCGCGGACCGTCCCGGCCGTGGAACCCCACCCCAGCACCAACAGCTCCGCGTCGCCCGTCGGATCGTCGACCTCGAGCGGTCGGATGTCGGCGGCGATCCCGTCCACCTTCTCCCGTCGGAGGCGCGTCATCCGCTCGTGGTTATCCGCGTCGTAGCTGATGTCGCCCGAGCGGTCCTCACGCTCGAGGCCCCCGATCCTGTGCTCGAGGCCGGGGGTCCCCGGGATCGCCCAGGGTCGGGCGAGCCGCTCGTCCCGCGCGTACGGGAGGAAGTCAACACCGTTCGGGCTTGCGAACTTGGGGTCGATCGTCGGCAACGCATCGACGTCGGGAAGCAGCCAGGGTTCGGACGAATTCTGCAGGAAGCTGTCCGACAGCAGCATGACCGGCGTCCGGTAGCGGATGGCGACGCGAGCCGCCTCCATCGCCACGGAGAAGCAGTCGGCCGGCGACAACGGCGCGAGGATCGGGATCGGCGACTCTCCATGGCGACCGAACATCGCGGGCAAAAGGTCCCCTTGCTCGTTCTTGGTCGGCATACCCGTGGAGGGGCCGGCGCGCATCACGTCGACCACGATCATCGGCAGCTCCGTGATGACGGCGAGCCCGATCGTCTCCGCTTTCAGGTCGATGCCCGGCCCGCTCGTGCCCGTCACCCCCAGGTGTCCGCTGAACGCCGCGCCGAGAGCCATGTTGGCCGCGGCGATCTCGTCCTCCGCCTGGATCGTCAGCACGCCGAAGTTCTTGTGCTTCGACAGCTCGTGCAAGAGGTCGGACGCCGGGGTGATCGGATAGCTCGCGTAGAACAGGGGAACGCCGCTGCGGACCGACGCTGCGATCAGTCCCCATGCGAGCGCTTGCGACCCGGCGACGTTCCGGTAGGTTCCTTCGGTCACCGGTGCCGCAGCAACGTGGACCTGGTGGGCGAAAAGCTCGGTCGTTTCGCCGAAGTTGTAGCCGGCGTTGAACGATGCGACGTTCGCCTCGTAGATCTCGGGTTTGCCGCCGAACTTCTTCTCCAACCATCGGAGCGTGACGTCGACGGGCCGTCCGTACATCCACGAGACGAGCCCGAGGGCGAACATGTTCTTCGACCGCTCGGCCTCCTTCTTGCCGACGCCGAGACTCTCGACGGCGCGGACCGTGATCGACGTCATCGGAACCGGGTAGATCTGGTAGCCGTCGAGCGTTCCGTCCGTGGTGGGATCTGACGCGTACCCCGCCTTCTCCAGGTTCCGCTGGGTGAACGAGTCCTCGTTGACGATGATGGTGCCGCCTCGCGCGACCTTGTCCAGGTCGGCCCTGAGCGCCGCCGGGTTCATGGCCACCAGGACGTCCGCATGGTCGCCGGGGGTGGTGATGTCGGTGCTCGCGAATTGGATCTGGAAGGCCGACACTCCGTGCACCGTGCCGGCCGGCGCCCGGATCTCTGCCGGGAAGTCCGGCAGCGTGGCGAGGTCGTTCCCGAGGATCGCAGTCGCATTGGTGAACCGGTCGCCGGTCAATTGCATGCCGTCCCCGGAGTCGCCTGCGAAACGGATCACGACGTGGTCACGCTCTTCGACCGTCTTGCTCATCGAACCGGTTGGCCGGGAGGCCATACGCTCCTTCTGGTTACGAACGGGGATCGCGCTCGACATCTAGCGTAGCGCGCCCGGTCGACACCGACCGGGAGGGGCGCGTTGTGTTTGTATGTGCCATGCGCACGAAACGACTGGGGGCCATGGGTCCCGAGCTCTCGGTGATCGGATTCGGAGGCTGGGAGGCCGGCGGCGTCGACTGGGGTCCCAACCGGTCGGAGTCCGCGGTGATCGACGCGATCGGTGCCGGCGTCGAGGCCGGGATGAACTGGGTCGACACCGCAGAGGTCTATGGCGATGGCGTGTCGGAGCTGTTGGTCGGGAAGGCGCTCGCCGGGCGGCGGAACGGGGTCCTCCTGGCCACCAAGGTGGCCCCGTCCCCCCAGGGGACTGGGTTCCGGCCTGAGGAGATCCGGGCTGCCTGTGATGCCTCCCTCGGTCGTCTCGGGATCGACGTGATCGACCTGTACCAGCTGCACTGGCCAGATCGGACCGGCGTCCCGATCGAAGACGCCTGGGGAGCGATGGGCGGTCTGGTCGAAGCCGGCAAGGTCCGCTGGGTCGGGGTCTCGAACTTCGATCGGGCGCTCATCGAGCGATGCCGCGCGGTCCGGCCCGTGGACTCCTTGCAGCAGGAGTTCTCCCTCGTCCACCTCGACGATCGGGAGCTGATCGGTTGGTGCGGGGAGGTCGGGATCGGCGTGCTCAGCTACTCACCGCTCGGGGCGGGACTCCTGACCGGGACCATCGGTCGTGAGGACGCGGAGCGGATCGACGATTGGCGCGCCTCCGACGGGCTCACGTCCGACGCCCACCTCGATCGGACGTTCGCCTTGGTGGACGGGATGCGACCGGTCGCCGAGCGGCTCGGAGTGAGCGTGCCGCAGTTGGCGCTCGCATGGAACTGGCAGCAGCCGGGCGTCACGAGCGCGATCGCGGGGAGCCGCGACATCGAGCACACGCGATCGAACGCCGCGGCGGGAGATCTGGAGCTCGACGACCGCGCGCTCGTCGAGCTCGAGGCCCTCATCCAGCTGGGGGAGACCGAAGGGTCCTAGCCGGAGCGACGCTCCACCTGGCGGATCCGTCGGACGATCCCATCCAGGATCTTGATCGTCAGCTGGGGTTCGTCCTCGAGCAGCTTCCGGAGCGTCCGACGGAACAGCCGCACGACCCGGACCGGGGTTACGGCCGTGATCGACGCCGTGCGCGGGCCGCCGTCGATCGTCGACAGCTCCCCGAAGAAGTCGCCCGGAAGGACCTCTCCGACCCGCCGACCGTTCCGGGTGACCTTCGCTCTGCCCTCCATGACCACGAAGAGGGTCTCCCCGAGCGACCCCTCCCGCACGATCTGATCACCGGGGGCGAAGGTCAGTTCATCGGCCTCCCGCGCGAGCCGCCGGAGGTGCTTCTTTGGGAGATCGGCGAACAACGGAACGCCGGCCAGTGCGACCGCCGTCTCCCGCTTCGTTCGAGACGCCCGCACCTCGGGTTGGCGGGTGCTCGACCGCCCCTTGGTGTCACGCATCACCATGTCCGGGAGGCTCTGGCTCACCCGGCGGAGCCTACCGGGTCCTCGGCATCCGATGCCAGTGACGGTCTTCGCAGGTCGCTGCAGCTACTCTTTGTTGACCGATGGATGCACGAGGACGGCTCGAAACGGCACTGGCCGAGAGGATCGTGATCCTCGATGGATCGTGGGGTGTCCTCCTGCAGGGCAGCGGTCTGGACGAAAGCGACTTCCGTGGGCAGCGGTTCCGCACGCACGGCCGCGACGTGAAGGGCGATCCCGACCTGCTCAACCTGAGCCGTCCCGACATCGTTACCTCGATCCACGACGCGTACTTCGAGGCTGGGGCGGACATCACCACGACGAACACGTTCACGGCCACCTCGATCGGCCAGGCCGATTACGGGCTGCAGGATGCCGTACGAGACATGAACCTGGAGGGTGCCCGCCTCGCCCGCGAGTCGGCCGATCGACACGGCGGCCTCGTCGCCGGCTCGCTCGGACCGCTCAACGTCACCCTGTCGCTGTCCCCGAAGGTGGACGACCCGTCGTTCCGGACGGTCGACTTCGACCAGGTCTACGCGGCGTACGCCGAGCAGGTCGGGGCCTTGCGCGATGGGGGCGTCGATCTGCTGCTGATCGAAACCATCTTCGACACCCTCAACGCCAAGGCAGCGATCGCTGCGGCGATCGACGTCGCCCCCGACCTGCCGCGTTGGATATCCGTCACGATCGTCGACCGCAGCGGCCGGACGTTGTCCGGTCAGACGATCGAGGCATTCTGGCTCTCGGTGGCGCACGCCGACCCGGTGATCGTGGGGGTCAACTGCTCCCTGGGCGCTCGCGAGATGCGTCCGTCGGTCGAGGCCCTCGCCCGGGTCGCGCCCGTTCCGGTGGCCAGCTACCCGAACGCGGGGCTCCCCAACGCCTTCGGGGGGTTCGACGAGACGCCCGAGATCACCAGCTCCCTCCTCGGGGAGTTCGCGGCGGCGGGGCTCGTCAACCTCGTCGGCGGCTGCTGCGGCACGACCCCGGACCACATCCGCGCGATCAAGGCGGCCGTCGCCGACGCTGCACCCAGGTCGCTGCCCGCTCTCGAAGGCTTCACGTCGTTCTCCGGGCTGGAGCCCTTCCGGATCACGCCCGAGACGGGCTTCGTCATGGTCGGTGAGCGGACGAACATCACCGGCTCCAAGCGGTTCGCTCGCCTGATCGAGTCCGGCGATTTCCAGGCGGCGGTGGACGTCGCGCGCGATCAGGTGGAGAACGGCGCCAACCTGATCGACGTGAACATGGACACGGATCTGATCGACGGCGCACAGGCGATGACCCGGTTCCTCAATCTCGTCGCGACCGAGCCGCAGATCGCGAAGGTCCCCATCATGGTCGACTCGTCCAAGTGGGACGTGATCGAGTCCGGCTTGAAATGCGTCCAGGGCAAGGCGGTCGTCAACTCGATCAGTCTGAAAGAGGGTGAGGACGACTTCCTCGCCAAGGCGGCGAAGGTCCGCCGCTACGGAGCGTCCGTCGTCGTGATGTGCTTCGACGAGCGCGGCCAGGCGGACACCGTCGAACGCAAGGTCGACATCGCCGAGCGCTCGTACCGCCTGCTCATCGAGCGAGCCGGGTTCGACCCGAGCGAGATCATCGTCGACCCGAACATCCTTGCCGTCGCGACCGGCATCGAGGAGCACAACGAGTTCGCCAAGGCATTCATCGAAGCGACCCGCGAGATCAAGCGACGGTGCCCCGGCGTGAAGGTGAGCGGCGGCGTTTCGAACCTCTCGTTCTCGTTCCGCGGGAACGAGTCGGTCCGCCGCGCGATGCATTCGGCGTTCCTCTATCACGCCATCGCCGCGGGACTGGACATGGCCATCGTGAACGCGGGCCAGCTCGACGTCTATCAGGACATCCCACCAGAACTGCTGGAACACGTCGAGGACGTGATCTTCAACCGTCGGCCGGATGCGACCGAGCGGCTCGTCACGTTCGCCGAAGGCGTCCACGGGAGCACGATCGCGAAGGACGAGGACCTCACCTGGCGCGAAGCCGAGGTCCAGGAGCGGCTCTCGTACGCGCTGGTCCACGGGATCGACCGGTGGATCGAGGAAGACACCGAAGAAGCGCGACAGCAGTACGAACGGCCGCTCGACGTGATCGAGGGACCGTTGATGGATGGGATGCAGATCGTTGGCGACCTGTTCGGCTCCGGCAAGATGTTCCTCCCGCAGGTGGTCAAGAGCGCGCGTGCGATGAAGAAGGCCGTCGCCTACCTCGAACCGTTCATGGAAGAAGAGAAACGCGCTTTGGTCGCTTCGGGGGGGACCGCGCGCGCGCAGGGGAAAGTGATCCTGTGCACGGTCAAGGGCGACGTGCACGACATCGGCAAGAACATCGTGGGAGTCGTCTTGGGCTGCAACAACTACGAGGTGATCGACCTCGGCGTCATGGTCCCGGCCGATGTGTTGCTCGACACCGCGCTCGACGAGGGGTGCGACATCGTCGGGTGTTCGGGGCTGATCACCCCATCGCTCGACGAGATGGTCCATGTCGCCAAAGAGATGGAGCGGCGTGGGATCGATCTCCCCCTGTTGATCGGCGGCGCGACCACGTCGCGGCAGCACACCGCGGTGCGGATCGCGCCCTCGTACTCCCATCCGGTGGTTCACGTCATCGACGCCTCACGCGTTGTCGGCGTCGTCTCGTCCCTGCTCGACCCCGAGCGGAAGGTCACCCTCGACGAGGGGAACCGCGAGCTCCAGGCGAAGCTCCGCGCTCAGCACGAGGAGCGGGAGAAGACCCCGTTGCTCCCCTACCGCATCGCCCTCCAACGCAGGACCCCGGTCACGTGGAGCGCCGACGACATCTCATCGCCGCCCTTCACCGGAACGCGCACGCTGGAGCCGGTCCTCGACGAGCTCCGCGCCGTCATCGACTGGACCTTCTTCTTCGCCGCGTGGGAGTTGAAGGGTTCCTATCCGCAGATCCTCGACCACAAGAACTTCGGACCCCAGGCTCGAGAGCTCTTCGCGGACGCGAACGAGCTGCTCGACGAGATCATCGAAGCCGGGAGCCTCCAGGCGCGAGCCTCGTACGGATTCTGGCGCGCCAACAGCGAGGGGGACGACATCGTGCTGGCGAGCGGTGTGACGCTCCCGATGCTCCGCCAGCAGGCCGACCGGGCAACGGACGACCCGAACCGGTCGCTCGCGGACTACGTCGCCCCCATGGAGACCGGTCTGCCGGACCATGTGGGCGCGTTCGCGGTGACCGCCGGGATCGGTTGCGACGAGCTCGTGAAGCGGTACGAGGCCGAACACGACGACTACCGGGCGATCATGGTCAAGGCCCTCGCCGACCGGCTCGCGGAGGCATGCGCCGAGTGGCTCCACGCGGAGGTACGGCGGGACTGGTACGCGCCCGACGAGGAACTCTCGAACGAAGAGCTCATCGCCGAGCGCTACCGCGGGATCAGACCGGCGTTCGGCTATCCCGCCTGTCCGGACCACGTCCTCAAGCGCCGGCTCTTCGACCTCGTCGGAGCCCGCGAGATCGGCATGGATCTCACCGAGCACTGCGCGATGCTCCCGGCGGCGAGCGTCTCGGGCATCTACCTGGCGCATCCGGCCGCCCGCTACTTCAACGTCGGGCGCATCGGGAAGGACCAGGTCGAGGACTACGCCCGCCGACTCGGTGAGAGCGTGACGGAGGCCGAGCGGTGGCTCCGGCCGAACCTCGCCTACGACCCCGACTGACCCTGCAACGTGATCGCGACGGCGTGGATCGCCTTCGTCAGCTCCAGGATCTGCTTCGACAACTCGATCAGCTGATCGTTCTGAGCTTCCTCGAACTGGACGATCTTCCACTGGTTGTCCGCGAGGACCTGACGCTTCTCGTCCGCCCGGTTCTGGCTGATCATCACGAACGTCGACAGGAAGATCGCCTCGAGCGACACGATCATCGTCAGCAGGCCGAAGGGGTACTTCTCCACCCGGAGCCCGATCCACAGCCCGAACCAGATGATCGAGACGTAGACGAAGGCCATCGATCCGGCGAACCGCGTGATCGTGTCGGCGATCCTGTTCTGGGCGTTCTCTGCCCGCTGCGTGAGGTGTCGCTGGAGCGCGGGGTGCTGTACGGGGCCGACGGACGGACGGATGCTCATGGACGTTCTCCTTTCAGCCGGTCAAGGAGGACCGTACGGCCACGAGCCGTGAAACGGGCGAAAGGCGATGAAGTAGGGTCGCGACGTGGACACCATCGTTCGGCCTCCCGAGGCTCCGCCCGATGGGCCAGCCGCGACGGAGACGAGGCGAAGGCGATGGCCTCGCCGGCTGTCGGTCGCGGTGATCACGGTCTGTCCTTATCGCGATGGTGCCCGGGCCCGCGTGGGTTACCAACACAGAACCGGTCGGGGCCTGGCGCTTCCGCCTTCGACATCCTTGACCCGAGGGTCCAGTCGTCCGAGCGATCCATCGATGCCTTCGGCGTCTCCGGTCTGATCGATACCGTCAGAGTCCGGAAGGGGTCGACCTTCCGGTACAAGGTCTCGATCCCCAACGACGGCCTATTCCCGGTGACGATCAAGGCTATCGACGGTGGTGGAAGGGTCTCACGACAAGTCGTTGCCGTGAACCTCCATCCTTACGAAAACGGCTGGGCTTCGGTCCCTTCGTACCCTTCCCGCTCGATCCGCACGAGGAAGTGTTCGTCGAGATCCGACACGAATGGATACACCCAACGCGGTGCTGAAAGCGGTCGGAAGCCCTAGTGGAACGAGTGACCGCAGGCGCAGCCGCCCTGCGCGGCCGGATTGTCGATCGTGAAGCCCGTCTGCTCCAGCGAGTCGATGAAGTCGACCGTCGCCTGTGAGAGGTACGGGACCGAGAGCTTGTCGATCACGATCCGGACACCGTGCTGCTCTTCGCTCGCATCCTTGTCGGTGACCTGGTCGTCCAGGTACATCGCGTAGCGGAGCCCGGAACACCCGCCCGGCTGCACCGCAACGCGCAACGCGATGTCGGCGCGTCCTTCCTCGACGAGCAGCTCCTTCACCTTGCCGGCAGCCGCCGTTGTGAGCGTCAGCATCGATCCTCCGCGACGTCTCGACCTGGGTTCTCGAACATCGACCAGTGTACCCGTGGACGCGCGAGAACCCTACCCGGCAGGTCGGGTTTCCGTGAACGGGGCGACCCGCGCGCCAGCGAGCCGCATGAGCTCCTCGGGGAGGACGGGGAAGACCGAATCGGGCGTGCCCGCTGCGGCCCAGACGATATCGAAGCCGAGGAGCCCGGGATCGCCGAAGCAGCGGATCCGGGTCGAGTGGCCGAACGGCGGCGTGCCCCCGATGGCGTACCCGGTCGCGGTCCGTACCTCGTCGGCGGTCGCCTTGCGGGCATGGGGAGCGCCGCATAGCGCCCCCAGCTTCGCCGTATCGACCCGGTTCCTCCCGGAGGTCAGCGCGAGCACCGGCTCGCCCCCGGTGACGAACACGAGCGACTTCACGATCTGGCCGACGTCGCATCCGATCGCGCCCGCGGCATCGTCGGCCGTTCGGGTCCCCTCGGGGAATCGCCGGACGTCGGGGGCGAGACCGGCAGCGGCAGCGGCCTCGGCGAAGCGGGCGGCGGCATCGCTCACGACATCACATCCCGATCGACGTCGTGCGCGAGTGCCTCCGCCACCAGCTCGACCGAACCACGCGCATCGTCGAGCGCCCGCTCCGGGCCTACCCGATCGACGAGCGACCGCACCACGACCCCCGGCGGATGGACCTGCGCGGACCCGCAGACGACCGCCACCGGAACGTGTCGGAGCTCCGCCGCACGCATCACGCCTGCCGGAACCTTCCCGCGCAACGACTGCTCGTCGAAGGCCCCCTCCCCGGTGACGACCAGATCCGCACGGCGGATCTGGTCGTCGAACCCGACCGCTTCCATCACGACCTCGACCCCCGGCCGCAGGCTGGCCCCGCAGAACGAGAGCAATCCGAAGCCGAGACCGCCGGCCGCCCCAGCCCCCGGCTCGTGTTGGAGATCGAGGCCGAGATCCCGGTAGGCGACCGCCGCGAGGTGCCCGAGCGCACGATCGAGATCCCAGACGTCGTCGGGCGATGCGCCCTTCTGCGGCCCGTAGGTGGCGCTCGCACCCGTCGGGCCGCACAGTGGGTTGTCGACGTCGGTCACGCCCACGACATCGACGACGTGGAGGCGCGGATCGACGCCGGAGGCGTCGATCCGCGCCAGGCCCACCAGGGGCGCCCCACCCTCGTGGACCTCGATCCCCGACGGGTCGAGGAAGCGCATCCCGAGCGCGCGGGCCATGCCGGCGCCGCCGTCGTTGGTGGCGGAGCCGCCCAGGCCCACGAGCAGCCGGGCGACGCCCACATCCAGAAGGGCCCGCATCAGTTCGCCGGTTCCGCGTGTGGTCGTTCGGCACGGGTCACGGCGAGGCGGCGTCAGCAGCTGGAGTCCGGATGCACGCGCCATCTCGACCACGCCGATGCGACCTCGCACCCCCGCCTGCGCATCCACCGGGTCCCCATCCGGACCGGTCACCCTCCGGTCGATGCGGCGGCGTCCCGGAACCGGCGTTCCCGCGTCGGGCACCAGGACGTCCAGGGTCCCCTCGCCGCCGTCCGCGAGCGGCACCAGCTCGAGGTGATCATCCCGCCGGGCGCGCGCCCACCCGCGCGCCATCGCCTCGGCCGCTTGACGGGCGCTCAGGGTCCCCCGGAACTTGTCCGGGCAGATCAGGACGCGCATCGCGCGACTGTACACTTCGCGCCAGTTCGGCCCGTCGAGCCGTCTGGGCGGCGGGTGGAGGAGGTAGTGACTGGTGGCGATCGGTCGAGAAGAGCTGCTGGGCATCGCGCATGGTGAGCGACAACGCCTGGGTCGCATGATCCAGTTCGCCGAGCCGGAGTCCTGGGAGCGGCCGAGCGCAGACCGCGGTTGGTGGAACCGAGACGTCATGGCTCACCTGATGGCCGGGGACACCGCGGCCGCGCAGCTGGTGGCAGGGGAGCCGGCCGAGGAGCTCGAGGAGTACCGTCACCAGCTCGGCGAGGAGCCGTTCACCGTCGATGGCTGGAACGCCTGGACGGTCAACCGACGCTCCGGACTCGACACGCGAACGATCCTGGACACCTGGGGTTCGGCAGCGGAAGCGTTCCTCGTCTACTGCTCGAAGCTGGACGACGATGAGTGGCGGAACGCGCGGTACCGGTGGATCGCCGGGGACATCGCGGCTCGGTATCTCGTGCAGTCGCGCGTCATCGAGTGGTTCCTGCACGGCGAGGACATGCGCGCGACGAACGGGGTCGGGAACGGATGGCAGATCGGGTGGCAGCATTGGCCCGTCTACCTCACGATCGATCTGGCCGTCCGCATGCTGCCGTGGGCGCTCGGTCAGGCAGGCCACGATCTCTCCGGGCGGAGCGTCCAGATCGACCTCGAAGGCCCCGGCGAGGGATCGTGGCACCAGGGGCTCGGGGTCGGTGAGCTCCCGGACCCCGAGCGCGAACCGGATGCGATGATCGTGGGGCGCGCGCCCCAGTTCGCCCTCGTCGCGGGGAAGCGACTCGACCCCGACGCCGTCCTCGCTTCCGGCAACGTCGCGCTCGGCGGTGACCTGGACACGGCGGATCTGATCCTCCGCACGATCCGCGCATACCCCTAGGTCAGGGTCGATCGACCGTCAGTCGTCGGACGCGTCTCGGCACGGCACCGAAGCGATACTTGTAGGCGTAGTCCCCCTTCAGCAGGTCGAAAACGGAACACCCCTCGTCGATCGAGCGGCGGATGTCTTCAGCCACGAGGACCATCCCGGGCGCGAGCGAGCCCCACGTTCGATCGAACGCCGAGTTGTAGAGGTACGACGTTCCATCGCACACGAACCCGACCGTACCCGCGGCCAGCTCCCCCCCGACCTCGATGAAGGTCAACCGGAAGACGCGGTCGGGCAGGAACGCGGCGGCGAGGCGGCGGAAGAAGATCTCCATCCCGGGGACCATGAACACGCCTTTCGGGCCTTCGCTCATCCGGTGGAGCTCGACGAACCGATCGAGCAGCGGCTCGAGCGAATCCGGATCCGCAACGACGATCCGGAACGGGCCGGCTTCGGCTTCGAGCTTCTTGGCCTTCCGTCGGATCTCATGGCGGAGCTTCGCCGGGAGGGACTCGAGGTACGCCTCCCAAGTCGGCGGGAGGGTGAGGAACGGAGCGATCCCATTCTGGTCGTCGTCCTCCCGCACGACGAGCCCCTCCTCGATGGCGGCCTCGCGGAGGAGCCCGAGCCACGCTCGATCCTCCGCGAGGCCGCGCAGGTCGGCGGAGCGCCAATCGTCGCGTCGGACCAACTCGGCCCACAATTCCTTCGCCACTTGCCCTTGCATCGGAGGCTCGCCGACGGGCCCCATGTAGTCGGTCACCTCCGTGCCGCCCAGGAATCGAAGTGTGTCGTCGATCCGTTCGAACGCGACGGCGCCCACCTGGCGACCGTCCTCGTCCTCTGCGAACGCCAGCAACAGATGGTCGGGCGTCTCGCCGAACTCCTCCCAGTAGAGCTTCAGGAAGGCCGGTCGATGGAAGATCGTCCCGGCCGGATCGACGCGTGCGAGATCGGTCCAGTCGCGCCGTTGGAAGTCGCGGCCGTCCTCGCTGAAGACCACGCGCATCGGCCCATGGTACGGGCGCGACGACGAACCTCTGGACCGCGAGGGCCGCTCAGCGCGCGGTGTGCGGCTCCGCGCCGGTCGCCTCGCCCGCACCCTGGAGCGCCTCCTGCAACACGTCCCACGCGAGGACGGCGCACTTGATACGGATCGGGTACTTCACGACGCCCTTGAGGGCAACGAGGTCGCCGAAGCGATCGTCGTCGGGGTCGACCTCGCCTGCCATCATCCCTCGGAACTGCCCCGCCAGCTCGAGCGTCTCGTCCACGGTCTTGCCGGCCGCGGCTTCGGTCATCATCGACGCGGAGCTCTGCGAGATCGAGCAGCCGGCACCCTGGAAGGTCAGCTCGGCCACGGTCCCGTCATCGACGTGGGCGAAGACCGTGATCTCATCCCCGCAGAGCGGGTTGTTGCGCGTGCACGAGACCTCGGCCCCCGGCAGGTCCCGCTTGTTCCGCGGGTTCTTGTAGTGATCGAGGATCACTTCCTTGTAGATGTCATCGAGCGCCACATCGTCTCCCGTCGTGCGTCGAACGTCATCTAGGACGCGAAGATATCGCGCGCGCGAGCGAGCGACGCGACCAGGACGTCGACCTCCTCGGTCGTGTTGTAGACGTAGAACGAAGCTCGCACGGTCGCGGGCGTCCCGTAGCGACGCATCACGAGCTGCGCGCAGTGATGCCCGGCACGGACGGCGACTCCCTCCTCGTTCAGGATCGTCGCCAGGTCGTGGGGGTGGATCTCGTGGTACCAGAAGCTGACCGTCCCCCCGCGGATGTCGGTGTCTTTCGGGCCGTAGACCACGGCACCCGCCTCGAGCAACCGGTCGATCGCGTAGCGGGTGATCTCGACCTCATGGGCGCGGACGGCGTCCATCCCGAGCGCGTCGAGATAATCGCACGCGGCGGCCAGCCCGACCTGTTGCGCCACCTGCATCGTGCCCGCCTCGAACCGGTAGGGCACGTCGTTCCACGTGGAGTGGTCGTGGAACACCTCCCGGATCATGTCGCCGCCACCGAACATCGGCTCCAGCCGTTCCAGCAGCTCGCGCTTGGCCAGCAGTCCACCGCTCGCCGTGGGCCCCAGCATCTTGTGACCGCTGAACGCCACGAAGTCGGCCTCCAGACCGTCCATGTCCAGGGACATGTGCGGCGCAGCTTGCGCCGCATCGACGACGACGATCGCGCCGACGGCATGCGCGGCGTCGATCAGCTGCTTCAACGGCGTGATCGTCCCGAGCGCGTTCGACATCGCGGTCACGCCCAGGATCTTGGTGCGCTCGCCGAGCAGCTCACCCATGTTGGAAAGGTCCAGGAGACCGTCGTCCGTCAGACCGATGTAGCGAAGCGTCGCGCCCGTGGCCTGCGCGACGAGTTGCCACGGCACGATGTTCGAATGGTGCTCCATCTCGGTGATGAGGATCTCGTCCCCCTCGCCGAGGAAGGCACGACCCCATCCGTACGCCACGAGGTTGATCGACTCCGTTGTCCCGCGCGTGAACACCAACCGAGATGCATCCTCGACACCGAAGAAGCGAGCGATCCGCGACCGAGCGCCCTCGTATGCCTCGGTGGCTTCCTCGCCCAGCGTGTAGATGCCGCGATGCGCGTTCGCGTTGTGGAGCCGGTAGAAGCGCGATTCGGCATCGATCACCTGGATCGGCTTCTGGGAGGTGGCACCCGAGTCGAGGTAGACGAGGGGTTTGCCGTCGAAGGTGCGCTCGAGGATCGGGAAGTCGCGCCTGACCGCTTCGACGTCGAACGTGCTCATCTCATGCAACCCCTTCGTCCGGTCCCTCGTCGACATCGTCGTGCTCCTCGATCCCGAGCTCCCGGCGGACGCCCTCGTACCCCTTGTCCTCGAGCTCGTGGGCCAGCTCCGGACCGCCGGATTTCACGATCTTCCCCTGCATCATGACGTGCACGAACCCCGGTGTGATGTAGTTCAGCATCCGCTGGTAATGCGTGATGATCAGCACACCGAGCTCCGGGCCCGCCAGCTCGTTGATGCTCTCGGCCACCAGCTTCAACGAGTCGATGTCGAGGCCCGAGTCGGTCTCGTCCAAGATCGCGAGCGACGGTTCCAGGACGGCCAGCTGCAGGACCTCGTTCCGCTTCTTCTCGCCACCCGAGAATCCCTGGTTGACGTACCGCTGGACCATCGCGTCCTCGATCCCGAGACGATCCATCTGCGCCTTCATGTGCTTCCGGAACGCGAGCGCCGAGATCTGCTCGCCCTTGATCGACTGGTACGCCGTCCGCAAGAAGTTCACCACCGAGACGCCGGGGACCTCGGTCGGGTACTGCATCGCCAAGAACAGCCCTCGCTTCGCCCGAAGGTCGGGCGTCAGGGTCGTGATGTCCTCGCCGTTGAAGAGCACGCTTCCCTCGAGGATCCGGTATCCCGGTCGTCCCATGATCACGTTGGAGAGCGTCGACTTGCCCGAGCCGTTGGGGCCCATCAGGGCGTGGATCTGGCCCTGCTGCACCGTGAGGTCGATCCCCCGGAGGATCTCGCGGTCGCCGACGGCGGCGCGCAAGTCCTTGACCTGCAGCGTCGCGGGAGGGGTGGCATCCGTCTGCGTCATCTGGTCACACCTCGATCAAGACATCGTCGTCGGTCACCATCACGGGGAACACATCCACCGGGGTGATCGCCGGAAGCGTTCGAGCCCGGCCGGTATCGAGGTCGAAGGTTGATCCGTGCTTCGGACATTCGATCGTCTCCAGATCCACGTCCACCTCGCCCTCATCCAAGTAGTAATGCTCGTGCGAACAGATCGCGTCGACCGCGCGGAACCCCTCGTCCCCGAGGTTCACGACGGCCACGAGGCGCCCGTCGACGGCGAACCGTCGCGCCTCGCCGGCGGGCACGTCCCCGACCGAACACACGCGGACCGCCGAGGCCATCAGCGCGCCCCCGCGGTCGCCGGCTCGCCGAGCTCCTCCTGGATCGCGAGCTCGGCGTTGTGCCGCACCTCGTCGAGCCGAACGCGGTCGAGGACCTCCTGGAAGAAGCCGGTCACGATGAGCCGTTCGGCCTGTGCGCGCGAGATCCCCCTGCTCTCGAGGTAGAACACCGTCTCCTCGTCGACCGGCCCGACGCTCGCCGCATGCCCGCATCGGACATCGTTGGCCTCGATCTCGAGGTTCGGGATGGCGTCGGCCTTGGCGTGCTCGGACAGGACGATGTTGCGCGATGTCTGCATCGCGTCGGTCTTCTGCGCGCTGGGTCGAACGTGGACCCAGCCGCTGTAGACCGCACGCGAGGCGTCACGAAGCGCCCCCTTGTAGAGCAGGTCGCTGCTGCAGTTGGGGGCCACGTGGTCCTGCACGGAACGGTGATCGAAATGCTGGGTACCGTCTGCGAAGAAGACCCCGAGCATCTCGGAGAAGCCGCCCGCCCCGGCGAGCACCGTCTCGGCCTCGGCCCGGGCGAGCGAGGCCCCGAACCCGATCGCGAGGGAGCGGAACTCGGCGTCGCGACCGACACGGGCGCGCTGGATCCCGAGGTGGGTCACGCCCGAACCCCATTCCTGGATCGAGACGTACCGGACGTGTGCTCCATCACCCACCACGATCTCGACGATCGCGTCGGAGAGCGCCCTGTCGAGGGCGGGCGACGCGAACCGGTCGATGAACGTGACGTCGGCACCCTCGCCCGCGATCAGCAACGTATGGGGGAAGGTGGCGGCTCCGTCGGCGTCGAGGTACGTCAGGGTCTGTAGGGGGAGCTCCACGCGCACATCAGGCGGGATGTAGAGGAACGTTCCACCCGTCCGGAACGCCCCATGGAGCGCCGTGAACTTCGTGCGGTCGGTCGGAACGAGCGTGTGGAGGTTGCGCTCGACGAGGTCCGCATGCGACTCGGCCGCCCCGTCAAGATCCGTGAACATAACGCCGAGGCCGTCCAGATCCTGCCCGGAGGTCGTCCGCACGACGCTCGGCACATGCGGTTCGAAGGACAGCTCGAAGTCCGACAGGTCGGTGTATCGCCACTCCTCGGTCTCCTGGGAGGGGATCGGCAGGGCGCGGAACTCTTCGAACGCTTGCTTGCGCATGCGCTGCAGCGGTTCCGAGGTCCCGGGCAGCAATTCGAAAGCCGCCTCGTCGAACGTGGTGGACGTCATCGACAGGAATCCTACTCAATAGGTCGGATTCGCGACCGCGTGGACGCGGCCCGTGGCGCCGCCGGTCGCTACCCGACCGAGCCCTCCATCTGCAGCTCGATCAGGCGGTTCAACTCGACCGCGTACTCCATCGGGAGCTCGCGGGTGATCGGCTCGATGAACCCGTTCACGATCATGGCGGTCGCTTCGACCTCGGAGAGTCCGCGGCTCATCAGGTAGAAGAGCTGGTCCTCGCCGACCTTCGAAACGGTGGCCTCGTGCCCGAGCGCGGCCGTCTCGTCCTCGACCTCGATGTACGGGTAGGTGTCGGAGCGGCTCTCGTCGTCCAGGATCAGCGCGTCGCATCGCACGTTCGACCGAGCGTGATGCGCATCGGGCTCGACGCGAACGAGGCCCCGGTAGCCCGTCCGGCCGCCGTCCTTCGAGACCGACTTCGAGGTGATCACGCTCGTCGTGTACGGCGCGGCGTGGATCGCCTTGCCGCCCGCGTCCGTGTGCATCCCCTTGCCGGCGAACGCGACGGAGAGCACCTCGCCGCGGGCCCCCTTGCCCAGCAGGTAGATCGACGGGTACTTCATAGTGACCTTGGAGCCGATGTTGCCGTCGACCCACTCCATCACGGCGTCCTCGTAGGCGGCCGCGCGCTTGGTCACGAGGTTGTACACGTTCGTAGACCAGTTCTGGATCGTCGTGTACCGCACCCGCGCACCCTTCATCGCCTTGATCTCCACGACGGCGGAGTGCAGGGAGTCGCTCGTATAGATCGGTGCCGAACAACCCTCGACGTAGTGCACGTACGAACCCTCGTCCGCGATGATCAGCGTGCGCTCGAACTGGCCCATGTTCTCGGCGTTGATGCGGAAGTACGCCTGGAGCGGAATGTCCACGTGCACGCCCGGCGGCACGTAGATGAACGAGCCGCCCGACCACACCGCGGTGTTGAGGGCGGCGAACTTGTTGTCGTTCGCCGGGATCAACGTGCCGAAGTGCTCCTTGACGAGGTCGGGGTAGTCGCGGAGCGCGGAGTCCATGTCGGTGAACAGCACACCGATGTCGTCCAGTTCCTTCTTGATCTTGTGGTAGACGACCTCGCTCTCGTACTGCGCCGACACGCCGCCGAGGTACTTCTTCTCCGCCTCGGGGATCCCCAGCTTGTCCCACGTCCCGCGGATGTCCTCGGGCAGCTCCTCCCAGTTCTGGGCCTGCTTCTCCGTAGAGCGGATGAAGTAGTAGATGTTCTCGAAGTCGATCCCGGAGAGGTCGGCTCCCCACCACGGCATCGCCCGCTGCTCGAAATGCTTCAGGGCCTTCAGCCGGCGCTTCCGCATCCAGTCTGGTTCGGACTTGCGGGAGGAGATCTCCTCGACGACCGCTTCGGACAGTCCACGCTTGGGTTCGAAGACGGAGTTCGACTGGTCCTTCCAGTCGAACCGATACCCCTTGCTCAGCTCTCGAAGGTGCTCCTCTTGGCTGACGGCCACGATGTGTTCCCCCTTCTCATCGATCGAGGCGCTCGGCCCCACCGATCACGCCGAAAGTCTACCCCAGGGGTCGGATTCGCAACCGGTCTCCGCTCCCAACCGGTCGTGCACCGGTAGGGTCGAACGATGGGGTCCCGGCCGGTCGTCCGCAGACGACTCGACGCGGCCGCGATGGTCGCCGGGCTTGCGCTGTTCGGGCTGTGCGCGCTGGTGGCGGACGATGGACGGGTTCCCGCGCCCGAA
>DASWDB010000054.1:0-2512 GCA_036395715.1 Actinomycetota bacterium | reverse complement strand
TCGGGAGGTCCCCCGGAAGCAGGCGCTCGATCACGCGACCGACCTGCGGCTCCGGTTCGTCTCGCTCGATCCGAAGATCTACGACGGCTACTACAACGGGATCTCGAACGGGATCCTGTGGTTCACCCATCACTTCCTGTGGGACATCGCGCGGAGTCCGACGTTCGACGAGGGCACGGACGACGCCTGGCGTGCGTACGAAGAAGCGAACCGGGCGTTCGCCGAGGTGCTCGACACGTTCCCCGACGACGCGGTGTTCCTGGTCCAGGACTACCAGCTCTCCCTCGTGCCGCTCTATCTTCGCGAGCTGCGGCCCGACGCGCGGATCATCCACTTCTCCCATACGCCGTTCGCGGGGCAGACGTACCTGCGGATGCTGCCGATCGGCATGCGGGAGGCCCTGCTCCGCGGGTTGGCGGGCGCCGACGTGGTCGGGTTCCAGTCGCGAACCTGGGCGGAGAACTTCCTGCTGTCGGCGAGGTCGCTCGCGGGGGCGAAGGCCGACCTTCATCGGTGGCGGTTGTCGCTCGACGGGCACACGTCGCTGATCCGCACGTTCCCCGTGTCCGTCGGAGCGGAGGGTCTTCGGTCGATCGCCGCGCAACCCGAGACCAAGACGATCCGACGAGAGATCCGGTCCTCGCTCGGCGAGCAGCGGCTGCTCCTGCGCGTCGACCGGCTGGAGCCGTCGAAGAACATCTTCCGCGGGTTCCTCGCGTACGAGCTGTTCCTTCGTCGGAACCCGGGCTGGCAGGGTCGGGTGCGCTTCCTCGCGTTGCTCACCCCGTCGCGCGAAGAGCTCGCCGCCTACCGCGAGTACGGCGACGCCTGTCTCGCCGAGGCGCACCGGATCAACACCGAGCTCGGGCGCGACGGATGGGTCCCCGTGGTCGTCCGGCTCCAGCACGACATGGAGTACGCGGTGGCCGCGTACGGCATGTACGACGCCATGCTCGTCAACGCGGTGTACGACGGGATGAACCTCGTGGCGATGGAAGGCCCGGTCGTGAACCGCAACGGAGGCGTCTTGATCCTGTCGCGGAACGCCGGCGCGTACGGGAGGCTCGGCCGTCAGTCGCTGGGCGTCAACCCCTTCGACGTTCGGGAGACCGCGGATGCGATCCAGCACGCGCTGGAGATGGACGCTGATGAGCGAACGCGACGGGCCCGCGGGCTCTCCCGAACGGTCCTGGCCCACACGCCCGCCACCTGGCTCGCGGATCAACTCGACATGCTCGACCGAGCCGTCCGCCTCCGCGGATCCGACGAGTGAGCCGTCGGCGGAGCCACCGTTCCTCAGCTGCCGCACAGCGCGCGCCCAGACGTCCGTAACCTCAGCCTGCTCGGATGGGTCCGACCGGCTCGTAGGGTGCCGGCGGAGGGAGCCCTGACATGACACGGAAGACCCGGGTGGTGGTCGGCGCCGCGGTCGTCTTCGTCCTCGTTCTCGGGGCCGGGGGGTTCGCCCTCTGGCAGCTGTTCGGGGGAAGCGATCCGCCGCCGGTTGCGCTCAGCAGCGTCTCATCGTCAACGGACCCGTCCGCCACGGCCACGGGAGGCCCGGGCGAGAGCCTCGACAGGACGTGGACGATCGACGCCACGTCGGGGTCGCTGGCGGAAGGCACATCGTCGTTCGCGGGCTACCGCGTCAAGGAGGAGCTCGCGGGGACCGGCGCCAATACCGCGGTCGGGCGGACCCAGAGCGTGTCGGGGTCAATGACGATCGACGGCACGACGATCACAGCCCTGCAGGTGACGGTCGATATGACAACGCTCCAGAGCGACGACAGCCGCCGAGACGACCGTCTCCGGACCGATGGGCTGGAGACGGATCGGTTCCCGACGGCGACCTTCTCCCTGACCAAGCCGATCGAGGTCGGCGCGGTGCCGAAGGTCGGTCAAACGATCCAGGCCGTCGCGGTTGGCGACCTCACGCTGCACGGCGTGACGCGGGCCGTCGATGTGTCGATCCAAGCGCAACGGAACGGTGACGAGGTCGAGGCTATCGCCAGCGTCGGAGTCGCGCTGACCGACTACGGGATCGAGGCACCGACCGGGTTCCTGGTCCTGTCGATCG
Source organism: Actinomycetota bacterium (assembly GCA_036395715.1). Classification (GTDB taxonomy): domain Bacteria; phylum Actinomycetota; class UBA4738; order UBA4738; family HRBIN12; genus AC-51. The sequence continues at coordinate 435 of DASWDB010000054.1, read as the reverse complement.
CGAACACGGGAACCATCGAGCTCCACCTCCTGTTCCGCCCCGTGTGAGACGCGTCCCGCTGGTCGAACGCTCGGTCCGTTCTCAGCGACTTCCCAGGTTCGGGTGGTCCACTGGCGGAGAGCACAGACAGGGAGGTCCGTCGATGGGTCAGCCATATGCACCGTGGCAAGGGCCTGGGTTCGAGCACCACGGCGCCTGGTGGGGGATCTTCCACCTGCTGCCGTTCGTGATGTTCCTCGTACTCGTCGGCGTGGGCATCTGGGCGATCGTGCGGTTCACCTCGCGCCCCGTGCCGCTGGCCGCGGGCGCCGGAGCTGGAGCCGGAGCCGGAGCCGGAGCTGCTCCGCCGCCACCGCGCGACTCGGCCGTGGAAGAACTGCGCATCCGCTACGCTCGCGGCGAGCTCGAACGCGAGGATTTCGCGCAGCGGATGCG
>DASWDB010000053.1:0-3096 GCA_036395715.1 Actinomycetota bacterium | reverse complement strand
GCCGTCGCGACGGCGAGGCGTCCGCGCCAAACGTCGAGCGCAGGCAGGATCAGGAACGTCACGTGCGAACGATACGCGGGCCTTGTCAACCGGAACGGTCGAGCCGGCTGGAGCCGGTTCCCAGCAGATCGTGCAGCTCCCCCATCAACGATCCCGCCGCGTCCACGTTGTACGACCCGACCGACAGGGGCGTCACCCCCGCGGAGGAGAGGAACCGCAGCCGCACGGGGGCCGCCCCCGGATGCGCCTCGAAGAGTTGCTTGAGCTTCTCCAGGACGGCCGGTGTGCACGCGGTCGCCGCCAGGTCCACGACGAGTGACTCGGCACGGAGCCTCGGAGCGTCCGGACCGAGCGAGGGCTCCTTCACCTCGGATGCCCGGATCTGCAGCTCGCGCCCGCGCAGGTCGATCCGACCGGTGACCAGCACGATCGTGTCCGGTTGGATCAGATGCGGAACGGCCTCGTACACGCTGGGGAACGCGATCACCTCGACGCCCCCGGCGAGCCCCTCGAGCCGGAACTGCGCGTACGGCTCACCACGCTTCGTGTACTTGCGGGCGAGAGACCCGATGATGCCCCCGACGGTGACGAGATCCCCGTCGCCGAGGTTGGGCATCTCATCGATCGGGTGGCTCGTCTGCGCCCGGAGCTCGTCCTCAACCCCGAGCAGCGGATGGTCGGTCACGAACTGGCCGAGCATCTCCTTCTCCTTGGAGAGCAGGAGCCGCTTGTCGAGCTCGTCCCCGGAGAGGATCCCCTCGTCGATCTCGCCGAGCCCGGCGCCGTCCGTGCCCGCGCCGAAGAGCGAGAACTGGCCGGCCGCCTGCGCCTTGCGTTCGGCGAGGATCGGCGCCGCGACCTTCTCCCAGGCCGCCTGCTCGCCGATCTGTTGCACCATCCCGCCGCGCGTGTACCCGAACGAGTCGAACGCGCCCGCGAAGATGAGCGACTCGAGGACACGCTTCGTCAATGCCCCCGGGTCAACGCGCCGGCACAGGTCGGCGAAGGACTCGAAGGCTCCGCCCGATCGGCGAGCATCTAGGATGGCCTGGACGACGCCTTCCCCGACGTTGCGGACCGCGGACAGGCCGTAGCGGATCGCTCGGCGATCGCCGGGTGCGGGGGCGAAGTCCATGTCGGACTCGTTGACGTCGGGAGGGAGCACCTCGATCTTCATGCTCCGACACGCGTACAGGTAGTACGGCTTGCGATCCTTGTCGTCCTTGACCGACGTGAGGATGGCCGCCATGTACTCGACCGGGTGCTGCGCGATCAGGTACGCCGTCTGATACGCGATGAAGCCGTAGGCGCAGGCGTGAGCGGCCGGGAACCCGTAGTCGGCGAACGGCTCGATCAGATCGAACAGATCGGCGGCGAGCCGCTCCGAGATCCCCTGCTCGACGCATCCGGCAACGAAGCGCTCCCGCTCCTGACCGACCAGCTCGCGCTTCTTCTTGGCCATGACCTTGCGAAGCGTGTCGGCCTGCCCCATGGAATAGCCCGCCATCCGAACGGCGATCTGCATGATCTGCTCCTGGTAGACCATGACGCCGTAGGTGTCCTTGAGCACCGGCTCCAGAGCGGGATGCGGATACACGACCTTGCGCCGGCCGTGCTTCCGCTCCGCGAACTCCGTATGCATCCCGGTGTTGAGCGGACCCGGACGGTAGAGCGCGACGAGCGCCATGAGGTCTTCGAACCGGTCGGGCTCCAGCAGCTTGATCAGGGTCCGCATCCCGGGCGATTCCATCTGGAACACGCCGGTCGTCTCGCCGCGACGAAGCATGGCGTAGGTCTCGGCGTCATCCAGCGGGATGTGATCGATGTCCAGCTCGATACCCCGCGAGCGGAGGTGGCGCAGGGTCTCCTCGATCACCGAGAGCGTGCGGAGACCCAGGAAGTCCATCTTGAGCAACCCGAGCTGGGCCACGCCGTTCATGTCGAACTGCGTGACCATCTTCTTCGACCCTTCGCGCGAATCCTTCGTGAGTTTCAGGGGGAGATACTCGACGAGCGGCGCGTCGCCGATCACGACCCCCGCCGCATGGACCGAGTCCTCGCGACGGAGGCCTTCCAGCGCACGCGCCGTCTCGATGATCTCCTTCGCCTCCGGTTCCCGTTCGTACGCCTCGCGGAGGTCGGGGCTGATCTCGAGCGCTCGGTCGATCGGCTCGTCGCGCCCCATCATCGCGGGCGGGTACATCTTGCAGAGACGGTCACCGACGATGGGAGGGAACCCGAGCACGCGGGCCGCGTCGCGGATCCCCTGCTTCCCCTTGATCGTCTGGAAGGTGACGATCTGTGCGACGCGGTCCGAGCCGTACGTTTCCGTGGCGTACCGGATGACCTCATCCCGCCGGCGCTCGTCGAAGTCCATGTCGATGTCGGGCATCTCGACCCGGTCGGGGTTGAGGAACCGCTCGAACAACAAGCCGTACCGCAACGGGTCGAGGTCAGTGATCCGCAGCGCGTAGGACGCGACCGAGCCCGCGGCCGACCCGCGCCCTGGACCGACGCGGATCCCCTGCTCGCGTGCGAACCGGATCAGATCCCACACGATGAGGAAGTAGCCGGCGAAGCCCATCTTCGTGATGACCGCGAGCTCAGTGTCGATGCGCTCGAGGACCTCCACGGGAGGCGGCGTCCCGTAGCGTTGCTCCACGCCACGCTCCACGAGCTCCCGCAGGTAGGCTTCGAGCGCCTCGCCGTGCGGCGTCTCGAACCGTGGCAACCGGTACTCGGTACGGTGCTCGACCACGATCCGCTCGAGCTCGGGAAGCAGCTGCACTCGTTCGGCGATCGCCAACGTTTGGTCGCACGCGTCGGGCAGCTCGCTGAACACGCTGCGCATCTCCTCCGACGTCTTGAGGTAGAACTCCTCCGAGTCGAACCGGAGGCGCTTCGGATCCGACTGCAGCTTCTGCTGCTGGATGCACAGCAAGACGTCGTGCGGCTTCGCGTCCTCTTTCCTGGTGTAGTGCAGATCGTTCGTCGCGACGACCGGCACGCCGAGCTCCCCGGCGATCCGAACCTGCTCATCGATGATCCGGCGCTGATCCGCCAGGCCGTGGTCCTGGACCTCGACGAAGTAGTTGC
>DASWDB010000052.1:0-5210 GCA_036395715.1 Actinomycetota bacterium | reverse complement strand
CGCCGCTCAGGCTCTGCCGCAGTCGTGACGCCACCTCGCGGCGGCGGGCCTTCCCAAGGGAGAATCTGGTGGCTTGCTCGACTGTTCTCCTCGCCCTGCCCAGGAGGCGACCCCACGTGGGACCGGAAGGGTCGCTCTCCGGAGCTCGGTGGGCTCGAAACTGGGCACGCTGATGGTCCGGGCTAGGGCGGCCGAGCGCGGCGCATGTGGTTGCTTAGGGATGGAAGTCGCGAGTGACGGGCGAGTTCTGGTCGATCGCAGGCGCGTCTGATCACCTAAGGTAGGCGGCGCATCCTGCATACCAACACGCCCGGGATCTGAGTGAATACGTACTCCGGCGTTCCCGGCTTCTGTCGATCCGATGGAGTCAGGAGCGGTTCCTCGAGGCCGTCGAGCGCGAACCCGTGTACGAAGAACGGTTCCAAGATCATCCGCAGCGGCCTGTGGAAGTACCACTGTTCGTAGGGCTGATCAGGGAGGGCAACGCCCTTGCCGCTGAACGATCGACCGTACGAGGACACCTTGACCGAATAGACCTCGGTGACGCCGCCGTCGAGGTCGAGCTCCACCGCCGGCCGGACGTCGCCGGAGTTGAACGCCGGGTGCAGGGTCGAGAAGACGAAGCGGCCGGCCCGCTTCAGGAGGCGAGACGCCGCCCTGATCATCGGCTCGATCGACTCCATGTCCATGATCGCCATGTTCGACACGACGCCGTCGAACGATCCGGGCTCCCCGAGCGCCAGGAGCTCCTCCTCGTCGGTCGCATCGGCCCAGCGGTAGTCCACATCACCGCCGCGAGCACGGGCTCGCTCGAGCATGCGTTCGCTGAAGTCGGTTGCGAGCACCTGCCCTCCGAGCTCGGTCATACGGCGAGCGAACTCTCCGTTCCCGCAGGCGATCTCGAGGATCCGCTCACCGGGCTCGAGCTGGAGGAGGCGCTCGACGCATGGTTGGATCAAGGTTCGCTGCCACGTCGCTCCAGCCTCCATCTTTTCGTCCCAGAAGGAAGCAAGTTGATCCCACACACTCCTGACTTCATCGTTCAACCTTCTGTCATCGCTCACTGAACCGGAGCGTAGTCATCCCGCCGCGGGTTCGGAGCGCGTCCCTAGTGTGGCCCGCATCGATCAAGGCTCGCAGTGGCCGGCATCGTGACGAGGGACCTGCTCACCGCCCCGCGCTACAGGTGCTCGCCCGTGTGGCCGATGCCGACTCCGAGACCGTTGGCTGCCGCAGGGACGGCCGCTTCGAGCGTCGTCGGCCCAGTCCGGCAAGGAGCACCAGAGATGTCTTTCGCCGAGTCGATAAGAACCTGTCTGACGAAGTACGTGGACTTCAAGGGAAGAGCGTCCCGGTCCGAGTACTGGTGGTTCGTCCTGTTCATCTTCTTGGCTTACGTCGGGGTTGGCGTGGTGGGGAGCGTCGCAAAAGCTCCTGCCCTAATACTCGTCGTGCCGTTCGCCCTCCTCCTCCCGCAACTGGCGGCTGGCGTTCGTCGACTTCACGACACCGGAAAGTCGGGTTGGTGGTACCTGATCTGCTTAATTCCGTACGTGGGCGGCATCGTCGTGCTCGTTCTTCTTGCTCAGGGGAGTCAGGCAAGCACCAACCAGTACGGGCCCGCTCAGGGACTTCCCGCGAGGCCAGACAAGGATGCGCTCCCCGGCCTCCCTGAATCGCCACCGGCTCCGCCATCACCGATCACCTCCCACTAGCACCGCTGAAGGTACTCCGAGCAATACCGACCCTCTCAGCATGACCAGCGAGGGTTGGGCTTGGTCATGAATACGCCGATACCTCCCGCTCCGCCCCCTCCTGGGCAACGATGTCCTCAACACTGGAACGTGGGCTGCGAGTTCCACGTCTGCTCCGCCCACTGTGCCGGGAAGCAAACGGAAACTGGCTATCCGCGCGATCGTGCTCGCGTCAGTCACGGGGTCATAGGTACTCCCTAGGTCAGGTCCCGCATCACCCTGGCTCCAGTGGTCAGCATGGGGACGCCCGTTCCGGCGCCTTAGGGTGCGAATGGGAGCGCTGCTGAGGAAACCTGGAGAGTCGGCGAGCACAGAGTTCACGCCTGGGCCAGACCACTCATCCGCCAAGCGCGAATGCTCAACTCAGTCCTCAGCATCGATTATCGTCCGCGCTCCGGTTGGAGCCGGCGCCATCCGAGGGGGAGGGGCGCCGGCCCCATCGGGCACCTCCCGAAGTCGAGCCGGCTCGGGACGAAAGGAAGGGACTCGGATGTGGACGGTCACCGTTGATGGCTTCTACTCCGTCACCGCGTTCGACGAACGGCGCGGGGGATCCCGGCCCGATGCAGACGAGCTCGTCGTGGTGCGGGCTCGCGTGAGGGACGACCTCGAGCGCCTCTCGCAATCCGTTCCTCACGCCGAGATCCTCGCGACTCCCCGGTCCGCCTATCCGTTCAGGATCGTCTGCCGACGCGACGAGTGGGCGAGATACCTCGCCGCGTCCGTGGATGAGATCGACTACCTCAACTTCAAGGACCGGGTGGCGCAGCGGTTAGGGAAGAGACGGCACGACGTCCTGCTGTCCGTGTGGGCGACGCTGCGTCGGCTCGAGGAAGACCGAGCGTGAGTCACGGAAGGGCACCCCGGTGCCGGATGGTCCGCGGCCGTCCATCGTCTACGTAATGGGGTTCGCACACCCGGACCAAGGAGAAGGTGCATAGAGCAGATGGCAGAAGAGCAGGTTCATGACTGGGCCGCCGCCAGGCTCTATCACCTCACTCCATCGGAGGCTGCCCTCGTGGCCGCGTTGCCGCAGTTCCTCGAGGAGGTGGGATCCGCCGCCGCGGTGGAGACGGTCGGTCCGTTCTGTTCGGACTGCGGGGCGACATGGGATTCGACGGGGTCGGAGCCTGCTCGATTCACGACGCTCAGAAGCCGCAACTGACGAGTCCTTCGCTAGACAGCTCGAAGCGACGGCGCGCTCTCGGTTCCACTTGCTCAGACGGGTTATTCGGCCGCCCCGAACCGGTCCAGCATCTGAGGGGCTGGGTAGGGCGCTCCCTCGGGCGTGGGCGTTTCGTGGACAGAAGCTGTCGCGCTAGGCTCCGGCGGTCTTGAGTGACGAGCGCGGTCCTAACGGCTGGGTGCCATCCCCGGGTCCGTGGGTGCCGCCAGCAGGTGTCAAGCCGGGGTGGGCGTGGACGCCACCGGGACACGGAGCAAGTCCGCGGATCGAGGCGATGCCGCTCTGGTTGAAGGTTTGGTACCGCACTCCCTTCCTGGATCGTGGCGCCTATGTCTGGATGTGGCATCACGGGTACTGGTGGGTGCCACCGGCTCTCGATTGGAGCGACGACGACTCCGTGGGAAGTGGCAGCCCTTACGTGCTGAGCCCCAACGTTGAGATCAGGACCGGTTCAGTCAACCAGCCGTCCGAGGGCCGGCCCATGACCGAGGATCTCGCGCTGGGAGCCTTCCCGCAGGCAATGCGCTCGGACGTTATCGAGGCAATCACGATCGTCCCGATGCCGACGGTCAGGTCATCGGAGCTCATCGGGGACGTCATCGTCAGCGGGGAACCTGTGCTCATCCCGAGCCGGACGTACTCGGCCGAACCAGCCGAAGAGAGCGTCGAAAGTCTTGGAACAGAAGCCCGACTGGTCCTAGCGTGCTGGTACTCGCGTCACTACAGCGGCTTCGTTCGCGAGCAGGCCACCCGGCGCATCGTTGACGTCGAGCGACAATGGGTGGCGCCGTTCGTCGTGCAGCTCCTCGGGGAGTATGTCATCGAGATCGCTGAGGTCATCGAGGAAGCCGTCGAAGGACTTTCCCCCAAGCTCTACCAGGACTTCGCGAGGGAGAACCCGTCGTTTCTGCAGCTGACACGACAACGCGTCGTGAGCTACTGGGTGACCTTCTATCGATCGCGCTGCTCCTTCTCTGACTATCCACCGTTCAAAGTGATGCACCGACTCGGCATCTGGCAGGGGCTTGAAGGACGTCGCCTCCTGGATCGAGATGACTCCTGAAGCCTCGCTCTTGATTGCTGGGTGGGGCGCTCCCTCGGGCGTGGGCGTTTCGTGGACGTGCCTTGCTCCTCCAAGACCGCTGCAAGATCGAGATGTGGCCCGCATCAATCGAGCCGCAAGCTGAGGAGCCGATCCCCTCCCGGATCGGCCACCCAAACGCGACGGCCAAGCTGCGCGATCCCGCCGGCCCACCACCACTTGCCGCCCGTGAAACCGCGGATCCGAGCGTTGATCTTCCCTGTTGTCGCATCGAACCCCACGACGGTCCCTGCATTGAGCCAGACCGTTCCGTCGGAGTAGGCAACGCCGATCGACTGAGCAGCCTTCTTCTTCGCCCGCGGGTCAACGAGAGCGCCGTTGCTCGGATCGATCCGCTGGGCCGACCCCGAGTCGACAAGCCAAATCCAACGCGGCGTCGGAATGATGAATCGCTCGTTATAGCCGATCCGCAGGTCGTCGATCTTGGCCGTCACCGGATCGACTCGATAGATCCCACCGCCCTCCGAGAACTCGACCAACCAGAGGTAACCGTCCCCGACGCCGAGCGCCTTCACCGACGTTCCGAGTTGTGCGAAGTGTTCGGTGCGCATCGTCGAGGGATCGCTGCGCAAGAGGTCCACTTGTCCTTGGCAACAGATGACCCAGACGGCCCCCTCGCCGACCGCCAGAGCGAACGGAGACCGAACCGGCAGCCTGCCGGTCACGTGGTTCGACGTCGGGTCGATCCGGACGAGCGCCTGATCGGTGAGCGACCAAACGGAACCGAAGCCTGCGCCCAGGCCGACCGAGGGCGCTCCGAACCGAGTGTCCTGTCGCACGATGGAGGCGTCGGGGATCTGCGCCTCCACCTGACCTGTCCGACCGATCCTCCAAATCGAGCCGTCCGATCGACTCTGCACCCAGATAGAGTCGAATGCCGAAGCCATGTCGCCAGGGCGAGGCACGGGCACAGAATGCGGAGCGACCGCAGAGGGTGTCGGCGGTGTTGATCCCGACGAGGAGACCGCATCCACGGAACCCACAGGCGACGCCGGCGAGCCTGACGTTGTCGTGCACGCGGCGAGAGCGGCCAATGTGACTACGGCTGCCCATCGCAGCCGGAACAGGACGAGCGCGGTGACACGCGCGTCCTCCGAGGGTGGCGTGTCGAAGGACGTCCAGATGCGCGCCCGGCGCCGCGAAGGGTGATCGCCGCTCAGGTCTCGCA
>DASWDB010000051.1:0-13972 GCA_036395715.1 Actinomycetota bacterium | reverse complement strand
TTTCTCGGCGCCGTTCATGTCCAAGACCACGCGGCTGTCCGCTTGTGAGGACGTCATCAGCGCGATCCGGCTCGGGATGTTCGCCTTGATCAGACCCGTCACCACATCGACCGACGGACGCTGCGTGGCGACCACCAGATGGATGCCGACCGCACGGGCCATCTGTGCGATCCGGCAGATCGCGTCCTCGACATCCCGGGGCGCCACCATCATCAGGTCGGCGAGCTCGTCGATCACCACGACGATGAAGGGCAGATGCCCGAACCGGTGCTCCAGCCCGAGCGGCGCGCGGAGCGTGCCGGCCCGCAACCCCTCCTCATAGCCATCGATGTCGCGCACGGCCGCGGTGGCCAGCATCTCGTAGCGCTGCTCCATCTCCCGCACGATCCATCCGAGCGCCTCCGCGGCTCGCTTCGGGTGGACGATCACCGGCGAGAGCAGGTGTGGCACCTCGGCGAAGTGACTGAGCTCGACGCGCTTGGGGTCGACGAGGACGAGTCGGACGTCCTCCGGCGTGGTCCGGGCGAGCAGCGACGTGATGAAGGAATTCACGAGGCTGGACTTGCCGGCGCCGGTCGCTCCCGCGATCAGGAGGTGCGGCATGGTCGCCAGGTTGACCATCCGAGCCCGCCCGTGGATGTCCTTGCCCAACGCGACCTCGAGCGGATGCGTCGCCTCCTTGGCCGCCTTCGACCGGAGGATGTCCCCCAGCATGACGAAATCCCGGTGCTTGTTGGGAACCTCGATCCCGATCGCGGACTTCCCCGGGATCGGCGCCTGGATGCGCACGTCCGGGGTCGCGAGGGCGTACGCGATGTCGCTCGCGAGTTGGAGGACCTTGTTGACCTTGGTGCCCGACGCGACCTCGACCTCGTACATCGTGACCGTGGGGCCCCGGTGAGCGGCGGAGACGCGAGCGTCCACGCCGAAGGTCCGCAGCGTGCGCTCCAGCGCGTTCTGCATGTCTTGCTCGTCGCGGACGTCGGCGTTCGACGGCGGAGCGCTGCGGAGGAGGTCGAGCGGGGGCAACTGGTACGGACCGGTCGTCGTTTCGATCGTGCGGTTCGGTCGGACGGACGGCGACGTGGTCGGCTCGTCCTGCTCGTCGCCCACGTCGGGATCCGGAACCGTCACGACCTCCTCGTCATCCGGATCGAGCTCGAGGAGACCGAACGCTTCCCGGAGCTTGGCGGCCCGGTGGCGCCCGGCCTTCGGCTCGTGGGGCATCGGCCGGTCGTGCTCGGGCTCCTCGTCGATGTCGGCCGCCGTGAAGAAGTCGCGGACGTTCGCCGATGCGACCGCGATGGGCGTGCCCGTGAAGATGAGCAGTCCGACCGCGCCCATCCCCAGGCAGACGATGAATGCGCCGACCGACGAGATCACGATCGTGAGCGGATGCGCGACGATCGCACCGAGCACGCCGCCGGCGAGGGAGACCGCGTCGTAGCCGTCACGCGGCCCCGGCTTCCCGCCCAGCAAGGAGACGATGCCGAGCACCCCGAGGCCGAGGATCGAGAAGCCGATGAACATCCTCACCCGGTCCTCGCGCGCCGTGTCCCGCAGCAACAGGATCCCCCAGTAGACCGCGACGATGGGGAACGCGACGGCGACGACGCCGAGCGAACCGCGGAGCATCCACGTGAGGAGGTCGCCGACCGGGCCGGCCGCGTCGAACCACACGCCGAGCACCGCGAGGAGCGCGACGACGACCAGGAGGATCCCGAACGCGTCGCGCGCGTGCGGGGAGAGGATCTGCCGGACCGACGTCTTCGGCGCCTTGGCCGGCGATCTCCTGGTCTGCCGCTTGCGGCCCTTGGCGGTCGACCTCGAAGGACGCGGCGACGATCGCCGCGACGTGGACGTCTTCGTTGCCACCTACACCTCCATGATCACCGGCAGGATCACGGGCTTCCGCTGCGTCACGTCGAAGAAGTACCGCTTCAACACCCTTCGAACGTTCTGCTGCAACGCGGATGGGTCCGTGACGTGCGCCTCCGCGCTCTCCTCGAAGGCAAGCATGACGCGTTTGCGGGCCTCTTCAAGGATGTCGGCCGAGGTCCCCTCGTGGACGAAGCCGCGGTTGACGACGTCGGGTCCGCTGACGACCTCGCCGGTCTGCATGTTGACGCCGACCACGACGACCACGACGCCGTCGCCGGCGAGCTTCCTCCGGTCGCGGAGGACCTCGCCGCCGACGTCTCCGACACCGAGCCCGTCCACGAAGGTCATGCCGGCTCGGACCCGATCGACCTTCGTCACGTCGCGCCCGACGTCGATCACGTCGCCGTCCTCGCAGATCAGGATCCGCTCGTGCGGGATCCCGATCTCCTCTGCCAGGCGCGCATGATGTTGCAGGTGTCTGCGCTCGCCGTGCACGGGGATGAACCACCGGGGCTTGACGAGCGAGAGCAGGAGCCGGAGCTCTTCCTGCGCGGCGTGGCCGGATGCGTGTACCGGGTCGGCCGGCATGTGGTACACGTCCGCGCCGCTTCGGTAGAGCGAGTCGACGACGCGGTGGATCGCCGGCTCGTTGCCCGGGATCAGGCTGGATGAGAGCACGACGGTGTCCCCCTCGTTGAGCTTTACCCACTTGTGCTCGCGCGCGGCCATCAAGCTCAGCGCGCTGTAGGGCTCCCCCTGCGAACCCGTGCATGCGATCACCACGCGGTCGGGGTCGAGGCTGTCCACCTCCTCGATATCGATCACGTCCTGGTCGTCCACCCGAAGGATCCCCAGCTCGCGCGCCGCTCGCACCGAGTTCTGCATCGAACGTCCGAGGAAGCAGACGACCCGCTGATCCGCGAGCGCCGCGTCGACGACCTGCTGGATCCGGTGGATGTGGCTGGAGAAACAGGCGACGACCACGATCTCGGGAGCTCGAGCGACGATGTCGCGAAGGACGGGGCCGACGCTGCGCTCGCTCGCGGTGTGTCCCGGGGTCTCCGCGTTCGTGGAGTCCGACAGGAGCAGATGGACGCCGCGACCGGACTCTTCCGCGATGCCGTGCAGATCCGTGGGTTGGCCGTCGATCGGTGTCTGGTCGAGTTTGAAGTCGCCGGTGTGCAGCACCGAACCGTGCGGGGTGTCGACCGCGACCGCCATGCCGTCGGGGATCGAATGCGTCACGTGGAAGAAGCGCATCCGGAATGGCCCCACCTGGGTCCCCCCGCCGGGGACGGCTACGCGTGGCTCAACGAGATCGGTCACCTCGTGCTCCTCCAGCTTGCCCTGCAGGAGCTCGAGCGTGAACGCGGTCCCGTAGACCGGGACCCGGCGACCCAGGTCCCGTAGCAGGTACGGGAGCGCTCCCACGTGATCCTCGTGTCCGTGCGTGAGCACGACGGCTTCGACGTCGCCCGCACGGTCGCGCACGTACTCCATGTCGGGCAGGACCAGGTCGATCCCCGGCATGTCCGCCGACGGGAACGACAGGCCGACGTCCAAGATCAGGAGCCGGCCCTCCAGCTCGAGGGCAGCCATGTTCCGACCGACCTCGCCGATCCCTCCGAGGAAGACGAGCCGGCAGCTGTCAGGCAAGGAGACCGGCATCCTCCAGCGCCTTGCGAACGCGGTCCCGTTCGTCGCTCGTCGCGGGGACCAACGGGAGCCGAGGCTCGCCCCCCGGACGCCCGACCATCTGGAGCGCCGCCTTGAGCGGGATCGGGTTGGACGTCACGAAGAGCGCGTTGAACAGCGGCGAGAGCGTCTCATGGATCTTGCGAGCGGCCGGCACGTCACCCGTCTCGATGAGCTCGATCATCTGCCGGATCTGCGGTCCGACCAGGTGACTCGCCACGCTCACGACCCCAACGGCGCCGAGGCATACGTATCCGAACGTCGCCCAGTCGTCGCCCGAGTACACCTCGAAGCCCTCGGGTGCTTCCGCGATCAGCCGGGAGATGCCCTGGAAGTCGCCGGTCGAGTCTTTGACGGCGACGATGTTCGGGCGCTCGGCGAGCCGGAGCAGCGTGTCGTGCTCGATGCGCGTCGCCGTACGGCCGGGGATGTTGTAGGCGATGATCGGGAGCTCCGTCGCATCGGCGACATGCTCGAAGTGTGCGATCAAGCCGCGTTGCGGCGGCTTGTTGTAGTACGGGGTCACCACGAGGATGCCGTCGGCGCCCGCGTCTTCTGCCGCCTGGGTGAGCGCGAGGGTCTCGGCCGTGGAATACGTGCCCGTGCCACAGATCAGCTTGCCCTCGCCCCGGATCGCGTCGCCCACGGCGCGGAAGAGGTCCGCCTTCTCTTTGTGCGTGACCGTCGGCGATTCTCCCGTGGAACCGGCAACGACCACGGAATCGGAGCCGTTCCCGACGAGCCAGGAAGCGAGCTCCTGAGCGCCGTCGAGGTCGAGCGCATGATCTTCGCGGAACGGCGTCACCATCGCGGTGACGACCGAGCCGAACCTGCCGGCCATGAGCGTCGCCTCCTTCTTTGGCACCGCGGGGACGGCGCCGGACCGGCCTATGCTAGCCGCCGATGCCTCGCATCTACACGAAGACCGGGGACGACGGCACCACCGGGCTCCTCTACGGGGGCCGGGTTCCGAAGTCCGACCTGGTGACGGACGCGTACGGCACCACCGATGAGGCCGTCGCGGTCCTGGGACTGGCGAGGTCCCTCTGCGACGACGAGGCCCTCGCTGCGGACCTGCTCACCCTGCAGCGGGAGCTGTTCGTGGTCGGCGCCGACCTGGCGACGAACCCCGACACACGGAAGAAGCTCGAACCAGAGGTCTCGCTCGTCACCGAGAAGATGGTCGCTCGGATCGAACGGCGGATCGACGACCTGGTCACCGAGCGGCCGCTCCCCGAGACCTTCATCGTGCCGGGCGCGAACCCGACATCGGCGGCCCTGGATGTCGCGCGCGCGGTCGTCCGGCGCGCTGAGCGGCACGTCGTCGAGCTCGAGGGGGCGCAACGAATCGTCAACCCTGAGGTCCGGCGGTACCTCAACCGGTTGAGCGATCTGTTGTTCGTGCTGGCGCGGTGGCAGGCAGGCGAGAGCGAGCCGGAGAGTCGGTGACACGCGCTCGACGGAGCGGCTCCTGGCTGACGATCGATCCATCAAACGTGAATGGCTCGGTCCCTGAACGCAAACTGATGGATACATAACCGCTCGGAACTGAGTAACCCAGGCAAAGGCGCGGTTCGTGCCGGGGTGGTCGCGTGCTCCGAGAAGGAGAGCACCTCATCGCCGAGGTTAGAAATGCTCACCCCGACGCCGCCAAACGGGCTCGGTCCACCCATGATGCAGACATCGTTGGCCGCCGTCGGCACCGAGAAGGTGATCGACCACCCGACGCAACGTACGAGACAGTAGCCAGGAAGGCATTCGCGATATCCCGAGATGACGAGTCACGATGCGGTCCGAGAAGCTGCCACCGTGAAGCAGCTCGAGCTGCGCCGGCACGCACCGCGCGATCCGTCGGCGGACCGCTTGTCCGATGCCGGGCGAGCTCGCGCGATGGAGGTCGGCCGCGAGCAGCAGGATGTCGCCTACGCTGCCGTGTTCGTCTCACCGGCCGAACGTGCGGCGGAGACCGTCGCGTGGTTCCTCCGAGGGGCCGGTCAACAGCTCCCACTCCTGCACGTGGTCGTCCCGGGGCTCGCCGGGAAGGATCAGACCGAAGGTTCCCCCGAAGGTATGGCGACCGGGATCCGCTCGTTGCTCGGACAGCTCCCGGATGGTGGACGCGGGCTCGCGATCAGCCACACCCCGTTCGTCGAGCGAGCGGCGCTCGGCCTGACGGGTCACGAGGTGGAACCGATGCGCGAGTGTGAGGGGCTGCTCATCACGCTCCGCGACGATGGCGACATCGAGGTCGAAGAGCTGCGGCTCCCGGGATCCACCGTTCGATGAACATCGCGAGTGGCGCGATCGGGGCCGCGTTCGCGCTCGGCTTCGCGCTGGGCGTGATGCTCGGCGCGAACCTCGCCCAGGGGACCGGTGGTTAGTCCAACAACGCGTCGAGCCCGACGGTGAGCCCGGGTCGTCCGGCGACGGCGCGGATCGCGAGCAGGACGCCCGGGATGAAGGCGCCCCGGTCGATGGTGTCGTGACGGAGGGTGAGGGTCTGGCCCGGGCCGCCGAAGATCACCTCCTGGTGAGCGAGGAGACCCGGCAGCCGGATACCGTGCACGTGGACACCGTCGATGTCCGCGCCGCGTGCGCCGGGATGCGCGATGTCGCCGCCCGGCGCTTCCCACGTCCCGGCGCGCGCGGCGGCGATCCGTTCCGCCGTCGCGATCGCCGTGCCGCTCGGCGCATCCACCTTCTGATCGTGATGCAGCTCGATCACCTCGGCCGCGTCGAGATGGCGGGCGGCCTGCTCCGCGAACCGCATCAGCAGCGCGGCGCCGATCGCGAAGTTCGGAGCGACGATGGCGTTGGCGTTGCCCGATCCGGCGAGTCGACGGATCTCCTCCAGACCGTCCCGGGCGATACCCGTCGTTCCGATCACGATGTGTTTGCCGTGTCCCAGGCACCACCGTGCGTCCTCGATCACCGACCCCGGCGTGGTGAAGTCCACGGCGACGTCGACGCGTTCGAGCGCGTCCGTCGATCCCGCGACGACGAGGGTGCCCAGATGCGTGCCTTCGTGATGAGGATCGACGGCCGCGGTCAAGGTGAGGTCATCGGCGGCGTCCACGGCCCGGCACACCTCGCGGCCCATGCGGCCGGCGGCGCCGAGCACGCCGACGCTCGTCACACGAGCGCCCCCGCGAACGAGGAAGGCGGCACCGGCCCCAGGACCGTCAGGGTCATCGGTTCCGACAGTACCCGGTGGGCGATGCGTCGGGCATCCTCGAGGGAGACGCGCTGCACGCGTCGGAGGATCTCGTCGACCGTGAGGATCTCGCCGTTCGCGATCTCGGATTTCCCGAGCCGCGACATCCGGCCGCCGGGGTCTTCCAACGACAGGACCGTCGAGCCCTTCACGTGACCCTTCGCACGTTCGAATTCCTCCGCGCTGAGCTCGCCGTCGCGGATCGCTTCGATCTGCGCCCGCATCAACTCGATGACCTCGCGAGCCTTCCCCGGCGTCGTGCCGGCGTAGGCCGAGAACAGACCGATCTCCGCGAACTGCGAGTGATAGCTGTACGCCGTGTACGCGAGCCCGCGCTTCTCGCGGATCTCTTGGAACAGACGCGAGGACATCCCGCCGCCGAGGGCCGTATTGACGATCAAGAACGCGAACCGTTCGGGGTCCGATCGAGCCAACCCGTTGGTCCCGATCACGACGTGCGCCTGCTCGGTCTTCTTGCGTCGGACGTGTTGGTCCCCGGAGGGCTTGGGCGCCCGGGGCGTGTCGCGTAGCCGCCACACGGAACGGCCTCGGGCCGAGAGCTCGCGACCGGCATCGATACGGTCGGTCAGCATCCGAACGAGATCCTCGTGGCGGACGTTGCCTGCCGCCGCGACCACGAGGCGGCCGGGGACGTAATGGCGGCGGTAGAAGCCGCGAACGGATCCGGGCGTCGCCGCCCTGATCCGCTCGCGGGTCCCGAGGATGGGCCGGCCCAGCGGGTGGCCCGGCCACAGCGTTCGGGTGAACAGATCGTGCACGACGTCCTCGGGAGAGTCCTCGTGCATGTCGATCTCGGACAGGATGACCTGGCCTTCGGCCTTCAGATCGTCAGCCCTGATCGTCGAGTGCTGCAGCATGTCGGCGAGATGGTCGACCGCCATCTCCAGATCGCGGTCGAGCACGCGTGCGTAGTAGCACGTGTACTCCTTCGCCGTGAACGCGTTGATGTCCCCACCGACCGCATCGAACGCCTCGGCGATGTCGAGGGCCGTCCGCGTCGAGGTTCCCTTGAAGAGGAGATGTTCGAGGAAGTGGCAATGACCGCTGATCGCGGGACGTTCGTCCCGCGATCCGGCGAGGACCCAGAAGCCGATCGAGACGGAGCGGATGCTGGGCATCCGCTCCGTCACGACACGCAACCCCGAGCTGAACTCGGTGCGCGAGATCGGCATGACGCCGGTGTTCAGCCGTCCTGGCGGGTGCCGCCGCCATCGCGGAACCTGCGACCGTGGCGGTCGCCTCGGTCGCCGCGTGGGCCGCGATCGCGACCGCGCTCCCCGCCGCGGTCGCGCCGCTCTCCCCCGGTCTCGACCTGGGTGCCCTCGGGTACCTCCCATTCGGGACCGACGGGCTTCAGGCTGATCTTGCCCTGCGGGTCGACGTCTTCGACCAAGACGGTCAGCGCGTCGCCCTCCTTCACCGCCTCCTCGACGCTCGCGAGGCGCTTGCCTCGCCCGAGCTTCGAGATATGGACGAGCCCGTCGCGCCCCGGGACAAGGTTCACGAACGCGCCGAACGTCGTGGTCTTCACGACGGTGCCCTCATAGGTCTCCCCAACGAGGACCGGTCGCGGGTTGGCGATCTCCTCGATCATGCGGGCGGCCTCGTCCGTACCTTCGGCCTCGCGCGAACCGATGAACACCGTGCCGTCGTCCTCGATGTTGATGTCGGCGCCCGTCATCGCGATGATCTCGTTGATCTTCTTGCCCTTCGGCCCGATCACCTCGCCGATCTTGTCCACCGGGATCTGGATCGTGATGATCCGCGGAGCCTTGGAGCTGACCTCGTCGCGCGGGGTGGGGAGTACGGCGAGCATGACGTCGAGGATCTGCAACCGCGCATCCCTCGCCTGCTGGAGCGCGCCAGCGAGGACGTCTGCCGGCATCCCCGACACCTTCATGTCGAGTTGGATCGCGGTGACGAACTCGGTGGTCCCGGCCACCTTGAAGTCCATGTCCCCAAGCGCGTCCTCGGCGCCGAGGATGTCGGTGAGGGTAACGAACTGTCCATCGTCGGCGATCATGCCCATCGCGATCCCCGCCACGGGCGCCTTGATCGGGACGCCGGCGTCCATCAGCGACAGCGTGGATCCGCACACGCTCGCCATCGAGGTGGAGCCATTCGATGCGAGCACGTCCGAAACCAGGCGCAGCGCGTACGGGAACTCCTCCTCACTGGGCACCACCGGGATCAATGCTCGCTCGGCGAGCGCGCCGTGGCCGATCTCACGGCGTCGCGGCGAGCCGACCCTGCCCGTCTCGCCCGTGGAGAAGGGCGGGAAGTTGTAATGGTGCATGTAGCGCTTCGAATCCTCGGGGTCGAGCGTGTCGATCAGCTGCGTCATCCGCAGCATGCCGAGCGTCGTGATGTTGAGGACCTGGGTCTCGCCGCGCTCGAACAGCGCGGAGCCGTGGGCTCGAGGGACCAACCCGACCTCGGCCGAGAGCCGGCGGATGTCCTTCGGGCCGCGACCGTCGAGGCGTACGCCCTGCTCGGTCACGCGTCGGCGCATCACCTTCTTCTGAAGGCTCTTCCAGGCAGCCGAGAACTCCTGGTCGCGCTCTTCGAACGCCTCTCCGAGCACGGTCGCGAGATGGAGCTTCGCTTCCTCCTTGACCGCATCGAACGCCGCGTCCCGGGCCTGCTTGTCCGGGACGATGGCGGCCTCGAGCTTGCCGGCGAAGTTCGCGGAGAGCGTGTCCCAGATGTCCTGGCCGTACAGCGACGTCGGCGTGAACTCCATCGGCGTCACGCCGTGCGATCTGAGGAACTCCTCCTGGAAGGCGACCAGCCGCCCGATCTCCGCCTTGGCGACCTCGAGACCCTGCGCGACGACCTCCTCGGTGGGCGCGACCGCGCCCTGGCCCGCGCCGAGCAGCGGCCAGGTGTTCTCGGGAGCCTCACCCTCGATCATGAGGATGTCGACCCCCGCCTGCGCGTTCTTGGCACCGGCGACGACGATGTCGAAGGTCGCGTCATCGAGCTCCTGGAACGACGGATTGACGACCCAATGGCCCCCGATGAGCCCGAGCCGCACGGCGGCGACGGGTCCGTCGAACGGGAGCCCGGCCAGTCCCACGGCGCACGCGGCCGCGTTCATCGCGGGGATGTCGTACGGGTTGGCCATATCGACGGACAGGATCGTGCAGATGACCTGGACCTCGTCGCGGAAGCCCTCCTTGAACGTCGGGCGGAGCGGGCGGTCGATCAGGCGAGCGGTGAGGATCGCGGTCTCGCCCGGCCGGCCCTCTCGCCGGAAGAACGAGCCCGGGATCTTGCCGGCCGCGTACATCCGCTCCTCGACGTCGATCGTGAGCGGGAAGAAGTCGATCCCCTCTCGGGGCTTCGAGCGAACACAGGTGGCGAGCACCTGGGTCTGCCCATAGGTGACGACGACGCTCCCGTCGGCGAGCTTCGCGAGCTTGCCGGCTTCGAACGTCATCTCGTGCGCGCCGACCTGGCGCGACATGGTGGTGACCATCCGGTCGATCTCCTCCTCGGAGTCAGGGCGCGCGGCGTGCGCGCCGCATGGTGATGGAGGGTTCGGGCCGGTTGTCAGTGGTGAACCTCCGGGCGGCAACCGCTACGGAAGCTCGCGACTGAGAACCGACCTCGCTTCGGGCCTTCCCTCCTGCGGCCACTCAGGTGGTCGTTAGGCATCACTCCTTCTTGCCGGAGCCGCCGTGGGCGGCCCTCGGTACGTCTATCGTCGGAGGCCGAGCTTCGCGACGATCGCGCGGTAGCGCTCGATATCTTCGCGCTTGAGGTATTCCAACAACCTTCGGCGGCGCCCGACCAGCATCAAGAGGCCGCGGCGGCTGTGATGATCCTGCTTATGCAACTTGAGATGCTCGGTGAGGTCGCTGATGCGCTTGGTCAACACGGCGACCTGCACCTCGGCGGAACCCGTGTCGCCCGCGGTGCGGGCGTGCTCTTGGATGATCTGGGTCTTGGCTTCTTTGGTCAACGTCATGATCGGACACCAAGGCTACCAGCGGCAACGGCCCCGCGACCTGCAACGACGCTCACCCCACAGCCGTATCGGGGATGAGCTCGCGGGTCCTCGACACATCCGTCTCGATCGCCGACACGAGCTCGTCCACGGACCCGTATCGGACCTCGTCCCGTAGACGCGACCAGAACTCGATCGACAACGCCTGACCGGGAAGCTCGCCGTCGAAGTCCAGCAGGAACGATTCGACGTGGAGCGGCTCGACGCCGAAGGTCGGATTCGTCCCGCAATCGATCGCGGCCCGATACCGGCGCGCGCCATGTTCGGCCACGCCCGCGTAGATGCCCTGGCCGGGTAGGAGGAGCCTCGGCCAGGTCCGGAGGTTCGCAGTCGGGTATCCGAGGGCCCGACCGCGACCGTGGCCCGTGACGACCTCGCCGTCGAGGATGAACCGTCGACCGAGGGCCGCGAGCGGCCAATCGAGATCTCCCGACGAGAGCGCCTCGCGGATCGAGGTCGATGACACGAGCCGACCGTCAAGCTCGACGAGGTCGACCCTCTCCGCGGCGAGTCCGTAGGGGGCGGCGAGCCCGGGGAGCGTCCCCATCGTCCCTTGGGCTTTGAACCCGAACGTGAAGTTGGCGCCCATGGCGGCGTGCACCGCGTGGATCCCGCGAACCAGGACGTCACGGACGAAGTCTTCGGCGGCGATCAGTGAGAAGTCGCGATCGAACGTCAGGACGACGAGGACGTCGACCCCCGCAGCGGCGATCAGCTCCGCCTTGCGGTCGACGGTGGTGAGCAGCCGCGGCTCGCTCCCGGGCGAGAGCACCTCCCGCGGGTGCCGGTCGAACGTGATCGCGACCGAGCGGACGGCCCGCTCTTTCGCCCGCCGGACGACCGTCCTCAGGACCGCTTGGTGACCGAGATGGACGCCGTCGAAGAACCCGACCGTTGCGACGGATGGTTCCTCGGCGAGCGGCAGCGACCGGATCCCGCGGACGACCTCCACGGCCGCAGAGCGTACCCGCCTTGCGCGTCCGTCCCGGCCCGTGGCAACCTGCGGCCCGATCGGGCCCGGGCGGAGGACGCATGCAGCGACGACCAGGAGGCGTGACGTTCGCCGGTTGGTTGATGGGGATCCACGGCGCGCTCTCGGCGGTCGGTGGGCTGATCGTCCTGCTGGTCGCCTCGAACACGAGGGTGATGACACGCCACGGGCTCTCCCAGCGCGGGTTCCTCGTCACCGGCTTCGTACTGCTCACGCTCGGTTTGCTCGAGTTGCTGCTCGTCTACGCCCTGTTCGGCGGCAGCAACGCGGCGCGCATCATCGCGACCGTGGGGTTCGGTCTGTCGCTCATGTTCAGCTTCGTGTCAGTCCTGACACGGCAGCCGGACGCCTTCGTCGCGTGGGTGACCGGGCTCATCGACATCATCGTCCTCGTCGGGCTCTGGGGTACCCCGGGAGCATCCGAGTTCTTCCGTTCGCGAAGCGTTCCGACGCCCCGCCGGGTTCCCCCCATCCCTCCGCGCCCTCGCCTGTGAGCGGTCCGGCCACCGTTCGAGGGCGCCATCGCCGTCCCTCAGGGGAACCGCCGCCGAACCGGACAGCGATGGTGTTGCGGGTTCGGCGGCGCCGTCCTGCTCTTCGGCGCCATCGTCGCGACGCTGTTCCGCCGACCGGATCCGTTCGACGACCTCGGCGGCACGATCCTTCGGTGGTTCGCCGACCACGACGGCCCGACGACGGTGGATCTCGCGAAGGGCCTCAGCTCGCGCTCGCCGCGGACTACCCCATCGACGCCGCGTACGCAGGACTCCTGGCGTTCGCGCTCGCCAGCGCCTCGTTC
The DNA here is from genome assembly GCA_036395715.1 of Actinomycetota bacterium. Classification (GTDB taxonomy): domain Bacteria; phylum Actinomycetota; class UBA4738; order UBA4738; family HRBIN12; genus AC-51. Next base: position 1,359 of record DASWDB010000051.1, on the reverse strand, counting down.
CGCCGGGCCGCTCCCGACGACTCCTTCCCCGTGACCTCCGGACGTAGTGGAACCGCAGCGCATCTCGACCTTTCGGGCGCCCGCGTCGACGCCGTCAGGCTCGCCGTCCGCGACCAGCTCGGGATCGTGGTCCGTGAGGTCGAACCGTTCGGGCTGGCGGGCGGGAGGATCGTCCCCGCTTCGGATGACGATCGATGACGGCTCGAGGCTCTTCGGAGATCTACGCAACGAGCCACAACCGCGCCGACCGCTGAGTACAGGATCGGCCGCACGATCCTGTACGGCACGCTCGAGGACGAGACCCCGTTCGGAGCACCGCGGCGTCTCGCCGAGTACGAAGACTACGCCCTCCGCTTCCTCGCGGGGAACGGCGTGCCTGTGGCGAAGACGTACGGGTTCCGTGGAGCTGACGCCGAACTGCGAGTACATGCTCGTCACCGAGTTCTTCACGAACGCCACCAACCTCGGCGACGCCGAGGTGGACGATCGGGTGATCGATGAAGGCCTGCAGCTCGTCCGCACGTGCTGGGACATCGGAGTCTCGCACCGCGACATCAAGGCGGCCAACCTCCTCGTTCGCGAGGGACGCCTCCAGCTGGTCGACGTCTCCGGTCTCGAGATCCGACCGTCGCCGTGGCGCCAGGCGGTCGACCTCGCCAACATCATGCTCAGGCTCGCGTTGCGGTCCGACCCGGATCGTGTCTACGAACGCGCGATGCTCTCCAGCTCGCGGCGAACGTCATGGCGGTCCTTCGTGCGGAGGTGTTGACGCGGTTCGGGCCCGGCGTGACCCGTGCGCTGGATGTGGTCTCCGCACCGCTGACGACCGCAACCCTGCGGACAGCGAATCGCCGAGGCCCAGGCCGGCCGCTCGATCGCGGACGTCGCCGCATCGTGGGTCGCGCCCATCCCACCCGGCACACGTGAGGCCTCAGGGCTAGAGTCGGTCGCCATGGATCCCCCGGACGTGTCTCGCGTCGGCTTGCCACCCGCGAGTGACGGACGGTTCGGCACGGGGCGACGGCATCGACGCCCATCGGGCGAGCGACCACCGCTTCCGCACCATCTGGGAAGGAGCGGACGCTTCTGGCTCACCAAGACGTGCCAGCCGGGGGACGCGCCCGAGGTCGTGCCCGCCCCGGACGAGGCGGGGGCCCGCGTCTTCGATGCGCCGACCAGCCTTGACCCCTTCCAGGGCACGCGGTCCGTCGTGTTCGGGGGTGGGTGCGTCCGGTACGACCACCACTTCGCGAGCGGCGTGCCGGCCAGCCTGTCCCTCCGAGCGGACGACGCGTTCTCGTTCGTGCCTCGCGCGGACGTCGTTGCGGCCGTCCGCGACGAGTTCCACCAGACCCTCTG
>DASWDB010000050.1:0-2049 GCA_036395715.1 Actinomycetota bacterium | reverse complement strand
GCCGCCCGCGGCGGACGCGTTCTCCTCGTCGGTGCCGGCAACACCGGGGTCGAGGTGAGCACCGAGCTCGCCGAACGGTTTCCGGATCTCCGCATCACCGTCGCGACCCGCCGGTCCTTCGCGACGAACCTTTCGGACGGTGCCCAGCGGCACATCCGGAAGGCCTTCTCGAGGCTGGGCATCGCACTGATCGAAAACGCTGAGGTGACCCGCCTGGACGAGGGTCAGGCGATGACAGCCGCGGGTCCGATCCCCTTCGACGTCTGCATCTGGGTTGGTGGCTTCGCGGTCTCGGACCTCGCTCGCAGCGCCGGCATCCGGGTCAACACGCGTGGCCAGATCCTCGTTGACCGGGCGCTTCGCTCGCTGTCCCACCCGGACATCTACGCCGCTGGCGACGCGGCCATGCCGGCGGACAATCCGGGGACGCCGATCCGGATGTCCCTGTACGCGGCGGGGCCGATGGGCGCCCATGTTGCCGACACGTTGGCGGCGCAGTTCCGTGGTCGGCAACCCTCACCGTTCGGCCTGTCGTACATCGCGCAAGGCTTGAGCCTCGGCCGGCGAGACGGGGTGCTCCAATTCCTCGACGGAAGCAGCGATACCGCCACGAGGTTCATGATCACCGGGCGGATTGCCAACTGGTTCCGAGAGTTCTTTGTGGGCTTCCTCTTGCTGACCATCCGGCTCCAGCGGACGATGCCCTGGGTGTTCTCCTGGCCTGGAAAGAACAAGATGCGCGGGCTCGCATGGACGGAACGATCCACACACGAGGCAGCGCACGCTGACGGGTGACATGAGCAGCGAAGCGGTCAGTCATGTCGGCACCTTCCAGGAGCTTCGGCCCCTCCTCTTCGGGATCGCCTATCGCATGCTCGGCAGCGCCGACGAGGCGGATGACATCCTGCAGGACGCCTATCTGCGCTTCCAGGCCGAACCGCTCGATGAGGTCAGGTCGCCGAAGGCGTACCTGTCGACGATCGTCACCCGGCTCTGCCTCAACGAGCTCAAGTCAGCGCGCGTCGCGCGGGAGCAATACGTCGGGCCGTGGCTGCCCGAGCCGATCCTCACTGAGGAGATCGATGAGCTCTCCGACCCGGCGAAGCGCGTGACGGACTACGACTCGATTTCGATCGCGTTCCTCAGCCTGCTCCAGACGCTGACCCCCGCCGAACGCGCCGTCTTCCTGCTCCACGAGGTGTTCGACTACCGGTACGAGGAAGTCGCGGGCATGCTCGACAAGTCGGAGGTGGCGTGTCGGAAGCTCTTCAGCCGCGCGAAGCGGTATCTGGCCGAGAATCGCCCGCGATTCACCACGACCCCGGCCGAGCATCGCCGGATCCTCGAGCAATTCATGCGTGCCTCGGGAAGCGGCGATCTGGATGGGCTCACGGCCATTCTGACCGAGGACGTCGTGTTCTGGGCGGATGGCGGAGGCAAGGTGCGAGGCGCGGCGCTCCGCCCGGTCCGCGGCCGGGATGCCGTGGGCCGATTCGTCCTCGGAGTCTCCGAACGCTTCACTCCCCCGGGTGCCATCTTCGGAGTCGCCGACGTGAACGGACGACCTACGGTCCTCGTGCGGAACGCGGAAGGCACGCCGGCGATCGTCGTCAGCATCGAGCTCGATGGCGGCCGTATCCAGAGCATCTGGGCGATCGCCAACCCCGATAAGCTCCGGCGAGTCTCGGCGGCCGCGCTTGCATGACCACAGACAGCGCCGCAGAGCCCGAGCTTTACGTACCGTTCGCGACGCGGGCGCGATCGAGCCACCGTGACCGACGTCGTGGTGGTCGGCGCCAGGTATGCAGCCAGGATCATGGCGAGTCCGGTCACTGACCACGGGTTCGCGGTCGGGGATCCAAGGCCCTGATCGAAAGGAGAGCGGTCGGTGATGTTCAGTCCCGAGGAACGGGAGGCCCTTAGGGCCGAGCTGCTGGCGCGGGCGCGCCACGACAACCGGATCAGCGGCGGCGCTGTCACCGGGAGCGGCAGCATCGACGCGCTCGATCGATGGTCGGACGTCGACCTCGCCTTCGGGGTCCGCGACCG
>DASWDB010000049.1:0-4616 GCA_036395715.1 Actinomycetota bacterium | reverse complement strand
CGGAGGCTTCGGTAGGAAGCTGAGCCAGTGACAGACGCTTTCTTCCGACGTGTTGGGAAGTCACGAGCCCTAAGCCTCCACAGCGCGCCGACCTCATCCCCATAGCCAGGACCCTCGGGTTGGGCAGTTTCGAGCCCACCGAGCTCCGGAGAGCGACCATTGCGGTCCTACGTGGGGCCGCCTCCTGGGCTGGGCGAGGAGAACAGTCGAGCAAACCGCCAGACTCTCTCCGTTGCGAAGGCCCGCCGCCGCGAGGTGGCGTCACGACTGCGGCAGAGCCTGAGCGGCGGACCATCTGACTCCGGGGTATCTCGGGGCCGGGCTACCTCAGGTCGCCGCGATTGGCCTCGATCTCACCGAGTAGGCGTACCACCTTCCGCCGCGTCTCCGGGTGCATCGTCAGGAAGTCGATGATGTCGGCCCAGGCGTCGCCGTTCCGGTCGTGGTAGCGCATCAGGCGAAAAGAGATCGCATCGTGGTCGCGATAACCCGGAGGTATCTCAATTACCGCTTTCGGGATCGATCTCTCGAAGCAGCAGGAGGAATCGCCGACGCTGCTCCGGTTGCGTCGTTAGCGTGGCTATGAGCTCCGCGAGAGCGTCGCTGCCCTCGCGCCTCTTGAGCGCGTCGGACGCGATGTCCTCTCGATCACCCTCGTCGGCAAGGAGCCAGCGAAGGAGCGCGTCCCGGCTACGGGGCGACAGTTGCCAAAGCTCCTCACGGAGCCCGGCATATTGGCCCGATCCGAAATACCGGACCACCGCCTCGAGCCGCGACTGAACCTGGAGTTTTTCCACGATGCTTTGGCTCTCGGTCTCGACCATCCTCGTGCTGAGTCCTAGTTCGGCCGCGATCGTGGCGCTGCTCGCTCCGCCTGCCAGGAGCTGAAGCAGCTGCTGCTCTTTCGGCGTGAGCGTGGGATGACTCGACCCGCTGTCCATCGTTTGAGGCGACACTAGTCTGGCCAACCGTCTCGATGGCTACGGGCTCGCTCCCCCACTGGAGGGGACATGGCACCGTCCAAAGAAGTGGCGATACCGGCGCGACCGGATCGTCCCACACGAGGGTGACGGGTGAGCGGCTGACCTTAGCCCGTCGCCCCAATCTCCCCGAGCAGCCGCACTGCCGTCCGCCGCTCCTCCGGATGCATCGTCAAGAAGTCGATGATGTCGGCCCAGTCGTCGCCCTGGCCATCGCGGTAGCGCATCAGGCCGGAAGAGATCGCGTCGCGGTCGGCTTGGTCGCGGATTAAGACGCGACGGAGATCGTCGCGAGCCCTTCGGGTCGAGGATAGCGAGCAGAGCGCGGAGGTCGCCGCACTGCCACCTGGGTATCCGAGACCGCTCGACGTTCTCGAGCGGGCGAGCTCCGCCGGCATCACCGTCGTCGCTGTCACCGAGTTGCCGAGCTCGTACCGGGCACTGTCGGTGAAGCTGGGTTCACGAGCGGGCGTCGTCCCGGCGATCGGCCTTCATCCGCTCCGGGCCGTACACCGTTAGCATAGCCAGACGCTAATTCTTGTATGGGCCGCTGCTGCGGAAGATCTCCAACGCCGCCTGCGACAACGCCGTCATCGCGCCCCCAGAACGCGGCGTAGGGCGAACGTCCGACGTGACCCTCCCAACGCGATTCGGTACGCCACTCACTCAGGCCGAGCACTGGAGGGGGAGCGATGTCGATCGTGCTCGAGATCCAGGATGGGCCGCCGCCGTCCTACCTCACGTCCAAGATTCGGGTCCGGGCCACACCCAACGCCTCCGATCCAGAGATCTCTCCGATCGAGAACACGACCAACTACCTCTTCGTCGAGGTGAAGAACAACGGAACCGAGGACGCGATCGGGTGCGTCTGCAACACGACCGGCCCGTTCGTTGCCCCCCAGGTCATCGCGCCGAGCGGCGGGAACGTCGCCGGCAGCTCGTACTTCAGCCAGAACGCTGGCAACTCGCCCACCGGCAACGTCAAGGTCGTGATCAGCAAGGACCTGACCACCGGGCAGATCCTGGATGTCGCCCTGGTGAAGACGTCGCAGCCGAACTCCGGAGGGTTCTGGCACTCGGGCGCCATCCAGCAGGGCGAGTCCGCCGGTTGGGGATTCAGCCCCGACGGCCGGTTCTTCCTGTTCGCCCGCAGCGGCGGTCACCAGGCGTCGATCGGGGTAGCCGAGGGGACCGGGCAAGGAAGCACGATCTGGAGCAGCACGTTCGCTTCGAGCTCTGGGTGGGGGTTCAGCCCCGACGGCGGCACATTCGCCTTCGTCGACCAGTACGTGACGCTTCACGACCTGTCGAGACCAGGAGCCCCGGTCATCGTGAGCAACTTGAACTCGGGCTACGCGCAGTTCCGGTTTAGCCCGTGCGGCGACCTGTTCGTGTTCGTCCCGTCCACCATCGGCTCGCAGGTCGCCTTCTACAAGCTCCCTGCTCGCTATCCGGCGCCGGCGCAATCGGGCCCATGGAACCCCACCGTGAGCGGGGTGTCCCAACCGATCACGCTGACGGGCACGGCGAACCCGTCGCTGACGGTCACCGGTCCGGGCGCGTTGGGGATCGCCCTGACCGGCATGTCCAACCTCGCCATCGACAACCCGATCTGCATGTACTCGAACGGCCTCGTCAAGGTGGACACGTGGGGGTACGTGTCCTCGACGTACATGCCCCGCTCGGCGTCGAGCAAGGTGGGCTCGGGCTACGTCGACCTGACGCGGGCGAGCACGCCCGGCGCCGTCAGGGAGGCGCTGATCGCGCCGGCGTGGAATCCGACATGGCTCGGACACTCCTGCCTGTTCGCGGAGACGTACACCCTCGACGGCCGGGATCCGCAGCCGTCGCAGACGCTCGACTTCCAGGTGGTGGCGAGACGACAGGTGGCGCAGCGCAACGTCATGGTCGTGGCGCCAAAGTGCGAGTACTTCCTGTTCCCGTTCCAGACCACGAACCCGGACCGGGAGCGGCGGGACATCACCATGGCTGTCGAGCGGATCGATCACACCTCCGACGAATGGCGCTCGGACCTCCTGCTCGGAGGCCTGCCCAAGGAATCGTTCGAGTCGCGATTCGGGCTCACCACCTATCGGATTCTGCACGCGGTCGACGATTCGGAGGTGTCCGAGAAGCTCGACTTGGCGCTGGAACCCGGGGAGACAGCGACGCTCGCCCTGTGGTTCGAGAACCCCAACCCGGATGCGGACGCGGTGCAAGCCTTCCTGATCACCGAGTTCCGGGGAGGCGAGGCCGTCGGCAGGATCGTCGTGGCCGGCTACACCCGAGCCGAAGGATGGCATGGGTTGCGCGTGGAGCCGCCCCCCGCCCCGTGCCCGGTGGAGCTGCAGGGGCCCGTGGCCGGCGCGACGCAGGCGCTCGGAGGGCACCTGGTGGCGGTGAGCGCCGAGCGGCTCATCGCCTCGTTCGTCAATCCGACGACCGACACGCTGAAGGACGTTACGGTCTACCTGGAGGGCGTCTCGAGTGCGCAGGCGAACGTCGAGCCACTGCGGATCTCGGCCGGGGACCTGGGCCCGGGCGACTCCATCTCGGGACAGTGGCGGGTCGACCTCAGCTCCACGTCGGCGGGCGACTATTTCGCAAGCTTCGTCGTGCAGGACGCCGCCCATTCCTTCAAGCGGATCATCGGGGACTTCGCCGTCGACCCGCCACTGATCACGGAGTGGATCTGGTCGGACGCGTTCAATCGCTACGGACTCGGGCCGATCGTGCCGGAGCTCTTCGCCGACGAGCTCGGGCTCCTGGCGGAGGGGCCTCGTTGACAGAGTGGACCCTCGCGAGTTGAGCGCAACGCGTCGGCGGCGCACACTCCAACGATGGTGCGTCGGCGGGATGACGAACGCGGGTTGGTCACCCTGTTATTCACGACATCGTCGGTTCGAGCGATGTCACCTCTGAGCTCGGTGATCAGCGATGGCAGCGACTGCAGGCCTACCACCACGCCCTCGACAATATCCGTCGCTATCGGTACGGATGGGCCATCAAGGTTCTGTGGTTGATCAGGCCCGGATGGACGCAGTCCGTGACCCTTATGGGCGAAACCGTCGGAACAGGTCAGCCGATCTGGTTCAGGACCGGCGGCATCCATCCGCAGGGTCCAGTCGCCTCACTGGTTCTTGACCCAACGAACCCGGAGACTCCCGACGTTCACCATTGGGCGAACTTCCCTTCGAGCCTGTTGTTTCCTAGAGCGTCGTGCTACTCGCTGACTGCTACCTGGTCCGGCGGAAGCTGGAGTCTCGCGTTCGGGTTCGGGAGGTAGAGATGTCTCTCCCGGCGGAAAGCGACAGCGATGTGAGCGTGAGCCTGGGGCCTGGGCCGGAACTGGAGCGCCTCCTTATCACGACAACGAGCACCTTCTTCATCAGCGCCCCCTATTGACCGGGGGAGCAACAGAGCGGAGTCTATGCCCCGATGAGGGGCTTGGGAGGGCTCGTCCTGGCGCCGACGGTCGGCTTGGCGCGGATCGGTTGCGAGACCTGAGCGGCGATCACCCTTCGCGGCGCCGGGCGCGCATCTGGACGTCCTTCGACACGCCACCCTCGGAGGACGCGCGTGTCACCGCGCTCGTCCTGTTCCGGCTGCGATGGGCAGCCGTAGTCACATTGGCCG
>DASWDB010000048.1:0-14474 GCA_036395715.1 Actinomycetota bacterium | reverse complement strand
GTGAGCGCTCGCCAGTCGGTGATCGCGCGGGGGATCGCGTAGCGCTCGGCGAGCACCCGGGCGCCTTCCTCGCGGTGGTTCGCGACCGCGACGAGCTCCGCTCCGGGGAAGGCGAGGACGCCCCGCGCATGGAGATCCTGGATCCATCCGGATCCGATCAGCGCCACCCGCACGAGGCTCAGCCTTTCACACCGGTGAGCGTGATGCCCTCGATGAATGCCTTCTGCGCGAAGAGGAACAAGATGATCACCGGGAGCATGAACACGACGGAGGCGGCCATCTGTTGGTTCCACAGGACCCCACGATGGATCGTGGTGAACTGCTGCAACCCCACCGAGAGCGTCCAGATCTTGTCGTTGTTGAGCGAGTAGATCAGCGGGCCGAAGAAGTCGTTCCAAGCGTAGAGGAACTGGAAGAGGCCCACGGCCGCGATCGCCGGCTTCGCGACCTTGACGACCACGTGCCACATGATCTGGAACTCGTTGGCGCCGTCCACGCGGGCCGCATCCACGAGCTCGCTGGGGATCGTCAGGAAGAACTGTCGCAACAGGAAGATCGAGAAGGCATCACCGAGGAACGCGGGCACGATGAGCGGTTTGAGCGATCCCACCCAGCCGAGGTGCCGGAAGAACAGGAACAGAGGCACGATCGTGACCTGGCTGGGCAACATCATCGTCGAGATCACCAACAGGAAGACCGCACGCTGACCGCGCCACTTGATGACGGACAACGCGTACGCGACCGGCACCGAGGAGAGGACGACGCCGAGCGTAGCCAGGCCGGCGTAGACGAACGTGTTCCATCCGTAGCGGAGGATCGGCTCCTCGCTGAAGATGTCGATGTAGTTCCGCCACTGGAACGGATGCGGGATCAGATCGTGCGGGTTCAGTGCCTGCTGTTGCGTCATGAGCGAGGTCGTCACGACGAAGAAGAGCGGCAGGACGAAAGCGGCCGTAAGAGCGATCGCCACCGCGTGGTTGGCGACCGTGGTCAGAAGCGCCCTGCGACGCGCCTCCGCGGTGCGGCGCCGCGTCCGGGGCACCACCGTCGCGACGGCGGCGCCACTCACCGGAACCCGCCCTGGTAATAAACCCACCGGTTCGAGGACTTGATCAAGACGAGCGTGCACGCCATGACGATGGCGAAGAGCATCCAGGCCATCGCGGACGCGTAGCCGAGGTGGAAGCTTTCGAACCCCTGCTGGTAGAGCCAGATCGTGTAGAAGAGCGTCGAGCCCTGGGGAGATCCCAGGGCGCTGCTCGAGCTGCCGGCCGCGCTACCGACGCTCGCGCCCACGACGTAGGCCTCGGTGAAGTACTGGAACCCGTAGATCACGCCGATCACCGCCGTGAAGAAGATGACGGGACTGATCATGGGCAGGGTGATGCGCCGGAACTTCTGCCACGCATTCGCGCCCTCGATGTCGGCCGCCTCGTACAGATGCGCGGGCACGTTGAGCAACGCCGCCAGGAAGATGATCATCGTGCTCCCGACGCCCCAGAGCCCGATCACGACGAGGCCCGGCTTCGACCACTGGGCGACGACGAACCAAAGGGGCTGAGGGAGGTGGAAGAACCCGAGGATCCTGTCGATGGGACCACCGGCGTTCAGGAGGAACAGGAAGGCGACCGCAGCTGCAACCGCGGGCACCATGGTCGGCAGGAAGAAGGCAGTTCGGTAGAACGCACGCCCTCGACGCGGCTTCGTCAGGACGTATGCCGAGCCGACCCCCAGCAGGATCGCGAGCGGGACGCTCACGAGGACCATCCAGATCGTGTTGCGGAGCGACAGCCAGAAGAGCGAATCCTTCGTGAACATGAACTGGTAGTTCGATAGCCCGGTCCACCGAGGGCCCGCCTTGCTGCCGTCGTACTTCGTGAAGGAGTAGTAGAGGCTCGCGAGCATCGGGTACACGTAGAGCACCAGGAACCCGACGATCCACGGCGACATGAACGCCGCGACCGTGAGGTACCTCCGGCGGGTGCGGCGCCGACGGGCCGGCGTCGCACCCGCCGCCCGTGCGGCGACGATGTCGGTCTTCGTGCTCACCCCAATTGGAGCTGGTTGTCGATCTGGGTTGCAAGGTCCTGCAGACCGCCCTGCAGGTCGGTCACCCCGCCCGACTCCCACTTGTCGATGAACGAATCCCACAGATCGGCGTCGGTGGACCCGATGGGCGTGAGCGGCTTGAACCCCGAGTGTTCGTTGCCGAAGATCTGCAGGAACACCTTGAAGTGCTCATCGCTGTTGAGGGCAGGATCCTTCAGCGACTCGAACGTGGTGGGGACGTTCTTCAGGATCGTCGCGAGCTTGACCTCCGCCCCCGTATCGAGCGCCAGGTACTTCAGCAACAACCACGCCGCGTCCGGGTTCTTCGCGTTCGAGGGGATCCCGACCACGTCTCCGCCGATCTGCCCGGCACCGTAGAGGTCGGGGGTGTCGTCCGCGACGGGGAACGGTGCGGTCCCGTAGTTCACGTTGGACCCGTCATCAGCGATGAAAGCGTTGCGCCATTCACCGTCCATCATCATGGCCACCTGCTCGGTCTCGAAGCCATGGGAACTCGACCACTCGGAGTCGGGACCGCCGAGCTTAGAGAAGAACTCTTGCAGCTTGTGGTCGCCGTCGGAACCGTAGACATCGGCGATGAAGCTCTTCTGCCATTGCAGGAGGTTGGCCCAGCTCGGGTCCGACGCGAACGCGGAGTTCCCGTTCTGGTCGTACCAGATGCCACCGCTGTAGTCGCCATTGTAGAGCTGCGTGCTCTCGTAGAAGGACTGCAACGGGACGTATCCGGCCACCTTGATCGAGCCGTCGGGGTTGAGCACCGTGAGCTTCTTCGCGTCGGCCTCGAGCTGCGACAGCGTCTTGGGGACGTCCGCGATGCCGGCCTTCGCGAACATGTCCTTGTTGTAATACAGGCCGTACGCGTCCGAGAGCACCGGCAGCGAGCACTGGTCCCCGTTGTAGCTGGTGTATCGGAGCGCGGCGTCGGGGACCGTCGCCGCGAGATCGATGTTGTCGTTCTGGAGGTACGTCGCGAGGTTCGTGTACGTGTTGGCCGAACAGAACTTCGCGACGTTGTCGGGACCCGAGGTGATCGCCATGTCCGGCGCGGTGTCGGAGTTGACCGCGCGGAAGATGTCCTGGTCCGACTTCCCACCCGTATGTTGGATCGAGATCCACGGATACTTCTGATGGAAGTCCTGGAGAACCTCGCAGTACTTCTTGAACTCCCCGCCGCTGTAGAAGCTCCAGAGCTGGATCGTCACGGGCTGCTCGCCGCTCGGGCCGGCGCTCGCGCCACCGACCTCCAAACCCTTGGTGGTGCACGCCGCCGAGGTCAGCGATCGAGCCGCCGACGGCTGGAGCCCGGCGGTGCTGCTGGACGAACACGCAGATGCGACGAGCCCTGCGACCACCACGACCATCAACAACCGTCTCATCTCGTTCCTCCTCGCATGTCCCGTGCGTCCGACCGACTCATACCGCTACCCCTCGCCCCGCGTCCACCCTGGAGAACAGACGATCCTGCGCCGCATCGAGCGCGAGCGAGACCGCGCCGACGAGTTCCGCATCCTCACCCAGCGCCGACGCTTCGATCCGCGGCCGGAACGGCGACAGCGCACGCAGCTCCCGCTCCAGCGGCTCGCGGAGCATGTCCGCGTTGCGACCGATGCCGCCCCCGAGGATCACGAGGGCCGGGTCGAGGACCGGAACGATCGCCGCGATCCCCAGCGCGATCCCTTCGGCGACCGAGGCGACCGCTTGCAGCGCCTTCTGGTCGCCGGCGCGGGCGGCATCGAAGACCGCGGCCGCCGTCGTGGTGCCGCGGACACCTGCACGTTTGGCGGCCGTCAGCACCCCGTCGGCCCCGATCGCCGTCTCGAGGGCGCCTCGCCGCCGATTAGCCTTGTCGTGAGGATCCGCGGTCGCGAGCGGCAGGTACGCCACCTCGCCCGCTGCGCCGTTCGCTCCCTTGAACAGCTCCCCGCGCATGACGATCCCGAGACCCACACCCGTTCCTACGTGGAAGTAGACGAAATCGTCGACGTCGCGCCCCAAGCCGCGCCTCCGCTCGCCGAGTGCGGCGAGGTTAACGTCGTTCTCGAAGACGACCGAGGTGGCGAGCTCCCGCCGGATCTCGTCCAGGACCCCCTCACGCGTCCAACCGGGGAGGTTATGGGCGAGCAGGGGATGTCCGGCCGAGCCGAACACGCCGGGGCTGCCGACGGCCGCCACCGTGACGCGGCGCCAGCCGATGCCCGCCGACTCGGCTGCGGCACGCGCGACGGAGCCGATCGTGGTGATCAGCGTCTTCGCGCTTCGAGCTCGCGCAGCGTTGCGCCGTTGGGCGACGATCTTCCCGGTGAGATCGGCGACGGCCGCCCGGACGTACTCCCGACCCACGTCGATCCCGACCACCCAGCCCGCGGCCGGGTTCAGCTCGTAGAGCAACGCGGTCGGACCCTTGCCGCCGGACGTCCGCCCGGCCTCTCGGACCAAGTTGGCACGTTCGAGGGTCGAGAGCGCCTGGGAGACCGTGGGTTTCGAAAGGCCGGTCTCCCGAGCGATCTGCGCCCGGGAGACCGGCCCGGACCGCCGGATACGCTCGAGCACGGTGCGTTCGTTGATCGCCCGGAGCAGGCTTGGCGTCCCCGTGGCGTACGTCTGGGTCGCGACCGTGTCCTGTCTCCTCGCTGGAGCGATCCGATCAGTCAGGAAACTTTCCTAACGAACCGAGGGGATGCTAGCCTCGCGTCGCGGGGCCGGTCAAGGCTCTCGCTCGGAGGATCGATCGATCCCGAAGGAGCTACAGATGCCAGAGCTCGCGATCGCCGGCGGCGCACCCGTTCGCGCGGAGCCGTACCCGGGTTGGCCGCACGGCGACGATGAGGACGTTGCGGCGGTCGAGGAGGTCGTCCGGAGCGGCCGCTGGGGCGGGTTCCCCGAACCGGGCCCGAAAGCCGCGGCCTTCGAGGAAGCGTTCGCCGCCTACCAGGGCGCTCGGTACGGCGTGCTGATGTCCAACGGGACCGTGACGATGGAGGTGGCGCTCAAGGCGCTTGGCATCGGTTGGGGAGACGAGGTGATCATCCCGGCGCTCACCTTCGCCGCGACGGTGTACGCGCCGATCGCCGCCGGCGCGCTCCCGGTCATCGTCGACGTGACCACGGCGACGTGGACGATCGACCCGGCGCTGGTCGAGGCCGCGATCACCCCCCGGACGCGGGCGATCATCCCCGTGCATCTCGGTCACCAGATGGCGGACATGGATCGCCTCATGGAGATCGCTCGGAGCCACTCGCTCGCCGTGGTCGAGGATTGTGCGCACGCCCATGGGCAACGCTGGAACGGCGAGGGCGCCGGATGCATCGGCGACTTCGGTTCCTTCAGCCACCAGTCGTCGAAGATCATGACGGCCGGCGAAGGAGGCTCGTTGCTCACGAACGACGATCGCCTGGCCCGGCTCGCCCATTCGATCATCGATTGCGGCCGCCCGAAGGACGACGCCGAGAAGGAATACACGTTCGGCGCCAACTACCGGCTCGGTGAGCTCCAGGCCGCCCTCCTCATCGTCGCCATGCGGCGGTTCCCCGAGCAGCAGGCCCGGCGGGCCGAGCTCGGAGCGACCTTCGAGGGCTTGGTCGCGCAGGTCCCGGGGGTGCGCGTCATGCCACACGACCCCAGGATCACCCGCTGGAGCTTCTACCGCTACGTGCTGGCGATCGAACCCGAGCTGTTCGCCGGCCGGACCAATCGGGTCATCTGCGACGCGCTCGAGGCGGAAGGGGTCGGAGCGTGGACCGGCTACGAGCCGATGTCCGACTACGACCTGTTCCGGCCGTCGCTCTCACGGCTCCCCGTCGCGGTCGAGCATGGGGAACGGCTGGATCCCTCCAGGATGTCGTTCCCGGTCGCGGAGGCGGCGGGGCTGCGCGAGTCCGTCTACATCGACGAGAACGTGTTCCGTTCCGATCGCGCGGGGGTCGAGCAGGCCGTCGAGGCGCTCGCGAAGATCCAACGCAACGCCGGGGAACTCCCCGGGGGCTAATCCGCGAAGAAGCGCGGCAGATGAGCGCGGTTCGCGTCGAGGAGCGCATCGAGCATCGGCGCCGCACGGTCCACGTCGCCAACGAGCGGGTTCGTGAGCAGCGCCTTGAGCGCAGTGTCGCGGGATCCCGTGAGTGCGGCCTCGATCGTCAGCCGCTCGTACGCCTTCGCGTGTTGCACCAATCCGAGCATCTCCGGCGCGAGCGGCTCCGTCGGTCGAGCGAACGCGCCCGCGCGATCCACCCGGCACGTGAGCTCCACGACGTCGCCGTGCGGCACGTTCGGGATCGCACCTTCGTTCAGCACGTTGACCACCTGCTCGTCGCCCGAGCCGGCGTGGAGCGAGGCGACGAGCGCCGCAGCGGCATCCGAGTACCACGCGCCTCCACGTTCCTCGAGAAGCTGCGGCTTCGCGGCGAGGGTCGGATCGCGATAGAGCTCGAGCAAGCCGGCCTCGATCTCGATGACCTCCTCGGCTCGCGTGCGGTGCGTCCGTTGGTGTTCGAGGACCTCGCCCGTCCGGTAGTAGTACCGCAGGTAGGAGCTGGGGATCGCCCCCAACGCGCGGACGAGCTCGATCGGCGCAGCTTCGGTGAGCTCCTCGGGAGCCTCCTCCATGAGCTCGGGCAACCGATCCACGCCGTCGACGATCACCGCGCGGACCCACGAGAGGTGGTTGAGCCCGACGTGGTCCAGCCGGATCGTGCTGGGCTCGACGTGCAGGTGCGCCGCCAGCTCGCGCTGGACCCCGATCGCCACGTTGCAGAGCCCGCCCGCGCGGTGTCCCTGGTCGAGCAGCGCCTGCGTCACGAGCCCGGTGGGGTTCGTGAAGTCGACGACCCACGCGTCGGCAGCGCCGATCTCCGCCGTGCGCTCGGCGAGCTCGAGCACCACGGGCACGGTCCGGAGCGCCTTGGCGAAGCCTCCGGGCCCGGTGGTCTCCTGGCCGATGCAGCCGAACCGGAGCGGGATCGTCTCGTCCAGCAGCCGCGCCTGGTTGCCGCCGACGCGGAGCTGCACGATCACGAAGTTCGCACCCTCGAGCGCTTCGTTCGCCCGGTCGGTCATCCGGACCGTCCCCGCCCATCCGGCCGCCCGCACCATCCGCTCCGCGAGCGCGCCCACGATCGCGAGCCGCTCGGGATCGATGTCCAACAGGACGAGCTCGTCGACCGGAAGGCGGTCGGTGCGCGTCACGAACCCCTCGACGAGCTCGGGCGTGTACGTGCTCCCCCCGCCGACCACGGCAACCTTCACACCCATGCGCCGGGCATCGTACACTCCGCTCGATGAAATCGTTAGGAAACTTTCCTGACCCATTCATCGCGGAGATCGGCGGTCAGCCCGACGCGCTCCGGAGGGCCGGGGCAGGCGTGATCGAGCAGACCCAGGCGCTGGAAGCCGCCGCCGGACCGGCCCGGAGTGGCCGCATCGTCCTGTCGGGGATGGGGAGCTCCTACGACGCTTGCTACCCGGCCGTCACGGCGCTCGCCGCCGCCGGCGTTGCAGCGCTGATGGTCGATGCCGCCGAGCTCCTGCATTTCCGGCTCCCCATGCTCGGCGAGCAGGACCTCCTGGTCCTGGTCAGCCAGTCCGGCGAGAGCGCCGAGACCGTCGGCGTCGCACGGACCCTCCGTGGCGCGCGGCGGACCCCGACGATCGCCTCCGTCACGAACGGCCTCGGCAACACGCTGGCCCCCCTGGCCGACGTGGCGCTCGACACCCGCGCGGGCCGGGAGATGGGGCCATCGACGATGACCTTCGTCTGCGCGCTGGCCTCGCTCGGCGCGCTCGCCCGCACGATCGCCGGCGACCCGGCGCACGATGCGGCGGCGACGATCGCGCTGGAGGCCGAGCGGACCGCCGACGCGATCGCCGGCCTGGTCTCCGATCGGAAGCTCCCCGATCGCCTCGTCGCCTGGCACGGCGGCCGCGCGACGACCGTGATCTTGGGTCGAGGCGCCGCCCGCGCGGCCGCCGAGATGGGCGCCCTCACGATCAAGGAGGCCGTGGGGATGCCGATCGAGTCGCTCCAGGCGGCCCAGTTCCGCCACGGGCCGCTCGAGCTGGCCGGTCCCGACCTGGCCGCGATCGTCATCGCCACGGAACCCGAGACCGCCGAGCTCGACCGGACACTCGGCTCCGAGCTCGCGGAACTGGGCGCGGCCGTCCTCCTCGTGACGACGGGAGGATCGGTACCCGTCGGCACGGTGTCGATCGAGATCGGACGGCTCGACCGACTGCTCAGCCCCGCCGCGGCCGTGGTGCCCGCGCAGCTCTTGGCGTGGCGGCTCTCGGTAACGCGCGGCCGAACTCCTGGCTCCTACGTCCACGCCGCGAAGGTGACAACCCGTGAGTGAGTCCGATCGCGTCGCGCTGACCTTCGACGCGGAACACCCGGACCGCTCGTGGTGCCCACCACGCGCGGCCGACCGGATCCTCGACCTGCTGGCCGCCGCAAGCGTCCGAGCGACCTTCTTCGTGCAGGGTCGATGGGCCGAGGCTTACCCCGCCACGGCTCGCCGGATCGCCGACGAGGGCCATCTCGTCGGCAACCATTCGCACCATCACGCAAGGATGCCGCTGCTCCACGATCAGGGCCTTCGCGAGGACCTGGGCGCCGCACGGGACGCGATCGTCGAGGCGACCGGTCGAGACCCGCGGCCGTGGTTCCGCTGCCCGTGGGGAAGCGGTGCCGAAGACCCTCGCGTGCTCGCTGCGATCGCAGCGGCCGGCTACCGCAACGTCGGGTGGCACGTCGAGGCCGAGGATTGGGAGCCGGCGCGGACGCCGCAGGCGATCGCCGCCGATGCGGTCGCCGGGATCCGACGCCACGGCGACGGCGCGGTGCTGTTGCTCCACACGTGGCCCGGGGGGACCGTCGAGGCCCTTCCGCTCGTGCTCGGTGACCTGCACCGTGAGACCCGGTTCGTGACGGTCGATGCCTTGGTGGAGCTGCCATGAACCGAGCGGCCCTGCTGGCGGTCGACGGGGGGGGCAGCAAGGTCGACGCCGTGCTCATCCGCCGCGACGGCACGGTCCTCGGCGCGGCACGGATCGCGACCGGCGCGGGCTCGGACGGCGTCCCCGGTGAGGATGAGCACATGCGTCCCATCCTGGAGGCGACGCGCGCGGCCGCGCGGGTCGCGGGACGCGACCCCTCGGCCGCGCCCCTCGCCGAGCTCGGCGTCTTCTGCCTGTCGGGTGCGGACCTCCCCGTCGACGATCGACGGATCGTGCGATGGCTGCGCACGCATGCGCTCGCGATCGAGGACCTGGTGCGGAACGACAGCTTCGCCGTGCTCCGGGCGGGGACGGAGCGTTCGTGGGGGGTCGGCGTGGTGTGCGGCTTCGGAACCAACTGCTCGGGCGTGGCCCCCGATGGTCGCGTCACGCGCTTCCCCGCGATCGGCCCGGTGAGCGGGGACTTCGGAGGTGGGATCGAGCTCGGCACCCTTTCGTTGTGGCACGCGATCCGCGCCGAGGACGGCCGCGGTGACCCGACGCTCCTGCGAACCCTCGTGCCCACCCATTTCGGCATGCGCCGTCCGAGCCAGGTCATGGAGGCGCTCTACCGGGGCACGCTGGGGGAACATCGGCTCACGGAGCTGACGCCCGTCCTGTTCCGCGCCGCCCGGCGGCGTGATCGCATCGCCCGGGAGGTCGTGTGGCGACAGGCGGACGAGATCGTCGCGATGGCGACCGTGGCGATCCGCCGGCTGCGGATGCAGAGGCTCGACGTGGACGTCGTCCTGGGCGGCGGGGTGTTCCAGAGCGGGTGGCAGCCCTTCTTGGAGCGGATCGAAGCGGGAGTCCGCGCGTTCGCACCCGATGCGCGCGTGCTCGTGTTGGATGCGCCACCCGTGGTCGGCGCCGCATTGATCGGGCTCGACCACCTCGGCGCGCGGGGAGCCGCGCAACGGCGGGTTCGGGCAGGTTTGACGCACGAAGGGTTGACGGCGAAGACTGCCGCCCGACGCGGACCGCGGCCAAGACCGGAGGCGCAGCGGGCACGTCGACGAGAGGAGTCCTGATGTCGAGGATCGTCCTGGATCGGATCACCAAGCTCTTCGCCGAGGACGTGGTCGCCGTCGATGACGTCTCGCTCGAGATCGCGGACGGCGAATTCATGGTCCTCGTTGGCCCGTCCGGATGCGGCAAGTCCACGATCCTACGGATGATCGCGGGGCTCGAGGACGTCACGGCCGGCGAGATCACGATCGGAGACCGGCAGGTGACCGATCTGGAACCGAAGGCGCGAGACATCGCGATGGTGTTCCAGAGCTACGCCCTGTACCCGCACATGACGGTCGAACAGAACCTCGCCTTCGGGCTGAAGCTGCGCAAGACCCCGAAGGCCGAGCTCAAGGAGCGTGTGTTCGACGCCGCCCGGATCCTCGGGCTCCTGCCGCTGTTACAGCGCCGGCCGGCGGAGCTGTCGGGTGGACAGCGGCAACGGGTCGCGATGGGGCGCGCGATGGTGCGCGAACCTCAGGCCTTCCTGATGGACGAGCCGCTGTCCAACCTGGACGCGAAACTCCGCGTGCAGATGCGGGGTCAGCTCATGCTGCTGCACGAACGTCTCAAGACCACCACCGTCTACGTGACGCACGATCAGGTTGAGGCGATGACGCTCGGCGAGCGCGTGGCCGTGCTCCGCGACGGCGTGCTGCAACAGGTCGACATACCGCAACAGCTCTATCGCCATCCCACGAACCTGTTCGTGGCAGCGTTCATCGGCTCCCCGCCGATGAACCTCGTCGAAGCCGAGGTGCGAGCGGGACGACTCCGATTCGGTGGATGGGACCTCCCGAGCGGCGACCGCGTGGACCTCTCGGCCTACGAAGGGAAGCGGGTCATCCTCGGCGTGCGTCCGTCGGACATGGAGGACGCGAACGTCTGGCGGGATGAATCGCTCCCCACGATCGACGTCACCGCCGAGGTGACCGAAGAGCTCGGGTCCGAGGTGAACGTCTTGTTCGAGGTGGACGAGCCACCGGTGACGGCCGAAGAGATCCGGGCCGCGACCGTCGAAGACAGCGACGACGATCTCCTGCTCGCGTCGGAAGCCCCGAAGTGCATCTTCTGCGCGAGCGTCGATGCGCGCACCAGCGTGAAACCGGGTGGATCCATCACGTTGTCCCTCGACCCCTCGCGGTTCCACTACTTCGATCCCTCGACGGGTCGAGCGGTCGAGGCGACCCGCGCGGAAGCTTCGGTCTGAGGAGCGTTTCACGCACCGAGTGCAGGATCGCCGGTGGCGACGTCCAACGGCAGCCAGCACTCCACGGTCGTGCCTTCGCCCGGCGAGCTGTGGATCCGCGCCCACCCTCCGGCGAGCTCGGCCCGTTCGACGATCGTCGACAGGCCCAAGTGACCCGGCGCGGGAGCGGCGTCCAGATCCGGGACGAAACCACGTCCGTCGTCGCGGACACGGAGCGTCACGCCATCTCCCGCCGACACGGCTTCGATCTGGACCCGTGACGCCTGCGCATGCTTCGCCGCGTTGGCGATCGCTTCCTGCGCGATCCGGTACAGCAGGGCCCGCATGTCGGGATCCGGTTCCTGCGTCATACGGTCGATGATCCCCACGACCCAGTCGCTCGCCTTCGCTCTCCGCTCGAGGTAGATGCGGAGCGCGGGAACGAGACCCTCCCGGTCGAGCGCGGCGGGACGGAGCTCGAAGAGCATCGAGCGGAGCCGCTCGATCGCCGCATGGACCTCCGATTCGATCCCGGCGATCGCATCGGGGGTGATCGAGTCGGGGAACTCGGTGAGCATCTGCAGACGCATGTCGACGGCGCTCATCACCTGGATCGGATCGTCATGGATGTCCGCCGCGATCCGTTGGCGCTCCGACTCCTGAGCGTTCTGCAGGCGCCGTGCCAACTCGCGACGTTGCTGAAGCGTCCTGCGGAGCACATCGAGGCTCCACCGGAGCTTCTCCTCGGCCTCCTTGCGATCGGTGATGTCCAGCATCACACCGCGCCAATACAGGAGCGTGCCGTCCAGCCCGCGGACAGGCGCGGCTTCGTCGCGGATCCAGACGGTCCGGCCGTTCTTCGTGATGATGCGGTACTCATCGAGATAGCGCTCCGCGTTGCGGTTGGATTCCTCGTTCGCGAGCGAGACCCGGTCGCGATCGTCTGGGTGGATCGCCTCCCTCCACAGCCCGGGATCCGCCATCCACTCCTCGACGGAGTACCCGAGCAACGATTCGATCTGCGGACTGGTGTAGAGGTTCGTCGACAGTTCATCGGGCCGGTCGAGGTAGAGGATCGCCGGGACGCCCTCCACGAGCATCCGGTAGGCGTCCGGGTGCAGCTCGTCGAAGCGCCAGGCAGTGTCCTCGCTCATACCCTCGCGATCACCCCGGCCAGCAGCGCGATCCGTGGGACGACGCTCTCGAGATCGAGCCATTCGTCCCGGCCGTGCGCAGCACCACCTACCGGCCCAAGCCCATCGAGGGTCGGGCAGCCCGCGGCACTGGTCGTGTTCCCATCCGAGGCCCCACCGGTCGCCGCATCGGACAACGCGAACCCGAGCTCGTTCGCAACCGACACGGCCTCGTCCACCAAGCGCCGCGACGCGTCGGTCTTCTCCATTGGTGGGTGCCATCCGTCGGGTTGGACCGAGATCGTGACGCCGTCCGTGCGGGGTTGGGCGCACACGGCCTCGATGGCTCGCTTCGCTTCCTGGAGCGTCGCAAGCTCGGGCGCGCGCAGATCCACCGCCAGCACCGCCTCCTCGGCCACGACGTTCGACCTCGTTCCGCCTCGGAGGACGCCGACGTTGCACGTGACCCCCGGCCACCGCCCATGGATGCCGGCGACCTCGATCGCCTTGTGCGCGGCCTCGATGACGGCGCTTCGCCCTTCGTCGGGTTCCACGCCGGCATGCGCGGCGCGGCCGTGGATCCGGATCGTGTAGTCGGTTGTCCCCTTGCGTGCGGACACGACGTCGCCGTTCGCACGAGCGGATTCCAAGATGAGCGCCGCGTCGTGGTCGGCGGCGAGACGCCCGATCGTCGCGCTCGACGACGGCGAACCGATCTCCTCGTCGGGGTTGCAGACGTACGTGATGCGCTCGAACGCATCGAAGCCCGCGTCGCGGAGCACGTCCGCCGCGAAGAACCCCGCGAGGAGGCCTCCCTTCATGTCGCTCACGCCCGGTCCGTACGCACGGTTCCCTCGGACCGAGAACGGACGCTCGGTCGCCGTCCCATCGTCGAACACGGTGTCCATGTGGCCGATCATCAACACACGGGAGTTCCCCGAGCCCCGGAACGTACCGACGACCGTGTCCCCGAGCTCCGCTCCATCGTCGCCGGAGACGTGACCCATCCGTTGCACTTCCCAACCGCCCTCTCGGAAGCGCGACTCGCACCGATCGGCGATGTCGTTGACGCCTGCCCGGTTGAACGTTCCGCAATCGATGTTCACCATCGTTCGGAGCGCGACGAGGTATCGGTCCCGATGGGCGGCCGCGAGGTCGCGGATCGCGAGCACGTCCATGGGTCGGACGCTAGCATGCCGCTCGTGGCGGGGGGTGAGCTGAACCGCTGGTGGCGCGTCGGCCTCCCGGTCGTCACGCCGCTCGTCCGTCTGGTGTTCAGGACGCGTGTCGTAGGCCTTGAGCATGTGCCGTCGAGCGGGGCGGCGATCGTCGCGTTCAACCACGTGAGTGCGCTTGACGGACCTGTGCTCGCGATCGAGATCGGCCGCCGGATCAAACGCGAGAGCCGCTTCCTGGTCGCCGCCGAGTTCTTCGGGAAGGGGTTCTTCGGCTGGATCCTCCGTCGGTACGACCAGATCCCGATCCGGCGCGGCGAAGGTGACGGGTCGGCACTGGACGCAGCCCTCACCGGTGTGAAGGAGGGCGTCCTGCTCGCCATGGCGCCGGAGGGCACGGTGAACGGTGACCCGGACACGCTGATGCGGATCCGGAGTGGGGTGGCACGCATCGCGCTTCCCAGCGGCGCTCCGGTGATCCCCGTCGGCATCTGGGGCACGCACCGCCGGTGGCCGAAGGGCGGCTTTTCCAGGGGGCGTCCGTGGCGGCCCCGTCTCGCGATCGTCTTCGGGGAGCCACTGCTGGCAGCCGGCGACGTCACCGATGAGGATGACGTCGAGGCGTTCCGCGAACGATTGCGGAAGCATCTCGTGCGGCAGGTCGAACGAGCACGCTCGCTCAGCGGTGAGCCGCCGTGATCGAGCGGGACGCAGCGCTGGGGGCGTCCGAGGCGAGGTTCGGCGGCCGCTATCCCGTGGCCGGCTGAGCCGAACGCGACGGGAGGGCCGGCACCGAGGTGCCGGCCCTCCCGCAAGGCCAGGTCGACGGCGGGGTGCGAGGGTTGGAGACCAAACTCCCGCCGCGGGGGGATGGGGTCGCTTGAGTCGTCCCGGCCTGCGTCCTTCCTC
>DASWDB010000047.1:0-8056 GCA_036395715.1 Actinomycetota bacterium | reverse complement strand
CGGTCGCGGATCGTCGTCACCGAGCTGCCGTACCAGGTGAACAAGGCGCGGCTCGCGGAGAAGATCGCGGACCTCGTGAAGACCGGAAGGGTCAAGGACATCGCGGATGTCCAAGACCACTCGAGCGGTCGCGAGGGGATGCGGCTCGTGATCGATCTCAAGCGAACCGCGAACCCGCATGTGGTGCTGAACCAGCTCTACAAGCACACGCAGCTACAGGACAACTTCGGGGTGATCATGCTCGCCCTCGTCGACGGGGTGCCGCGCACGCTGAACCTCGCCGAGATGATCGGGTATTACGTCGATCACCAGATCGACGTCGTCACGCGGCGCACGAAGTACGAGAAGCGGAAGGCCGAAGAGCGCGACCACATCGTGCAGGGCCTCCTGATCGCCCTCGACCACCTCGACGAGGTGATCAAGATCATCCGGGGCTCGCAGGACTCCGAAGAGGCCCGGACCAAGCTCATGGCGAAGTTCAAGCTGAGCGAGATCCAGACGAACCACATCCTCGACATGCCGCTCCGCCGGCTCACGCGGCTCGCCCGCGCCGAGCTGGAGCAGGAGCACAAAGACCTGCTCGCACGGATCAAGTACCTGGACTCTTTGCTGAGGAGCCCGAAGAAGCTCAGGGGCGTGATCAAGGACGAGCTCGCGGAGATCAAGAAGAAGTACGGAGATCCCCGCAGGACCCAGCTCAAGGCAGATGAGGGAGCCTTCGACGTCGAGGACCTGATCGCCGAAGAGGACGTCGTCATCACCGTCAGCCGCGCCGGCTACGTGAAGCGGGCGGCGATCGACACGTTCCGGCGGCAAGGGCGTGGTGGCAGGGGGATCAAGGGCGCGAACCTGAAGGAAGAGGACGTCGTCTCGAACGTCTTCACCACCACGACGCACCACTGGCTCCTGTTCTTCACCACGAGGGGCAAGGTCTATCGGGTCAAGGTCCACGAGGTGGCGGATTCCAGCCGGACGGCACGCGGTCTGTATGCGGCCAACCTGCCGGGGGTCGCCATCTCGGGCGACGAGAAGATCTCCGCGGTGCTCGACCTGAAGGAGTACGACGACGATCGGTACCTGCTGTTCGCCACCCGCCGCGGGATGGTGAAGAAAACCAAGTTGCCCGAGTACGACTCCCCGCGCACGGGCTTGGCCGCGATCAACCTCCACGCTGGTGACGAGCTGATCGACGTGAAGCTGACCAACGGCAAGGACGACGTGTTCCTCGTCTCGCGCAAGGGGCAGGCGATCCGGTTCCGCGAAGCGCTCGTGCGCTCCATGGGCCGTTCGACCGCGGGCGTGATCGGGATGCGGCTGGCGGACGACGACGAGGTCATCTCGCTGGGCCTCGCGTCGATGGGGGAGGAGATGATCTCGGTCTCGCGGAACGGGTACGGCAAACGCTCGAAGCTCACGGACTACCCGACGAAGGGTCGAGGTGGGAAGGGCGTGATCGGACACCAGATCACCAACAAGACGGGCCTCCTCGCGGGAGCCTTCGTGGGCTCGAAGGACCAGGACCTGCTGACGATCTCGTCGGGAGGCAAGGTGCAGCGGGTCGGCGCGGCCGACATCCGACGGGTCGGGCGATCGAGCCAGGGCGTCCGCACGATGCGGGTCGACGACGGCGAGAACGTCGCGGCGATCGCCCCCGTCATCATCCAGATGGACGAGGAGTAGGTCTAGCCGGGGAGCGGTACCTTCTTGAACACGCGCCACAGGATCAGGTCATAGACGGACTTCAGCCCGCCCGCGACGACCCAGGGCGCCCCGAGAGCGACCGAGTGCATGAGCGCTGTGCCGACCAGGGGACCGAACGGACGCGCCACGTACCGAGCCGTGTTGGTCGTTGCCGCGGCCGCCGTCCGTTCCTCCGGATCCACCATCGCCGCGATGTACGCCTGCCGGGTCGGCACGTCCATCTGCGACAGCGCGAACCTGAGCAGGAGGACCGCGATCGCGAGGGGGAGCGTCGGCATCAGCGGAACCAGGATCAGCAGGATGTTGGACGGCAGGTGCGTGAACACCATCGTGTTCAACAATCCGAACCGCGCGCCGACCCGGCTCGCCGCGATGGACGACGCGGCCTGCAGGAGCCCTGCCGCGAAGAACACCGCCGACATGAGCTCCTGCGACGCGCCGAACCGCTTGGAGAACCAGAACACCATGAAGACGGTCACGACGAAGCCGCCCGCGAAGGCGTCGATCGAGAAGAGTGAGGCGAGCCTGACCACCTGCTCGCGCGACCGGTCCAACCGGGCGCGCGAGCGGACCTCGACCTCCATCGTGCCGCTGAGTCGCGTCGCCAGCCACACGCAGACGATCGCGCCGATCGGGAACAGCAGGAACCACCGGCGGTCGGCGGGGGCGCCGGCCCAGATGTGGTGCAGGAACGCCGGCCCGCCCGCCGCCAACGCCCCGAGGGCACCGGTCAGGAAGGCGATCGCGTTGTACCGGCCGAAGACGCGCAAGCGTGACGAGGCCGGAGCTTGTCCGATCATGGCCTGCTCGAGCGTCGTGAGTGGGCCGTTCTCATTCGCGTCGGTCGACATCGTGCCGAACAGCGCGAGGACGATGAGGACCCAGACGCGGTCGGTCAGGGCGTAGCCCAGACCGACGATGCCGAGGATCACCAGGAGACCGGCGTACGTTCGTCGGCGACCGACCCGGTCGCCGACGAGGCCGACGGCGATCGCGGACAACGCCATGCCGGCAAGGATCGCCGCGCCGAGCATCCCCACCTCGAGGTCGCTCGCACCGTTGTGCGCGAGGACCGAGCCCAGGATCACGGCACCGAAGCCGTAGAGGAACGCGCGGACGGCCTGGATCCACAGGATGATCCGCAGGTCGCTCTCGACGCTCACGGTCGACACGGGCGCGGCCTCCTCACAACGCCACACCCACCAACATCCAGAACCACAGCACGGCCGCCGTGGTGCCGAGCCAGAGTCCCAGCACCGCGCCGGCGACCGCACGGGCCCTGAGCGCGGTGCCGGCGCTCAGGGCCCGCCTCGCCCGGACCCCCCCGAAGATCGACACCCCGGCCACGGCGGCGAGTCCCACCAGGTACAGGCCGGCACGGAGCCCGTGGGGCGCCAGCCCGACGAGCACGATGGTCAGGGGGATCCCGCCGAGACCGGTCAATGCGAGCCGAAGACCTCGACGAGCGTCGTCGTCGGGCGCGGGGATCGACGTGGCCACGACCGCATCATCGCAGGGCGTTCTGCCCTCGCGCCGCGGCCGGACTCGGGAAGGATCTCGCTCAGGCGGACTTGAGGCCGCGGAGCGCCACCAGGCTCCTGATCTTCGATCGCGCCTGGCCGTAGGTGAGCCCGGTGTCGGCCTCCGCGCCGACGACCTGACTCAGGAAGAACAGCGTCCTCGCCTGCGAGTCGGTCATCGGTTCGTCGAGGAAGCTCTCCACGACGATGGCGGACTCGCCGTCGGTGAGCGAAGGATCGAAGATCTCGTCGAACTCCTCGCACAGGAATCTGAGGTAGCTCGCCTGGGCGATGCTCATCGGGCCACGCCGCTCTTCAGGGTCACGATCGTCGTCCCATGCGTTGAGACCCCACGCGGTTCGCGGGTCCGCCCCGCCCCGCTCGATCCGGCACGGGAAGCACCAGGCCGACTCCATGCCGTGCACGCAGCCTTCCATACGGGTGTGCATCGGCATCGACCAACGACGCCTTGACGGCACCGTATCCTCGCGGTCATGAGCCCCGTGGGCGCCTGGACGACGCTGCTGGCAGCCTCAGCGGTGCTTGTCCTGGCCGCGTTCCCGCTCCGGACCCGGGTCCCGCCCCGGGTCGTCGATGCTGTGCTCGCCCTTGGGGGCGCCGGCATCGGCGTGGGCGGCCTGCTGTTCCTCACGGATGTGGAGCCGGCATCCTGGATCGTCGCCCCCGCAATGCTGGCGATCGCCGCCGTGGCGCACGTTCGCTTCCTTTTCGCCGGGGAGGGCCCGTTCCGAACATGATCCCGGGCTTCCGGGTGCTTGCCCTCTCCCCGGCGTACCCTTAGGACCTTCCCTGGTGCGAGGATGACCACGACGGCTGAAGAACCCTTCACACAAGCGCCCACCCCCGATCCTCCCGTCATCGACGTGGAGTTGGGCGGCACGGTCCGGCCACGCCGGGCGGAGCGTTCGCGCGCCTTCGGGGAGCCACGGCGCACCAAGGTCACGGTCAGGCGCTTCGGCCTGCTCTCGGTGTTCCGGTTCTCGCTGCTGTTCTCGTTCTGCATGATGCTCGTGATCTGGCTCGCGCTCCTGATCATCTTCTTGGTGCTCCAGGCCGCAGGCGTCACCGACCACGTGGCGCAGTGGATCGGTTGCCTGGTGAAGCCGGATCAAGGCACGTACGGATGCACACCAGCCGTCATCAACGGGACGAAGATCTTCAGCTGGCTCTTCTTCGCCGGGTGCGTGTTCGCGCTCGTGTGGACGGCGCTGACGGTGTTCATCGCGCTCCTGTACAACTTGATCAGCGACATCGTCGGCGGTGTCGAGGTCACGCTCTCCGAACGGCATCGGGGCTGACGGGTTTCGTTTGACGCGTTCCTGAACCCTGGCTACCCTCCATGAGTTCCTCGGGATCCTTCGATGTCTGACTGCACGGGCCTGTAGCTCAGCTCGGTTAGAGCGCTTCCCTGATAAGGAAGAGGTCGATGGTTCAAGTCCATCCAGGCCCACACCGATCGTCATGTCACGGATCCCACATGCTCTGAGCAGGCCCTTCCCGAACGCGGCAGGTAGCGGCTACCCTTCGGATGTCCTGATGATGCAGTGGTCGATGGGTTCAGATCCATCCAGTCCCACGATGAGGAGGATCCCCTTGGGCGACGAGAGCGAAGGAACGGGAAAGAAGAAGAAGGGCTTCTTCCGGAAGCTCCTCAAGATCACGGCGATCCTGGCGGCGATCGGAGCGGTGCTCACGTTCTGGAAGCGGAAGCAGGGGAGCGACCTCGACGACGTCGAGTGGCAAGAGCTTCCCCCTCCCGCCGGCGGGTAGACCGAGAGCGACGCCACCCCTTCCCTGTGAAGACCCGCGCCACAGGCGCGGGTCTTCCGCGTTGTTACGCTCGCCGTCATGACCGATGCGTGGGAGCTCGCCCGCGCCGCGGCCCACGGCGCGGGCGTGGAGCTCTGGCCGCTTCCCGGTATCGAGGACGCCGACCGGATCAACGGGGTGATCCAGGCGACGTGGGGAGGCCAGCGGATCGACCCTGAGGTGATCCGCGCCCTGGCGGCCAGCGGCAACGTGTGTTGGGGCGCGTTCGACGGCTCCGACCTGATCGGGTTCGTCCTGGGCTGGGCCGGCGTAGACGCAGGTGGGTTGCACGTCCATTCGCACATGCTGGCGACGCTGCCCAACCGCCGCCACCGGGGCGTGGGCTACGCGTTGAAGCTCACGCAGCGTGCGCAAGCCCTCGATCAGGGGATCCGCGTCGTGCGGTGGACGTTCGATCCTCTCGTCGCGCGGAACGCGTGGCTCAACCTCGGCAAGCTCGGCGCCGTGGTCGACGGGTTCGCGCGCGATTACTACGGCGCGATGACCGACGATCTCAACCTCGGGGAGCGGAGCGATCGGTTCATGGTGCGCTGGGACCTCCCGCGCGCACCTGGCCCGCGTTTCGTCACGGCCGCCGCCACCGAGATCCCGATCCCCCCCGATCATCAGGAACTGCGAACGCGCAACCCGGACGAGGCCCGTCGGTGGCGTGATGACGTCGCGACCGCCGCCGAGGAGGCGATCGCGCGCGGCGAGATCGGCGTCGCCTTCGACCGCGAAGGTTCGCGGTACCTGTTCGCGAAGGAGGGAGCGGCGCGGTGACAAGGGTCCGGCGCGTCGAGCTCCTGTTGGTGGGGCTGCCGCTCGTGCGGCCGTTCCGAACGTCGTTCGGCGTCGCCACACGCAAGGAATGCGTGGTGGTCCGGGTCGAGACCGACGTCGCCGAGGGCTGGGGCGAATGCGTCGCCGACATCGAGCCCGGCTTCAGCGCGGAGTGGAACCAGAGCGCCTGGAGCGCGATCGAAGGGTTCCTCGGGCCCGCGCTGCTGCGCGAGGATGACGTGTCGGCGGAGTCGCTCCGCGCCGTCTTCGGCTCCGTGCGCGGGAACCCGATGGCGAAGGCGACGCTCGTGAACGCGGTGCTCGACGCGGAGCTGCGCGACCGCGATGAGTCGCTCGCCTCCTCTCTGGGGGCGGACAAGGAGGCCGTCGTCTGCGGCGTGTCGGTCGGCATCACCCAGACCGTCGAGGAGCTGCGCGCGCAGGTCGACGGGTACCTCGACGAGGGGTACCGGCGGATCAAGCTCAAGATCGCGCCGGGTCTGGACGTCGCCAGGGTCGCTCCGATCCGAGCCGACCATCCGGACATCCTGCTCTCCGTGGACGCGAACGCAGCGTACACGCTCGACGATCTCGACATCTTCCGCGCGCTCGACGATCTCGGTCTGCTGATGATCGAACAACCGCTCCATCACGAGGATCTGATCCAACACGCGAGGCTCCAGGCACAGATCCGAACGGATCTATGCCTGGACGAGTCGATCCGGTCGGCGGCCGACGCGGCCGCCGCCCTCGAGCTCGGCGCCTGCCGGATCGTGAACATCAAGCAGGGCCGTGTCGGCGGGGTGCTCGAGGCGCGCGCGGTCCACGATGTCTGCCTCCGGGCCGGCGTCCCGGTCTGGTGCGGGGGGATGCTCGAGACCGGGATCGGTCGGGCGACGAATCTCGCGCTCGCGGCGATGCCGGGGTTCACCCTTCCCAACGACACGAGCGCGTCGGGTCGCTACTTCCCGGAGGATCTGACCGAGCCGTTCGTACTCGAGAGCGACGGAACGATGCGCGTCCCGGACGGCCCGGGGATCGGCATCGTGCCGCTCCCCGACCGGCTGGACTCGTGCACCCTTCGCCGAGCGGTGCTCGAGGCCTAACCCGAGGGTTCCTCGCGGAGGGAACCGATGGCCACTACGCTTGCGATCGTGCCCGGTCGATACCTCGACGCGACCGAACGCCAACGGAAGGACACCTCACCGTGAGCGACCAGCCACCGACCGACGATGTGACCGGCCCTCCGGCCGATGCGAAGCCGGGTGACACCTGGAGCCTCGATCCTCAACCGCCGGCGGGCGGAGGCTCGATCCCGCCGGCTCCTCCGCAGGGCGCTCTGCCGATCACCATGGCGGAGGTGACCGAGGGGGGCGAGGTGTCGTCGCCGGCCCCCCGCCGCGGGCTCAAGGTCGCCGGGATCGCGCTCGCCGCGATCCTCGTACTGGCGGGCTCGGCCGCCGCGGCCGCCTTCATGCTGCTTCGGGGCAGTGGCGAAGTGATCCTGAACAAGGTTCCCGCCGGCGCCGACGTCGTCGTGACGGCCAACCTCGATCCGGCCGCGAGCCAGAAGGTGAACCTGCTCCGCATCACGTCGAAGTTCCCCGAGCTCGCAGACCAAGCCCGAATCAAGCAACAGCTCGACCGGACCCTGGACGACATGCTGCAGTACGTCGGCCTGACCCACGAGGACGTGGGATGGGTCGGATCAGAGGTTGGTCTCTACGTGGACGTAAGAAGCGCGACCGATACGTCGTTCGCTGCGCTGATCGCTGCGGACGATCAGGGTGCAGCTGAGGCTTCGCTCCAGAAGTTGCGGTCGGGGCTCGAGGCCAATGGCACGACCTTTCACACCACAGACCACGACGGTGTCCAGATCACGGTCCCCGAATCGTTCGGGGCCCGGAACGAGCCGGCCTTCGCGATCGTCGACGGCGTCGTCGTGCTTGGATCCGACGAGGCTGCGGTCTCGGCGGTCATCGACACCGCCCACGGCGGCCCCGCGATCGCGGACGATGCCACCTTCCAGCGCGTGACCGGCGCCCTGCCGCAGTCACGGCTCGGCGTCGCGTTCGTCGACACCGGACAGCTCCTCGGCACCTTCGGTGACGTCCTCGGTGCGGCCGGGCTGACGACGGGGGTCACGAGCCTGGATGCGCTCGATGGCGTCGGGCTGTCGGTGTCCGCCGAGTCTGACGGGCTGGCCCTCGACACGGTGATGA
>DASWDB010000046.1:0-2413 GCA_036395715.1 Actinomycetota bacterium | reverse complement strand
TACGGCTGGGCACCTTGATAGCGCTCGTCGTGTTCCGGCGCTGGCGACACCTCCTAGCCTTCCTCATCAGCGTCGTCGCCGTCGAGGCCGTGGTGTACGAGTTGTCGATCCTGGTGGCGGTGGCGCGTCCTGTAGGGGTGCGGATCCTTGGGTCTTGGAGCGGGTTCTCCTTCCCTTCGGCACCGGTGGCGGCGCTCACGGTCACGCTCGTCGGGGCGGCATACGGGTTGCTGCCATCGGGACGTCAGAGGTCGAACGGCATGTGGCTCGCAGGCTCGATCATCGCGGGCTTCGGCGCGAACCGGCTCTACCTCGCGCTCGACAACCCCACGGATGTGATCGCTGCCGTCATCCTCGGGGTCGCGATCCCGGTCGTGGCGTTTCGGCTCGTGGCTCCGAACGACGTGTTCCCGGTGACCTATCGAGGTGGACGGACGGCACACCTCGATGTGAGGGGCCGGCGTGGCGACGCGATCAGAGCGGCGGTGCACGATCAGCTCGGCCTCACGGTCCTCGACCTGAGGCCCGTCGGGCTGGAAGGCTCCGGGGGATCCACGCCTCTTCGCCTCTCAGTGACCTCCGGCGTCGACGCGTCCGCGCGGCCGCTGTTCGCGAAGCTCTACGCGACCAACCACGTGCGTGCCGACCGGTGGTACAAGCTCGGGCGCACGATCCTCTACGGGTCGCTCGAGGACGAGGCGCCGTTCCAGAGCGTCCGCCGGTTCGTGGAGTACGAGGACTACACGCTCCTCCTTTTGCGGAACCAGGGCGTCGCCGTGCCCGAGCCGTTCGGGATCGTCGAGATCACGCCCGAGCGCGAATACCTGATCGCGATGGAGTTCTTCGAGGGTGCCCGAGAGATCGGCGAGGCCGACGTCGATGACGGCGTGATCGATGAGGGCCTCACGCTGATCCGGCGGCTCTGGGATGCGGGGGTCGCCCATCGCGACATCAAGCCGGCCAACCTGATGGTGCGCAACGGGAAGGTGCTGCTCATCGACGTGTTCTTCGTGCAGGTCCGGCCCTCGCCGTGGCGCCAGGCGGTCGACCTCGCGAACATGATGCTGGTCCTCGCGCTGCGGAGTGACGCCGAGCGCGTGTACCGCGCGGCGCTTCGCCACTTCACGGAGGATGACATCGCCGAAGCGTTCGCCGCCGCGCGCGGTGTCGCTACCCCGACCCAGCTCCGCGTCGCGCTCAAGAGAGATGGACGCGATCTCGCTGGTCGATTCCGGGCGATGGCCCCCCGAAGGGAACCGGTCGCGATCCAGCGATGGAGCGCACGGCGGGTGAGCCTTGCGTTGGGGGTGTGTGCCGGGGCCTTGGCGGTGCTCACCCTGGTCGCAGCGAACTGGAGGGTCCTCCTGTGAGGCAGTCCCGGAGATGGGCGTTCGGGTTGGCCGCGGTCGTCGCACTGAGCCCCTCGGCATGTACCGCCAGCCACTACGCGCAGGTCTCCTGCGAAGGGGTCCACCGGCAATCGATCTTCATCCTCGCGGCGCAGGCCGTGCCTTCGGCGACGTTCATCCCGTGTATCGAGCCGCTCCCGGCAGGGTGGAGCTACGCCGGATCCGATGTGCGCTCAGGCTCGGTTCGGTTCTGGCTCGACTCGGACCGCGTCGGGGCGCGGGCGGTCGAGGTTACGATGACCCCGGACTGCGACCTCACCGGTTCCGTCGAGGTCGCACTGACCGGACCGAGTGATCTCCGGCTCTTCGAGGAGTCGGACGCGGAGACGGCGACGATCCGGCACTACGTGTTCCCCGGCGGATGCGTGACCATCAGCCTCTCGTTCACGCGATCGGACGCGCCCTCGCTCTTCGCGGAGGCCGACCGTCTGTTCGGCTTCACGCCTCGGTCGGTCTACACCGAAGGCGTCCGGATCGACGAGGGGCTCACCTTATGCGGCGCCGGCGCGCCCCCATGCCCTGGCTGACGTCACGATGATCTGTTCTCCAGAGGGATCGTGGGCAGGGCGATGGCACCGCACCTTTGGACCGAGCGCGTTAGGAGCTCGGTGCACCCTGTGCGATTCGCCAACCACGGGCGTCGTGCACCAGATCCTGCTCACCGAGTCCGGCGCGTTCACGCTCGCAAGCAAGCCCTCGCCGCAGGAGGACCTCGTCGCGTTCCTGATCGAGGTCGCGTCGGACGACCAGGTCGCGGACGTAATCGAGGCGACCCTCTCGGCATAACAGAAGCTCGGGGGAGCGCACGGACACCTTCTATGGCTTCCCGGAGGAGGGCCAGTTCCGCGACCGCGTGAACGTGATCCTCGCCGAGCACGACGTGGCCCACGTGATCGAGGGCCACGAGGTGCTCCCGCGGTCGGCGGAGGCGATGTGGGCCGGAGTGGTCGAGCCCGCGCGATCGCTCCTGGGCGGCGACGGGCGCCTCGTGAAGGCGGAGCAGG
>DASWDB010000045.1:0-2167 GCA_036395715.1 Actinomycetota bacterium | reverse complement strand
GACAGCTTTGATGATCTCCTCGGACAGCTGCGTGAACTGCTGCAGGTGCGCTACCCGATCAGTCTTCAGCGTGTCCACGATCGCAGCGTAGGCCTCGACCCGGCCCTGGCGCTCGTAGAGCCGGCGTGGCTGCAGGAGCTCGGGGTCGTCGAACCCGGGAACGTCGCTCGCGACCTCGTAGCCGAAGTCGGGGTCCGTCTCGAAGACGATCGTTCCTTCGGCGATGCCCTTCACGCAGGCCGACGTGTGCGGGATCTTGACCTTCTTCGAGCGGTCGTCGCCGTCGCCGCCGCCGACGCGGCCGGTATTGAGCAGGTACGTCTCGATCGGGTGCGTGGCGAGCAGCTCGAGCAGGCGATTGCCCTGCAGACCGTGCGGGAGCGGGAAGAAGGGGTTCGTTCCCGGGACGCGGAGGAACTTGCCGTCCTCGGCCGCGCCGCCCGCCGAGGTGCCGGTGGTCTCACCGAGCATGAAGTAGGCGGCCGCCTGCTCCTGAGAGAGCTTCGCGACCGCGGGGATGATGTTCTCGTTCCGGTTGAGAATCAACAGGTAGTCGACGGGACCGACGTTGCGAGCGTCCTCGGAGGCGAGCAGGTCGCGCATCTCGAAGACAGCGCGCCCGTTCTTCGTGTAGTGCTCGTTGAAGAAGTCGACCCGTCCCGCCTCGTCCTGGTAGACGTTCTCGAGGTACGCGGACGGCTTCACGACGGCGCCGTGGATCGACGGCTCGAAACTCGGGTCCAGCCCGAAGGTCTTCGCGAAGCATCCGTTCTCCGTGCCATAGGCGTGGCCGCCCGGCATCAGCCCGACGAAGTCGTCCTGGATCGGACGGGACCCGTTCTGCGTCGTGAACGTCGTCGTGGTCTTGCCCGTACCCGACAGACCGATGATCATGAACACCGTGTCGCCGTCGTCCGTCGGGATGACCTTGAGCCCGGCGTGCAGCGCGAGGCCGCCCCTGCCGTAGACGATGTCGTTCCACATCCGGAGCCCACCCTTCTTGGACTCCCCGAAGTAATCCGAATTGAGGACGCGGGTCACGTAGTTGTCGAGGTCGACGGCGATCACGCGATCGTCCGGGTATCCCGGAGCGGCCAGCCCCGGCGTGTAGATCACCTGCACCTCGGGATCGCGGCCGTCGCGTCGCTCGAAGTAGAGCTTCCGTTGCATCCCCGCGATGTTGGCGTAGCGCTTCTCCATCACGAGGCGCGCGGCGGTCCGCATCCCCGGGTCGTTGCCGATGGAGCCGTCGACGACGATCACGTCGTTCTCGGCGAGGTACGCGTCCTGGAGGGCGGCGACCTCGTCGTACTGCGCGCGGGTCATCGTCTTGCCGCTCGACTCCCGGTCGACCACGTAGGTACTGGCGGCGCTCCGAGACAGGACGGTGGTCTGGACGTTGACGTTGCCGTACTCCGTCAGCCGGGCCTCCGGCATCGCTTCGGTGAAGGTCCTGAGCTCTTCGGGGGTCGGGTTGTCGAACACCTTCGCCACGTGGCCTCCTCGCTCGTGCGGAACACGGAGAAACGTTCGTACGGAGTGCGGAACGGCCTAGAGTTTATCGGACGGTCAAGGGGGCTCTCGCGGCCCGGCGGTGGGCGGCGTGGACGTGCGATGACGAGGGTTGACCATGGATAGCAGCGAGGACGAGCTCATCACGGCGATCGGACGGGTGCTCTCCGGTTCGGGTCCCGACGTCGTGGTGCCAGTCGGAGACGATGCCGCGGTCGTGCGCGGGGGGATCGGAGATCTCGTGCTCACGGCCGATGCGCTCGTCGAGGGCACGCACTTCGATCCGGCCATGAGCACCCCGCACGATCTCGGCTACAAGGCGATCGTCGTGAGCGTCAGCGACATCGCCGCGATGGCCGGGTCGCCGCGGTACGCACTCTGCGCGTTGACGCTGTCCGACGACGTCGACTCGGGCTGGGCGATGGAGCTGTTCGGAGGGATGCGGGAAGCGTGCGACGAGTTCGCGTGCACGCTCGTCGGCGGGAACCTCGCCCACGGCTCCGAGGTGACGGTCGCGATCACCGTGACGGGTGAGGTCGCGCGCGGCGCCGCCGTGCGGCGCAGCGGCGCGGGGCCCGGGAACGTGGTGGTCGTCACCGGCTCGCTCGGGGGTGCGGCCGCCGGTCGTCGGCTGGCGCGGCTCGGTGCGCCCTGG
>DASWDB010000044.1:0-20724 GCA_036395715.1 Actinomycetota bacterium | reverse complement strand
CGTCAACCGCTCACCGGTCCTGCCGGCCTTCGCCGGGCCGAGCACCCTGGTCGTGGTGTCCTCGTATTCAGGGAACACCGCGGAGACGCTCGCCGCGTTCCACGAGGCGGCTGCTCGAGGGTGTCGGATCTTGGCCATCACGGGCGGCGGCACCCTGAGCGACGAGTGTGCGGAGCGCGGGTGGGCAGCGGTGCACGTGCCCGGAGGCTTCCAGCCGCGCGCCGCCGTCGGGCATCTGACCTTCGCGATGCTGGGGGCGTTGGAGGCGGCGGGCTTGCTGCCGTCCCTCGCCGAAGGGGTCGACGAGGTCGTCGTCGAGCTCGAACGTGCCGCCGCAGACCTGGCCCCGGAGGTTCCGGTCGAGCGGAACCCTGCGAAGGCCCTGGCGGGGAGGATCGGGGATCGGATCCCGGTGATCTGGGGGATCGAGGGCCTTGCCTCGGTGGCCGCGTTGCGGTGGAAGACGCAGATGAACGAGAACGGCAAGGTGCCCGCCTTCGCGTCGGCGATGAGCGAGCTGGATCACAACGAGGTCGTCGGATGGACGCGCCCGTACGGTGAGCGCTGTGTCGTGATCGGTTTGCGCCACGACGCGGAACCCGAGGAGCTCGCGCCCCGGTTCCCGCTGTCCGCCGACATCGCGCGCGAGGCGGGAGCCACGTATGAGGAAGTACGGGTCACCACACGCTTGCCGCTCGCGACGCTGTTCGGGCTGATCGTGGTGGGGGACTTCGTGAGCTGCTACGTGGCCCTGCGTCGCGGTGTCGATCCCACGCCGGTCGCGGTGATCGACCGCCTCAAGGCGGCGCTCGCGAGGCCGACTTGAGGTCGGGGCTTCCGAGCCCCGGCGACGACCTCCCAGCTCGCGGCGCCGAGATCGTGCGCGCGGGGACGCAGCTGGTCCCCTCGGTCGGGCTCGTCCTCGGCTCGGGCTTGGGCCCGGCCATCGAGGACGATCTGGAGGTCGAGGCCTCGTTCGCGTTCACCGACCTCCCGGGGTTCCCACCGCCCGGCGTCCCGGGCCACGCCGGCACGCTCAGCCTCGGCCGCTTCGCCGGCGTCGCGGTGGCTGCCTTCAGCGGGCGGGTCCACTACTACGAGGGCTACGGGATGGATGTACCGGCGTTGCTGCCACGCCTTGCCCGCGAGTTGGGAGCCCACACCATGGTGCTGACGGCCGCGGTCGGCGGGCTCGAGCCCGGCGTCGATGCTGGGATCGTCGTCGTCCTGCGCGACCACCTGAACATGATGGGCTCGGCTCCGCTCCGCGCGTGGCGGTATCCGGATGGGACGCCGGCGTTCATCAACACCGAGGAGGTGTACGACCGCGAGATCGCGGATCTCGCGGTCGAGCGGGCCGACGCACTGGGGATCCGAGCCGCTGATGGCGTCTACGCGGCCATGAGCGGCCCGGCCTACGAGACCCCGACCGAGGTCGCGATGCTCCGGCGTCTCGGGGCGACGGTCGTGGGGATGTCGATGGTCCCCGAGGCCCTTCCCGCCGTGGCGCTCGGGATGCGGGTGCTCGGCATCTGTAGTCTGACCAACGCCTTCGGCGAACACGTCACCCACGAGGAGGTCGTTCGCGTCTCGAACGAGACCGCGCTGGCCGTCGGGAGGCTCCTCGTGGATCTGTTGCCTCGCCTCCCCGGACGGAAAGCGGGAACGTGACCATGGGAGACATCAGAGACGCCGCGCTCGCACCCGGCGGGAGGGATCGGATCGACTGGGCGGCCGGCGAGATGCCGGTCCTGCGTCAGATCCGCGAGCGCTTCGACAAGGAGCGGCCGCTCGATGGCATCAGGATCGGAGCGTGCCTGCACGTGACGACCGAGACGGCGAACCTGATGGAGACGTTGGCGGCAGCGGGGGCGGAGGTGTTGCTGGCGGCGTCCAACCCGCTGTCCACCCAGGATGACGTCGCGGCTGCCCTGACCGAACAGAGCGGCGTCGAGACGTTCGCGATCAAGGGCGAGGACAACGACACGTACTACAAGCACATCAACGCGGTGCTCGATCTGCGACCCATGATCACGATGGACGACGGCGCCGATCTGGTGAACGTCCTGCACACGCAGCGCGCGGATCAGCTCATCGAGGTGCTCGGGGGCACCGAGGAAACGACGACCGGCGTGATCCGCCTCCGTGCGATGGCCTCGGACGGCGCGCTCGCCTACCCGATCGTGTCGGTCAACGACGCCGACACCAAGCATCTGTTCGACAACCGGTTCGGGACCGGCCAATCGACGATGGATGCGATCATGCGCTCGACGAACCGGCTTATCGCCGGCAAGACGTTCGTGGTCGCCGGGTACGGGATGTGCGGCCGGGGGGTCGCCGCTCGTGCTCGGGGGATGGGCGCGCACGTGATCGTGACCGAGGTCGATCCGACCGCCGCCCTCGAAGCCGTCATGGAGGGGTACGGGGTCATGCCGATCCGGGATGCCGCCAGGGTCGGGGACCTGTTCGTCACCGTCACGGGCGACACGAGCGTGATCCGCCGCGAGCATCTTGAGCTGATGAAGGACGGCGCGATCCTCGCCAACAGCGGGCACTTCGACGTCGAGATCGACAAGACCGCGTTGCGTGAGCTGGCGACCGGCGGCGTCCGGCGGCTCCGCGAGTTCGTCGACGAGTACACACTCGCCGACGGACGGCGGATCAACCTCCTCGGGGAGGGCCGGCTCGTGAACCTCGCGGCCGCCGAAGGCCACCCGGCCGCGGTGATGGACATGTCGTTCGCGAACCAGGCGCTCGCGGTGGAATGGATGGTGAAGAACCATGCGACGCTCGAGAAGAAGGTCTATCCGGTCCCCGTGGAGATCGATCGGGAGGTCGCTCGTCTCAAGCTCCGGGCGATGAACGTCGAGATCGACCAGCTCACGGCCGAGCAGGACGAATACCTCCATTCCTGGCAGCAGGGGACCTAGCCCGAAGGTGGCGAACGACGCCGTCTCCGTCCGGGCCGCGTACGAGCGTTTCCCGGTATCGGTGAAAGGTGCGCTCCTCCTTCGCGGCGCCGACGGGCTCCCACATCAGGTGCGGATCGAGTCGGCGCGCGCGGCCGAGTGCGCCGGACGAGGCGAGCGGACGATCGGGATCGAGCCGATGGTGTTGGAGATCGCGCCGACCCTCGACACGTTCGTGCCGTTCGAGGTCTCCACGATGGATCTCGCGGCAGGGTGGTACCGGCTGGAGTGTGCGGTGCTCGTCGACGGGATCGCGAGTGTCCTGCATCCGGGTCGCCCGTTCGCGATCCCCTGGCCGCGTGCGGCCGTGCGACGTGGGACCGCGACGATCGGCACGAAGACCGGCGGGGTGGCCTTGGAATCCCTCGAATGCGTGGGTGACAGCCTCCGGATCTCGTTCGCTGCGGACACGGTTCCCGCGCTCAAGCTCGAGATCGACGGCACCACCCATCCCGTGCTCGAGATCGAGTTCGATCGGGCGTCGGGTCACGGTCGTGTGGTCGGCTATCCGGCCCTTCGGTCGCAACAGCGCCTGACGATCGAGATCCGAGGGTCGGAGCCGGTCGAGGTTTCTCTGCCGTAGCGGTGTCGGCGGCGCCCGGTACGGTCGCCGCGTGCTCGCGCGGGCGCTCGACGTCGTGTTCCCACGCCGGTGCGCGGGATGCGGCAGCGGTCCCTGGCCCTTCTGCCCCGCCTGCAGCGCCGCGCTCGTCGCGCTCGAGCGCCCGTGGTGCGACCGCTGTGGGCGTCCGTGGCACGTGACGGTGCGTTCGTGTCGTGATTGTCCGCCGGACCCCGTGGCGTCCGCTCGTTCGCCGTTCCTCTTCGAAGGTCCGGCGCGGCGAGCCGTGCATCGGCTCAAGTTCTCGGGATGGCGTGACGTCGCGGCCGCGCTCTCCGCGGCGATCGCCGCGTGCGACGACCTCCCCTCGGTCCAGGTCATCACCTGGGTCCCACTCGCGCGCCGACGGCTGTCCGAGCGCGGCTACGACCAGTCACGCGCGCTGGCGGTCGGGCTCGGACGGAGGACCGGGATCCCCGTCACCCGGTTGCTTCGACGCGCGCGTTCGACAGGCCCGCAGGCTCGGCGCGGGGGCGCCGAGCGTCGAGAGGCCATGCGGGGGAGCTTCGAAGCGACCCGCGCGGCTCCCGAGCGGATCTTGCTCGTCGACGACGTCCTCACGACTGGGGCGACGGCCGCGGCCTGCGCCGAGGCGCTCGCCGCCGCCGGTGCGCGGCGGACCCATCTCGTCACCGCGGCGCGTTCGTTCCACGATCCCGCGTCCACGTTGCGCGTTCCCGGCGGTCGTGCCTATCCTGCAAAGGGCCCACGTCCGGGTCTGTGGTTGCCCGGGGAACCTCCCCGGTAGTCGATGCCAGCCGCGGGCGAAACGACCCACGTAAGGCGACCGTTGGTCGCTGAGCATGGCGCGGTTTAGAGGTAAGACCTGCCCCGGCAACGGGAGAGGGCGGGAGTCCGATCGCCGCGGACGTCCGGGCGATCGGGCGAAGGCCCCTGCAGGCGAGTGTGGGGACAAAGACCAGGTCAGCCGGACGTGAGCCCACCCGACGGACGAGGGGTACCGAGCGGATGGATCTGAGCTTCACCGGCCGCGGCGTGCGGGTCACCGAGGACATCCGCATCACGGCCGAGCGGAAGCTCGCTCCACTGGAACGCCTCGAGCCTCGCACGACGCGGATCGACGTCGAGGTCATCAACGAGCACCATCCCCGGATCGATGGACTGAAGCGGGTCGAGGCGGCGCTGCGGATCCCGCGGAAGACCTTCCGGGCCGAAGCCGAAGCCGAAGACGTTCCAACGGCGATCGACCGCGTGAAGGACAAGCTCGAGCGGCAGCTTCGCGACCATCACGGGAAGAAGCGCCCGCCGAAGCAGAAGCGTGGTCTAGAATCCCCGCTGACCCAACCCGAGGCCGAACCGTTGGCTCAGCAGGAGGAGTAGGGGTGTCCAAGGATCACGGCGGTGACGAGCGGCTCCGGGTGATGGTCGTCGACGACCATGCATTGTTCCGCAGAGGTCTCGAGATGGTTCTCGGCAACGAATCCGACCTGGAGCTCGTCGGCGAGGCGTCCGATGGACAGGAGGCGATCGAGAAGGCCCAGGAGACGATGCCGGACGTCGTCCTGATGGACGTTCGGATGCCGAAGCGATCCGGGATCGAGGCGACCGCCCAGATCAAGGAGCTGCTTCCCCATGTCAAGATCCTGATGCTGACGATCAGCGACGAGGAAGCCGATCTCTACGACGCGATCAAAGCCGGCGCCAGCGGGTACCTCCTCAAGGAGATCCCCATCGAGGAGGTCGCCGACGCGATCAGGAGCGTCTGGGCCGGACAGTCGCGGATCTCCCCGTCCATGGCATCGAAGCTCCTCACCGAGTTCGCGGCGATCTCGAAGGCGACCGAAGAGCGGCCGCAGATGCCCGCGCCGCGGTTGACCGAACGCGAGATGGAGGTCCTCAAGCTCGTCGCCCAGGGCCTGAACAATCGGGATATCGCGAAGAAGCTCTACATCTCGGAGAACACGGTCAAGAATCACATCCGCAACATCCTCGAGAAGCTGCACCTGCATTCGCGCATGGAAGCGGTCGTCTATGCCGTGCGCGAGAAGATGATCGAGATCACCTGAGCTCGGCCGGTTCTCTCGGGTCGCCCACCATCGGTCGCCGTCACGCTCGTATCCGTAGGCTTGTGCCGTGACCGACCGTTTCCCCAACGTCGCACAGCTCCTGGTCTCGTGCCTCGAGAACGAAGGCGTCGAGTACGTCTTCGGTCTGCCGGGCGAGGAGAACCTGCACGTGATCGATGCGATCGCTTCGTCATCCATCCGCTTCATCACCACCCGGGACGAACGCGGGGCCGCCTTCATGGCCGATGCCTACGGCGCGTTGACGGGGAAGGCCGGCGTGTGTCTGGCGACGCTCGGGCCCGGGGCGATCAACCTGCTGCTGGGCGTCGCCAACGCCCAGCTGGACTCGCACCCACTGGTCGCGCTCACCGCACAGGCCGGGCTGGACCGGCTCTACAAGGAGTCGCATCAGGTGGTGGACCTCGTCTCCTTGTTCCGCCCGATCACGAAATGGGGTGACCTGGTGACGCTTCCGGGCAGCGCCCCGGAGCTGATCCGGAAGGCGTTCAAACAAGCGCAGACCGAACGGCCGGGCGCCACGTTCGTGATCCTCCCGGAGGACGTCGCCGAACAGCCGGCGGAAGGGGACCCGCTCCCCGTGAACGTTCCGCGCGATCCGTCGCCGTCCGTGGACCAGGTGCATCGGGCGGCCCACGTCCTGGCCAAGGCGACCCATCCGGTCGTCCTCGCGGGCGCGGGCGTCGCGCGTGACCACGCGATGGAGTCGTTGCTTCGATTCAGCGAGCGACTCCAGGTTCCCGTCGCCACGACCTTCCTGGGCAAGGGCGTCTTCCCGGACGATCACCCGAACGCGCTCGGGACGATCGGGTTCATGGTGAAGGACTATGCGAACTTCGGATTCGATCGGGCCGACGTCGTGGTCGCGGTCGGATACGACCTGGTCGAGTACGCCCCATCGCGGTGGAACCCTGCTCGCGACAAGCAGATCGTCCACATCCACCGGACCGTCGCCGAGGTCGACGCCCACTACACGTTGGCGGTCGGGCTCCAGGGGTCGATCGGTGAGACCCTCGACGAGATCGCCGCGGCACGGGATCTGCACCCGGTCGGCGGCGTGGTCCCGCCCGTCAAGAGCCTCGTGCGGGAAGAGTTCGAGCACGGAGCGGCGGACGATGCCTTCCCGGTCACGCCGGCACGGATCGTCGCCGACATCCGCGAGGCGATGGGTCGCGAGGACATCGTGCTCTGCGACACGGGAGCGGCCAAGATGTGGATGGCACGGCTCTACCCGACGTACGCCCCGAACACATGCCTGATCTCCAACGGACTCGCGACGATGGCGTTCTCGCTCCCCGGTGCCTTCGCCGCGAAGCTCGCGTTCCCCGACCGGAAGGTGCTCGCGGCGATGGGTGACGGTGCCTTCCTGATGAGCGCGGCGGACATCGAGACCGCCGTGCGCGAGCGGGTGCCCATCGTGATCCTCGTCTGGGTGGACGGCGGGTACGGGCTGATCGGGTGGAAGCAGGACATCCACTTCGGGAGGCGGGCGGCGGTCTCGTTCGACAACCCGGACTTCGTGCGCTACGCCGAGAGCTTCGGGGCTCGCGGCTACGCGATCCGGGCTGCGGGAGAGCTACAGCCCACGCTCCGGAAGGCCCTCGATGACGATGCCGTCTCCGTGATCGCCTGCCCGGTGGACTACCGGGAGAACGCACGGCTCGTGGAGCGGCTCGGAGCGCTCGAAGAGCCCATCTGACGCTGCTCCAACGTCTCCGCCGGTACCATAGGAAGACGCCCTCAGCAGACCGAAGGATCCACCGTGCCGGTACTCGACAAGATCGCCAACCTCGGCGAAGGCCGCAAACTCAAGAACCTGGCCGACCTCGCGAAGCTCGTGAACACCTACGAGCCCGAGGTCGAGGACCTGAGCGACGACGAGCTCAGGGCGAACACGATCGCGTTCAAGGAACGCGTCGCGAACGGCGCGCCGCTCGACGATCTCCTTCCCGAGGCGTTCGCGGCCGTCCGAGAGGCCGCGCGCCGGACGATCGGGCAGCGCCATTTCGACGTGCAGCTGATGGGCGGAGCGGCACTGCACCAAGGCAACATCGCCGAGATGAAGACCGGCGAGGGGAAGACGCTCGTCTCGACCCTCCCCGGCTACCTGAACGCCCTGGAGGGCAAGGGCGTCCACATCGTGACGGTCAACGACTACCTGGCCAAACGTGACTCCGAGTGGATGGGCGGGATCTACCGCTTCCTCGGGCTCAACGTGGGACTGATCCAGGCGTCCATGACCCCCCAGCAACGCCGCCCGGCGTACGCGGCCGACATCACGTACGGGACGAACAACGAGTTCGGGTTCGACTACCTGCGCGACAACATGGCGATGCGACTGGACGAATGCGTCCACCGGGGGTACCGCTACGCGATCGTGGACGAGGTCGACTCGATCCTGATCGACGAGGCACGCACCCCGCTGATCATCAGCGGGATGGTCGCGGACTCGGCGAAGTGGTACCAGACCTTCGCCAGGATCGCGCCCCGGCTCTCGATCGATGAGGACTACGAGGTCGAGGAGGCCAAGTATCAGGTGGCCGTCACCGAACAGGGCGTCGCGAAGGTCGAGGAGCTGCTCAACATCGAGAACCTGTACGACAGCTCCAACACGATGCTGGTGCATCACCTGCACAACGCGCTTCGCGCGAAGGAGCTCTACAAACGTGACGTCGCCTACGTCGTCCAGGACGGTGAGGTCAAGATCGTGGATGAGTTCACCGGCCGCGTGTTGGAAGGTCGCCGGTATTCGGAGGGACTCCATCAGGCGATCGAGGCGAAGGAAGGTGTCCGGATCAAGGAGGAGAACCAGACCCTCGCCACGATCACGATCCAGAACTACTTCAAGATGTACGACAAGCTCGCCGGCATGACCGGAACGGCGAAGACCCAGCTCACGGAGTTCGAGGAGACCTACAAGATCGGCGTCGTCGAGATCCCGACCAACGCGCCGAACGTCCGGGACGACAAGCAGGATCTGATCTACAAGACCGAGGACGAGAAGTGGGACGCCGTCGCCGACGACATCATCGATCGGAACGAGCGCGGCCAGCCGATCCTGGTCGGCACCGTCTCGATCGAGAAGTCGGAGCGCCTCTCTGGCGTGCTGAACCGCCGCGGGATCCAACACAACGTGCTGAACGCGAAGAACCACGAGAAGGAAGCGGTGATCGTCGCCCAGGCGGGCCGGAAGGGCTCCGTGACGGTCGCGACGAACATGGCCGGCCGCGGTGTCGACATCCTGCTGGGGGGGAACCCGGAGTACCTGGCACGCCAGGAGATGGCTGCCCGCGAGTGGGACAACGACCGGTACCTCCTGTTCGAGATGGACGAGGAGGAGCGCGCCGCCTACGAGACCGAATACGAGCCGATCCTGACCAAGTTCCGGGCGCAGACGGACGCGGAGCACGACGAGGTCGTGGGGCTGGGCGGGCTCTACGTGTTGGGGACCGAGCGACACGAATCTCGCCGCATCGACAACCAGTTGCGTGGGCGGTCGGGCCGCCAGGGCGACCCGGGTGAGTCGCTGTTCTACCTGTCCCTCGAGGACGATCTGATGCGCATGTTCGCCTCCGATCGGGTCGCGGCGATCATGAACCGGTTCAAGTGGCCGGAGGGCGAACCGATCGAAGCGAAGATGGTCAGCCGCGCCGTCGAGAACGCCCAGAAGCAGATCGAGGAGCTGA
Source organism: Actinomycetota bacterium (assembly GCA_036395715.1). GTDB lineage: Bacteria > Actinomycetota > UBA4738 > UBA4738 > HRBIN12 > AC-51. The sequence goes on along the minus strand of DASWDB010000044.1, from coordinate 11,402 downwards.
ACTACGAACGGCGGAAGAACGTCCTCAAGTACGACGAGGTGATGAACGGCCAGCGCACGGTCATCTACGGTGAGCGACGCAGGATCCTCGAGGGCCAGGATCTGAAGGAACAGGCGCTGGGCTTCGTCGAAGACGTGATCGCCGACGTCGTCGTTTCGTGGTGCCCGCCCGATACCTACCCGGAAGACTGGGACCTGGAGGCTCTGCTGGTCGCGCTCGGCGAATTCTTCCCCGTCCGGAGCACGGTCGCGGACATCGAAGGCGTGCGCGACGTGTCGGAGCTGCAAGCCCGCTTCGTCCAGGAAGCCGAGGACGCGTACGAGGCGAAGGAACAGACGATCACCCCCGAGATCATGCGCGAGCTCGAACGGGTCGTCCTGCTCAACATCACGGATACGAAGTGGCGCGAGCACCTGTACGAGATGGACTACCTGCAGGAGGGCATCCACCTGCGCGCGTATGCGCAGCGCGATCCGCTCACCGAGTATCAGCGTGAGGCCTTCATGATGTTCGATGAGCTCACGGCGTCCATCCAGGAGGACTTCGTGAAGTACATCTACCGGGTCGAGCTGGTGCGGCAGGATCAGCAGCCGGCACCGGCGGCGACGCGGGTCCAGCGCATGCAGGAGAACCGGGATGAGGTCGCCTCCGGCGCCGGCGGCGCCGGAGAGGTCCCTCGGGAAGGCGGGCAAGCCGGCAACCCGCAGCAGGCCTTCAGCGACAAGGTTCCCCGGAACGCGCCCTGTCCGTGCGGCAGCGGCAAGAAGTACAAGAAGTGCCACGGTGCCGCCGCGTAGCGGCGGTCAGAGCGAACGGCGGAGGGCGGAGGCGGGGAACCACTGCGGCCCGTAGACTCGCCATGACATGAGCGAGCACACCGATCGTCTGCGGGCCATCGCCGAGCGCGTCGAGGCGGCAAGGGGGTTCCTTTGACGTCGACGGGAAACGCGCCCAGATGGTCGAGCTGCAGCAGCAGGCTTCCGACCCGACGCTCTGGGACGAGCCTGCGCACGGCCAGCAGGTCACGTCCAAGCTCGCGCGGCTGACCGCCGAGGTCGATCGCTATGACGCATTGCAGCGCAGGCTCGGTGACGCGACCGCGATCGACGAGCTCCTGACCGGATCGACCGACGCCGATCTCCAGCACGAGCTGGAGCAGACCATAGCCGGGCTCGAGGTCGACCTCGAGAAGGTGGAGCTCGCGGCGCTCCTGTCCGGTCCGTACGACGCCCACGACGCGATCGCCACGGTACAGGCGGGCGCCGGTGGCACGGAGTCCATGGATTGGGCGGACATGCTCCTTCGGATGTACATGCGGTGGGCGGAACAGGAGAGCCTCAAGGTCGAAGTGGACGAGGTGCACTATGGCGATGAAGCCGGGATCAAGTCCGCCACCTTCACCGTGCACGGGCCCAACGCCTACGGGCTGCTGTCAGCTGAGCGTGGCGTCCACCGGCTCGTCCGCATCAGTCCGTTCGATGCGCAGAAGCGGCGGCACACGTCCTTCGCGTCGCTCGACGTGATCCCCGCACTCGACGAGTCGGAGGCCGAGGAGTTCGAGATCGACGAGCAGGACCTCCGGATCGACGTGTACCGCTCCAGCGGCCCCGGCGGCCAGGGCGTCAACACCACGGACTCCGCCGTGCGGATCACCCACCTCCCGACGGGCATCGTCGTCGCGTGCCAGAACGAACGGTCGCAGCTCCAGAACAAGGCGACCGCGATGAGCATCCTGAAGGCCCGACTGGCAGACCTCGACCGACGCAAGCGCGAGGAGCAGATGAACGAGATCCGGGGAGAACGGAAGGCGGTGGACTTCGGTTCCCAGATCCGGTCGTACGTGCTCGCGCCGTACCAGATGGTCAAGGACCACCGCACCAACGTCGAGGTCGGGGACCCTCAGCGGGTGCTCGCGGGGGATCTCGATCGTTTCATCGAGGCCGAGCTCCGACGGCGCGCGTCCGGATGACGCGGATCGGTCCCTGAGCCTCCACGGAAGCGCGACGACCCTCTGATAGGGTGGGTCGATTCCGCAGCCTTCCCCATCTGTGCAACAACATGATCAGCCTTCAGAACGTCACGAAGACGTACAAGAACGGCGTGACTGCCCTCGAAGCGGTCTCGATCGAGATCGAGAAGGGCGAGTTCGTCTTCGTCGTGGGTCCGTCGGGCTCCGGTAAGTCGACGACGCTGCGGCTGCTCCTCAGGGAAGAGGAACCCTCCACCGGCGAGGTGTTCGTGGCCGGGAAGAACGTCGTCCGGCTGTCGTCGCTCGCCGGGATCCCGAAGCTTCGGCGGAACATCGGCTGCGTGTTCCAGGACTTCAAGCTGCTCCAGGACAAGACGGTGTTCGAGAACGTCTCGTTCGCCCTCGAGGTGATCGGGAAACCCAAGCACGTGATCGACGCGCGGGTGCCCGAGATCCTGGACTACGTGGGCCTCGGCGAGAAGCTCAACAACTATCCCGACGAGCTCTCCGGCGGTGAGCAGCAGCGCGTGTCGATCGCGCGCGCCTGCGTCAACCGCCCGCTTGTGCTCCTGGCCGATGAGCCCACGGGGAACCTCGACCCGAACACCAGCGTCGACATCATGCGGCTCCTGGACAAGGTCAACAAGATCGGGACGACGGTGGTCATGGCGACGCACGACCAGGCGATCGTGGACGCGATGCGCAAGCGCGTGATCGAGCTCGATCGCGGGAAGGTCGTCCGGGACCAGTCTCGAGGGGTGTACTCCTAGGCCGTGCGAAGGATCGAGTTCTACTTCCGCGAGACCGCGGCCGGGATCCGCCGGAACGGGATCATGGCGTTCGCCGCCATGTCGACCGCGTTCATCGCGCTGTTCCTGTTCGGGCTGGCGCTGATCATCGCTCGGGAGATCAACCTCGTGATCGAGGCGGTGACCGGGAACGTGCAGGTCGCGGTCTACCTGAGCGACCCGGTCAAACCCGACACCGTGACACGGCTCCAGACGGAGCTGCAGCAGCTCCCCGCGGTCGCATCCGTCGAGTATGAGAACAAAGACGAGGCCTGCGCACGGGCGAAGAAGCTCTTCGAGAGCAACCCCGCCATCACGGAGAACGTCCCCTGCGAGGTCTATCCTGCGTCGTTCCGGGTGACCCTGGCGGACACGTCGCAGTACGCGCAGATCACCGCGGCGCTGTCCTGCGAGCCCGACCCAACGACCCACGACATAACGTGTACGGAGCCCGGGGTGCTCAAGGTCCTCGACTTCCGTGACATCCTCGACCGGCTGTCGGCCATCACCCGCGTGCTCCGCAACGGCGTGCTGTTCATCGCCGTGATCATGCTCGTCAGCGCGACCGTCCTTGTGGCGAACACGCTGCGCATGGGCATGTTCGCGCGCCGGAAGGAGATCGGGATCATGCGGCTCGTCGGCGCCACGAACTGGCGGATCCGCGTTCCCTTCCTGATCGAGGGGTTGGTGGAGGCGCTCGTCGGCGCCGCCCTCGCGATCATCACGCTGTTCCTCGTGAAGGTGTTCGTCGTGGATCAGCTGCGAGGCAGGATCGTGTGGCTCCCGCTGATCCGCAACGGCGACGTGCTCGCGATCACCCCGTGGATCTTGATCGCCGCGGCGGGCGTCGCGATCGTCGCCGGCACGATCGGCATCCGCCGGTTCCTCGACGTGTAGCCTTCCCGGCCATGGGCCGGCAGGACGAGGGCGAGAAGATCGTCGCCAGCAACCGGCGAGCGCGGCACGACTACGAGCTGCTCGAGCGCTTCGAGTGTGGGATCCAGCTCACGGGCGACGAGGTGAAGTCGCTGCGCGGGGGTCGCGCCTCGCTGGTCGACTGTTACGGTCGCGTGCGAGGGAGCGAGGTGTGGCTCGAGGGTCTGCACATCCCCGCGTACGAGCAGGGGGACAAGCGCGCCCACCTGCCGCTCCGTCCGCGCAAGCTGCTCCTGCACCGGCGGGAGATCGATCAGATCGCCCGCGAGGTGAATGAGAAGGGGTCGTCTCTGGTCCCACTCCGCGTCTATTTCACGCACGGGATGGCGAAGGTGGAGGTTGCGCTGGCTCGTGGCAAGCGGAAGTACGAGAAGCGTGAGTCGATCGCGAAACGTGAGGCGCAGCGCGAGATGGAGCGTGCGGCCGGCCGGAGGCGGTAGCATCCGCCGAACACGTTGGCCGGTCCTGCTCCGCCCGGGCGACGAGGATCGCCCCGTATACTTGAGAGCACAACTGCATATGGGGGTGTACTGGTTTCGACTCGGACGGATAACCGTCTGGGAGAAGCGGGCCGTGATCCCGGATGTCACGTAAAACGCCGGACCAACACAAGCGCCAACGACGAGTTCGCGCTCGCTGCCTAGTCTCTAGGTAGCCGCCCGCCCCGTGTGCCTGCGGTCGGGGGACGGGCGTCACTGAGCAGGCTCACCGCGAGGGTTCCGCCTGGGGGCCACCGCGGAACATCGCACCCGGGCTGGCCGAGGGGCCTTCCGCCGGTGGAGACCCTGAGGTGAGATCCATACGCCGGCTGCGCCCGGAGAAGTCCCAGGTGGTCGCCCGAGCACGCGGGTTCGAATCCCGCCACCTCCAAGAGCGTTGCAGCGCAGGGAATGCAACGTTGTTGGGGGTGCCTAGTTTGAGCTCTTCGTAGCGAGAGATGATTTCGCGAGAGATGATTTCCCGAGCCCACGCCACTGCTTCCAAGGCCCTCATGCCGGATGGATGGGGTCGGATCCAAAGCTCCAGATCCTCGGGTCGAGTTGTCATCGCGGATCCCGTTCTTGTGGTAGACGCTCTCGTCAGCAAACAGCATGCGACCGAGCTTCGCCTCCATCACGAGGATGTGTTCGAAGAGGTATCCGTGGGTTCGCGCTCTCGGATGGCCCGGCATCCGCACCATGAGGTACCCCGTTTGGTGCTTCCTTCCCTCCTTCCAGTTGTGGTTCCCTGGGCCGACTTGCCCCCGCGCAAACAGCACGCCCAGCACGAGCTCGACTGACTTGACCTGCTTCGGATCACCGCACGCTCAATGGGCTCGAGATCGAAAGCCGGGCAGTCTGGTGTCGACTGGATGGCCGAAACTCGCGACGCAGGTTCTGCACGTTCGCATGCGGACGATGGTCCCGCCATCCCAAGCTCACGTCTGTGGCCCCTGGCACGGTCGAGTTAGATATCCCTCAGCTGACCGACTACGCCACCTCGAGCTCGCCGGCCATGCCGAGAGCGTGGTGGAAGCTGCAGAAGAACTCGACCGTCCCCGTCTGCGGGAACGTGACCTTGACCTCTTGCGACGAGCCCGCCGGGATCGTCACGTTCACATTCATCGAGGTGATCGAGAAGTTGTGCGGCACCGATCCTTCGTTCTTGATCTCCAACGTGATGGATTGCCCGCCGGACCCTTGCAGGATCGTCGGCTTGAAGTAATAGCCGCTGCTGTCGTTGTCGGCCTCGATCTCGAAGGTCGACTTGCCGGTCGCGTCCTGCGTGCCGTGGTCGTTGGCCTGGTCCGAGCCGATCGTGATCTTGCTCGACCCAGAGGTGGAGCCGCTGGCCGAGCTCGCCGCTGAGCTGCTCGACGAGCACGCGGCGGCAAGCATGGTGAGCGCCGCCATCACGACGCAGAACTGCACGAAGGTCCGTGTCTGCATGGATCGCTCCGATCAGCCGGTTCGAGGTTCTACGGGTGGGGAAGGCGGCCGGTTCACGCGGGACGGATCGCCCCCGTCGCGACGACGGTGCCGTCGGGGGTCGTGATGGTCAGGCGATCGTAGCCGCTCAGATCGTCGGCGGTGACGAGCCACGTGTGCGCTTGCCCGTCGCTGATCCGAAGCGGCGGCAGCGCGAGCGCTTGGCCGTCCGAGCCGATCAGCGTCGCGGTGGCGTCTCCGACATACCCGGGAGCTTTGAGGAACACGATCGCCCAGGAGTTCCAACCCTTCGACGCGTCCCCCTCGTACACGAGCACCCGTCCATCGAAGGAGGAGCCGCCGGCCGGATGGAGTTGTCCCACGCTGAACTCCTTGCCGCCCAGCGCCCTGAGGAGGTTGGTGTAGCTGGTGGCGTCGGCGGTCGCGACCGAGGCCCGGTGGGCCTCGCGAGCGCCGAACGCGACCGACCCCGCGAGAAGCACGACCACCGCGGCGGCGGCGACCGCTCGCCAGAGCGATCGGTCCCCGCGCCGGTGACCCGCACCGGACGTCGCGGGCGGCGGTTCGGCATCCTGCCATTCCTGGTCGAGCGTGCGAAGGACGCGGTCCCGAAGGTCGGCGGGCGGCTCCTGGTCGTGCACCGCGCGGGAGAGCGCCGCGACCCCCTCCTCGAGCTTCATCCGCTCCTCGCGACAATCGCCGCACCCCCGGAGGTGCCGGCGGACCTCGAGGTCCTCAGGCTCCTCGAGGGTGCCGAGCAGGTGCTCCGGGAGGAGCTCACGGACCTCGTCACACGTCATGGTCTGCATCCTTCGCCATCTCGTCGCGCAGCCGGAGCAGCGCGGCCCGGATCCGCGTCTTCACGGTGCCCTGCGGGATGCCCTCGAGCGCGGCCACCTCGGCGGTCGTCCGGCCGCCGAAGTAGGCGAGCTCGAGGGCGGAGCGCTGCTCCGGCGACAGGCACGCCATCGCGCGGCGCGCGCGGGCCGACAGGTCCGCGACCGCCGCACGCTCGTCGGGCAGCGGCTCGGGGTCATCTTCCGGCTGGATCCCGATCGCTTGCAGCGAACGGGATTCCAGGACTCGGCGCCGCAGGCCGTCGATCGCGAGAGACCGTGCGGTCAGCAGGACCCACGTCTCGAGGCGCCCGCGCTGCGGGTCGTACCGTTCCGCGGTCCGCCACAGTTTCACGAAGGTGTCCTGCACCAGATCCTGGGCGGCCTGATGGTTGCCCAGCATCACCACGCCGAGTCCGTAGATCCGCGAGGCGAACCGGTCGAAGAGCGTGCCGGCAGCGCGCTCCTCTCGGGCGGCGAACTCCGCCATGAGCGCTGCATCGGATCCCGGGTCGTCGATCTTCACTCTCAGCACGGTACTCCGTGGGTGTACGCACGAGGTGGCAGAACGGTTCTCCCGGAGGCCGGTCGGCCTCGGGCGGTAGCCTCCGAGCCTCGATGACCTCATCAACCTCGATGATGGAGCCGGTCGGCGTCTCGCGACGGAAGGCGCGGCACCTCGCCGTGATGGGCCAGCTCCTTGACGCCCCCCGACCAGCGTCGATCGAGGACGTGGTGCGACGCCTGGGTGAGGTCCAGATGGACCCGACCTCGGCGGTCGCGCGGACGGAGCAGCTCGTCCTGTTCAGCCGGCTCGGCCGACGGTTCCGCGTCGCGGAGCTCGAACGGCTGCTCTGGCGCGACCGGACGTTGTTCGAGTACTGGGCGCACATCGTCCCGACGGCCGATCTCCCGATCCACCGGATCTCCATGCGTCGGTACGTCTCGGGCGATGGGAAGCGGCGCGAGTACGTCCGCGCATGGTTGGTGGCGAACGATGGGTTCGTGCGGTACGTGATGCGTGAACTACGACGCCGAGGTCCGCTAAGGGCGCGGGATCTGGAGAACCGGGCAGCCGAAGGCTGGCATACCGGCGGGTGGAACGACGAAGGCCAGAACGTGCCGATGCTGCTCGACATCCTGTGGTTACAGGGTCGCGTCATGATCGTCGGCCGTGACGGTCAGCAACGTATCTGGGATCTGGCGTCTCGGTCGCTCCCGGGCGTCCCCGCCCGTCCCGCGTCCCACATCGCCAGCGAGCTCGTCGATCGGCAGCTGCGAGCGCGCGGTCTGGAACGGTTGGACCGGATCGGCTCCCTCTTCGACGGGCCGGTCCCGATGCGGGATTGGGCGATCCGCGGACACCTGCGCGAGGGACTGATCGTGCCGATCGAGGTCGAGGGTCTTCAAGGTCGGTGGGTCGCCCATCGTGACCTCCTGGATGCGACGTTCCGAAGCCGCACGACGCTGCTCTCGCCCTTCGACGACCTGATCTCCGATCGGGAGCGCACCCAGCGCCTCTTCGACTTCCGGTTCCGGTTGGAGATCTACATGCCGAAGGCGAAGCGCGAGTTCGGGTACTTCGTGCTTCCGATCCTGCGGGCCGACCGACTGGTCGGACGCATCGATCCGACCTTCGATCGGAAGGCCGGCGTACTGCGCGTGAACGCGGTCTACGCCGAGCCGGACGCGAAGCCGGCAGACGGAGAGGCGGCTCGTCGGGCGATCGAAGAGCTCGCGGGCTGGCTCGAGGCGACGGACGTCGCCTGGCCGGCGTTCCCGTCGGTGTGGAGATAGCCGCGATGCGTCGCCCCCCCGTCAGCGGTAGGTCGGACGCTGCGTTCGATTCAGTGCGTGCCGGCGCTCGCGGCGTCCGGCACCATGCGGTCCCGCTCGAAGCGATCCGGGGCGAACGGCGCGATCAGTTCCGGGGTTCGACCGGTTGCGACGAGCTCGGCCATCGTCCGGCCGAAGATCGGCGAGCCCTTGAACCCCCAGGTCCCCATGCCGGCCACCAGGAAGAGACGGGGGATCTCCGTCTCACCGAGGATCGGCGATGAATCGGGCGTCATGTCGCACAGACCCGCCCACTGGCGCATCACGCGTGCACGAGCCAAGAACGGCAGGATCTGGATCGAGCGCTTGGCGGCTTCCGAGAGGAAATCGAAGGTGGACCGCGTCGAATAGGTGTTGTACGGGAGGATCTCCGCGCCGACCAACAGCTCGCCGCGCGCCGTCTGCGAGACGTAGACGTACAGATCCATCGACGACACCAACCCGTCGAGCACGTGGCGATAGGGCTCGGTCACGAATGCTTGGAGGGGATGCGTGGTGATCGGGAGCTTCAGTCCCGCCATCCCGGCGACGATCGAGGTCCACCCGGCGACGGCCGAGACGACGGAGCCGGCCGAGATCGGACCGGCGGCGGTCTCCACCCCGATGCAGCCGTCGCCGTCGACCCTGATCCCCGTGACGGCCGTGCCCTCATGGATGTGGACGCCGAGTCGCGTGGCCGCCGACGCATACCCCCACACCACCGAATCGTGGCGCGCGATGGACCCGGGTGGGTGGTAGGAGGCCCCGAGCACCGGGAACGAACCGCCGGCGGCGAGGTCGACGTGTGGGTCGATGCGTGCGATCTCCTCCGGCGTCAGCACGTCGGTCTGGACGCCGTACGCGTGGTTCAACAGCGACTTGTCCCGCTCGACCTCGAGCGAATCGGTCGTGTGGCAGAGATCCAGCTCACCCTGCGTCGAGAACTGGACGTTGAAGTCGAGCTCCTGGCTGAGCGTGCGCCAGATCCCGAGGCTCGCCTTGTAGAGTGGCACGTTCTCGGGGGTGTTGTAGTTGGCGCGGACGACCTGCGTGTTGCGTCCGGAGGCCCCGCCACCGATGTAGCCGGCCTCGAAGACGGCGACGTCGTGGATCGACTGACGGGCGGCGAGGTTGTACGCGAGCGACAGGCCGTTCACCCCGCCGCCGACGATCACGACGTCGTAGCGGCGCTTCGGCTCGACCTGCCGGAGGAACACGCGTCGGCGGAAGATCCCGGTCATCGGATGGGCACCGTCCACGGGCGAGTCTCGATCGGCTCGGCGCTTCCGAGCGCCTTCGTCACTCGATCATGCAGATGGGCCTCATACATCGACGGAGCCAGGATGAGCAGGTGGTCGTCGCCGGCCACGACCTTGGCCGGGACGTGGACGATCTCGCCCTGCAGGAAGCCGAGATCGGGGAGCTCGAGCCGCGACAGGAGGCCGAAGCTCGCGCGCGCGTCGTCGCCGGCGACCGTGATCGCCGACCATCCGTCCGTCGCATCGACCACGAGCGCGTCCGGGTCGAGCGCAGCGACACGTGTCGCAACCGCTCGTTCGACCTCATCCCTGACCTGCGGGGCGCTCAGCACCATGAGCTCGTCCTCCGCGACCCGGCACGCGAAGGCTCGTCCCGGCATGACGAGCGCATCGATCGCCTCCGCCGCCGACGATGCCGTGACCACGCCGATCAGGATGCGGGCGACCTCAAGCACGGAGCCGGGCCCCCTCGGGGTCGTAGAACGGCGTGGGCACCACCGAGGCATGGGCGTCTCCGGCGAGGAGCTCACTGGGGAACGACCCGTCGGCGGCACGCACCCAGCCGAGCGCGATCGTCCCGCCGGCGGCCTCGGAACGCGCGCACGACGTCACCCGGCCGACGACACGATCGCCGGCGAGGAGCGGGATCCCGCGTCGTGGCTCGCCGTCGATCCGGAGCCCCACCAAGATGCGCTCGAGCGGTAGCGCTTGCATCCGCTCGAGCGCGGCTTTCCCGACGAACCGTGGCTTGTCCATCGCGACGACCCGGTCCAGGCGCAGCTTCGCAGGGTGGTCGTCGGGAAGCGTGTCCTGCCCGAGGTAGAGGTGAGCCTTCTCCAGCCGGAGGACGTCAAGGGCGCCCAGCCCGAAGGGCTGGGCGCCCTCGATCCTGCCGGCCTCGAGCAAGGCGTCGTAGAGCTCGCGACCGCGCGAGCGGTCGTGGTGAAGCTCGAAGCCGAGCTCGCCGACGAAGCCGACCCGGAGCGCACGGCAGGGCACATCCGCGACCGTGATGTCGGCATGCCGCATGTGCGGGAGGGCCTCCGCGCTCACGTCATCGTCGGTGAGGCGCTCGAGGAGCGTACGGGCCGCTGGACCGGCGACGAGGATCGCGCCGAGCTGCGCGGTCTGATCGACCACATGGACGTGGAGCTTCCACCGGTCGATCCAATCGCGGAGCCGGGCCTCCATCGCCGGGGCGCCCCCGGAGGTCGAGCAGAGGAAGAAGCGGCCCTGATCGAGCGCGGCGAGGAGGCCGTCGTCGATCACGTAGCCGGCCTCATCGAGCGCGATCAGGTAGCGCGAACGGCCCGGTGAGAGATCGCGGACGTGGATCGGGAACACCCGGTCCATGAGCTCCACCGCGTCCCGCCCGGCGATCAGGAACTTCCCGAGGGTTCCGACGTCCATCACCCCGACCCGTTCGCGGACCGCTCGGATCTCGTCGTCGACGTCACCGAAGGTGGTCGGTCGCGACCAGGAGCCGCTCCGCTCCATGCGTGCGCCCAGCTCGAGGTGGCGGTCATGGAGCGAGGTGCGTCGCTCGATCGTCTCATCGACCCCGGCGGCCAGGTCTTCCAGCAGGAGCGGGCGCGCGGGCGGACGCGCCGTGGTGCGTGCGCCCGCCGAGGCGACCGCGTCCGCCCGCGCGCCCGCGAACGCGGCGAGCAGCCGGCCGCACACGGCCCCCTGGCACGGTCCCATCGTCGCCGTGGTGTAGCGCTTGAGGATCTCGGACGAGCGCCAGCCCTCGTCCCACGCCTGCTCGAGGTCGTTGAGGCTCACGTCCTCGCACAGACAGACGTACCCGTCGCCGGTGATCGGAACCGCCGGCATGTCGGCCGGGGATCCGCGATGGCCGCTCGCCGACC
>DASWDB010000043.1:0-12314 GCA_036395715.1 Actinomycetota bacterium | reverse complement strand
GGAACCACACGACCCTTCCGTCCGCGGCCACCATCCGATACTCCTGGAGGTAGGGCTCCCCACTGTCGGCAGTTCGATGCGATTCAGCCAGGACCGCGGCGAGGTCGTCCGGATGGACCGCCTGCGTCCAGAAGCCCGGCTGCGCCCACCGCGCCGCCGAATACCCGAGGACCTGCTCGATCTGCGGGCTGACGTAGGCGATCGACGTGGCTTGGTCGAAGCCCTTCGGCTGTGGCATCTCCTGGTAGGTGATGGCCGGGGTGTTCTCGACGATCGCCCGGTAGCGTTCCTCGGCGACCCGGACCTGCTCCTCGGCTTCCTTGCGCTGCGTGACGTCGAACATGAACCCCTGGAAGAAGGCCACGGAGCCGTCGTCGCGCAGCACGGTCGTCGAGGTGTCCTGCACCCACACCCAATGGGCGTCCGCATGCTGCATCCGGTAGACCTCATCGAACGGCGCGAGGTCGTCGACGCTGAAGGCCTCGCGGGCGCGGAGAGCGGCGAGGTCGTCGGGATGCATCAGCTCGAACCAGAATCCCGCGTCGTCGATGAAGCGCTCGGGGGGGTACCCCAGCACGTGCTCGATCTGCGGACTCACGAACGACATCGTGGCGCCTGGCCCCGGTCCGCCGACCGTCGGCTCGTCGATGTAGGTCACCGCCGGGATCGCTTCCACCATGCTTCGATAGCGGTGCTCGGCCTCTCGCAGCAGGCGTTCCGCTTCCTTCCGGGCGGTCACGTCGATCATGAACCCCTGGAAGTGCGACACGGATCCGTCCTCGTTCGGTACGGGGGAAGAGGTGTCGTGCACCCAGATCCAGTGGCCGTCGACGTGATGCATCCGGTACTCCTCGTCGAACGCCAGCCCCTGTCGGCCGGCGGTGCTGGCGGCCGCCTCCATGCGGGCTCGATCGTCCGGATGGACCAGGTCGAACCAGAAGTCGGCGTCGGCGAGGTATCGCTCGTACGGATAGCCGAGGAGCGCTTCGATCTGCGGGCTGATGAACGCCATCCGTGCACCGGTCGGCTCCATCACGTCGACGTACGTCACCGCGGGGATCCGCTCGACCACGCTGCGGTACCGCGACTCGGCCGAGAGGAGCCGCTCCTCCTGACGACGGCGCGCGATCGCGGCGCCGAGCAACGCGGCGGCCGTCCGAAGCCCTTCGAGGTCGGTGACCGACCAATCGCGGACACCCTCACAGTCGTCGAACCCCACGCACCCCCACCACGCACCGCCCACGGTGATCGGGAAGTACGCGAGGGACACGATCGATTGGCTCCGCAGGGCCGGCCGCTCCTGTTCGGGGAACATCTCGACCGCGCCGATGATCGACTCACCGGCTCGCATCCGGTCCACCCAGCGGGCATGGTGCGGCTCCCACCCCAAACCATCCACGATCGGGTCACCGAGGTAGGAACGCGCGCCCGGCGCGCACCACTCGGCTGCGAGCCGCATCGCGAGACCACGGTCCGTGTGTTCGTTGCGGACGAGGTGGACACGGGAGACATCCGCGGCCACGCCGAGCCGTTCCAGGACCTCCACGGCGACGTCGTTCCAGTCACTGGACAGCAACAGGCGCTCGGCTGCGAATGCGACGGCCTCGAGGACCGCGTCGCGGCGAAGAGGCGCCGCGTGCGCGGCGCGTGCCGTCTCCACCATCCCTGAGTGCCTCCTCGCTGCTCGAAGTGCAGCAGAGCACGGCCCGAACGGGACCGCGCGTTCAATGGATTATCGGCGCAGGTCACACCGGGTGAAGTCGGGACCGCGGGGGGTCGTGCCTAGTACGGACGGGCTACCGCGGACGGATGATGATCACTCCGCCTCGGGCTTCGCCGGGAGGAGGCCCGGGGTGGAGCCGGCGGTCGCGAGCTCCTCGTGGCTCGGCCAGCGCTCGCGGGACCGCTGGGCCAGGCGGAACATCAGTTCGACCGCCTTCGGATCCTCGTCCATCGCGCGGGTGACCTCGATCACCCCGTCGGCGATCGCGCGGTCCCAGATCTCCTGTCCCAGATCGGTCCGCACGATCGAAAGCGTCCAACCCCCCTCCTGGCCGAGGCCTCCGAAGGAGATGTCGGCGTGCTCCGCCGCGAAATCCGGGCAGCGCATGCAGCCGGGGCGGGTGAACCGATGCGACTGCTTCAACGAGTAGGTGATCTCCTCACCCGTGTCGGTGTAGAAGAGCAGCTTGCCCTTGACGTTGACCCGGACCAGGTGGTCGAGGTCGATGCCCAGCTCGTTCTGGGCGATCTCCACCATCAGCCCGTCATACGTGAACGACTTCGAGCAGAGCAACCCGAACGTCCAGGCGATCTTCTTGCGCCACTTGTTGACCCTGCGGGCCTCCATCGCGCCGGTGACCGACGTCTGGCAGCCCATCCCCACGAGGGCGACCTTCGACAGCCCCATCTCCGCAGCCTTGAGGAGGGCGAGCGGGTTGGCGCTGTAGGTGTATCGGCTGCCCGCGGACGCCAAGACGCCCGCGCGGTCGGTGACGACGGCCGGTTCGCAATCCCACTGCCGTTCGTCCGACAGGACCGATGTCGCGGCGCCGTCGATGATCCCGTTCTCGAGCCCCCAGATCAGCAGGGCCGAGACCACGCCGCCGTCCTGACCCTGCATCAGCGCTTCCGGCGACGTCGCGCGGGCCAGGTAGATCTCCCGGTACTTCCCGATCAGCTCCTCGGGCTGCCGGACCTGGCCGAACATGAGCTCGTCGATCTCGGATTCCCACTCGCGGAACCGCGGGCACGCGAGCGTGCAGAGCGAGCAGCCCCGGTCGCCATGCGTGCAGACGTCGGGACCGTCCTCCTGGAGCTGGACCGGCTCGTTGTCCTCATACCCGAGGACGTGGAAGGGGCACGCCACGATGCAGGCGGTACATCCCGTGCAGAGGCCGGTGACGACCACCTCATGGAAGAGGTCGCGCCATTGCGTGGTATCCGCCTTGGGCATCCTGGGCGCAGGATACTCGGGCTGCCGCGATCAGATGCCCCGCGCTGGTCTCAGATGCTGAAGGACTCGCCACAGGCGCATCCGTGGATCGCCTGGGGGTTGTTGACCTTGAGCCCGCCTCCGAGGAGCGCCGTATCGAAGTCCAACGTCGACCCCGCGACGATCGGGACGCTCTTCGGATCGATCACGACGCGTACGTCCTCGGCGGCGTCGATCACGACGTCCTCCGGCTCAACCGACCCGGTGAAACCCATCTCGTAGGAGAACCCGGAGCAGCCCCCCGCGACGACGCGGAGTCGAAGGACCGGTTCGGCGTGGCCTTCCGTGCCCGCGAGCTGCCGGATCTTGCGGGCCGCCGCGTCCGTAACGGTGATCGGTGCCTCGGTCGATATGACGTCCATCAGCACCAAGGATAACGCTCATCCCCAGAACTTCCACCAGGGTCGCTTCGGGGTCACCGACTCGCCGAGCTCGGCTCGCTCCAGATCCGCCTGCGCGTCGGCCCGCTCCGCCTCTTTGGCGCGATGCTCCTCCTTCGCCTCGTCGAGGAACATCTCCTCCATGTCGTCGCCCATGCGGCCCCCGGGGCTCTCGGGCTCGTTCGTGTCGGACATCGAGATCGGACCCCTCGCGATCGTGAAGCCTCGACGGTACTCCTTCTCCTGGTGGAGCGGTCGCCGATCCTCGCGGGGTCCGGCGTCAGCGTTCGCTCGATGCGCGCCGAGGCAACGTCAGGGCCTCGCGCTCCTGCATCGCCAGTCGGAGCTCCGAAACGATCGGCCGGTCCTCGATCTTCGTCCCCGATAGCCGGGCGCGGAGCCCACTGTTGTCATGTCGACCTGGTCGGTAGCCCGCGACATCGCGCCACAGTTCGTAGGTGCTCATCGGTTCTCCCCTTCGTCGGTGTGGGTGAGACGGTCTGCTCCATGCAGCGTAGCCCGCTCGAGGCCGCGGTGCGTCGGCCGGTTGGCCAGAAGCACGCGGCGAAGGTCGATTCTGTCTCCGCTTTCCGGCTCCCTGCCTTCTGCCGGGCCGAGGAACCGACCGGGCCGGGCCCGGAGGTGAGAAGATGGTCTCCGGCAACGAAGGGACGCTCGCGCACCGGCCGTGACGCGCCCTCCGTTCGAGGGAGGCGGGATGAGCGTGAAGGACTTCTACCGGACCGAATCGGGCACCATCTTCCGGGTGTCCAAGGATCCGGAGGGCCACCTGTCGGTCGAACTCCTCGAAGCCTCCGCGTGGCGCTCCGCCCCGATCGGGATGGCCGGGCTCAGGATCGCCCGCGGGACCCGGCGACTCACCGAGCGTCAGATCAACGCCCTGCCCGGATCCGCGTAGGGCCCGGGAGCCCCCGTCTCGGCGAATGCGGCTCAGTCGTGAGCCAGGGGATGCCGTGTGGAGGGCGTCGTATGCAGCCAGCAGGTGTCCGACGTGTTGTAGGTGGAAAGCAACGTCGAGCAGCCGAGCTCAGAACAGGGCCGCCCCTTCTTCGCTTGCGGCGCGACATCTCGCAAGCGCGTCGGCGTACCGAACAAGGCCTGCGTCCTGCTGGTCTTCATCTGGACTCCTTCCGGGATCCTTCGTGCGCGCGCTGTTCCCGGAACAGGTGGCCGCAATCGATGCACCGCATGTTGAGCCGAGCGCCCGGTCCCGCGTGGGTGAACGGCTGCGTATGCGCCGAGCCACACGACGGGCATGGCGGGCGCGGCGCGGGCGCTCGCGCCGTCGCCTGATCAACCACCGGTCGTACGGCCCGAGCCGGCAGAACCGGTCGTCCCTTTCGACTTCTTGGCCTCGCGTTTCTCCTTGAGGGTCTTGCTGGCGGCCTTCTTGTTCTTCGCACCGCCCTTGTCCTTGTTCGCCATGCCATCCTCCTTCTGCGCCTGCCCTCCGGCGCGTGCGAACTCCACATGGAGCTGGAGCTTCTTCGCGATGCGACCCACTTCGAAGCGCTGTTGCGGCGTCACGAACGTGACACCCTCACCGGTGCGACCCGCTCGGGCCGTGCGGCCGACACGATGGATGTACGCCTTCTCATCCGCCGGCGCGTCGAAGTTGATCACGTGGGTGATGTCGTCGAGATCCAGGCCGCGGGCGGCCACGTCGGTGGCGACGAGCACGTCGTTCGCGCCGGAGGCGAACCGGCCGAGCGCACGTTCGCGCTGCGGCTGCGACATGCCGCCATGAAGCTCGCCGGCGCGGAACCCTTCCCTGCGGAGGGTCCTGGCCAGCCGGTCGGCGCCGTGCTTCGTCCGGACGAAGACCAAGGTGAGCCCGCGGTCGGCCGCGAGCTCGCGGATCAGGGCCTGCGTCTTGCGCGGCTGGTCCACCGCGATGAACCGGTGGGTCGCGTCGGTGAGGTCGGCTCCGCTGTCTCCTACCTCGTGGAGCACCGGGTCGCGAGTGAACCGCGTCGCCAGCCGCCCGACCTCGCCGTCGAGGGTCGCGGAGAAGAGCATCGTCTGCCGATCGGGACGGAGCATCTGGAGGATGCGCGTCACATCGGGGAGGAACCCCATGTCGAGCATGCGGTCGGCCTCATCGAGCACGCAGACGCGCACCCGGTCCAGCCTCAGCAGCCTGCGCGTGACGAGGTCGAGAAGCCTTCCGGGGGTTGCTACCAAGATGTCGGCCTGCCGCGCCCGCTTGGCCTGCGGTCCGATGCCGACGCCGCCGTAGACGGCGGCGATCTGGAGGCGTTTGACGTCGGCGATCGCCCGGAACTCCTCGGTCACCTGGCTGGCGAGTTCACGGGTCGGCGCCAGGATCAGCGCCGACGGGCTGCGTCCGCTCGGGGTCAAGCGCTCCACGAGTGGCGCGGCGAATGCGAGCGTCTTGCCCGAGCCGGTCCGCGAGCGCGCGAGGACGTCGAGTCCGGCGAGGGCGTCGGGGATCACGAGGGTCTGGATCTCGAAGGGTCGTTCCGTCCCGCGCATCCGGAGGGCCCGCGTTACGGGTTCGGAGATGCCGAGGTCGATGAACGTCGGAGAGGTGGTGCCTCCGAGCCGTTGCGGCTCGGTCATGGCTCGCTGCACGTGTCGTTCCTTCACTTCCTGGGGATCGGCGGAGCTCGGGCGCGTCGAGAGCCCGGCGGGTGACCGCGCAGGGAGCGCCCGGAACGGCGATACGTGCGAGGGATCGCGAGACGTCGTCGCGGCGTGTCTCAGGTCGAGACTCGCAAGATGTGTCGGTGACAGCGTACCCGAAACGGAAGAGCGCCGAGCGAGATGCTCATCGAGGATCGGGTCGGTCGAGGTTCCAATGTCGGATCGCCGAGCACAGCCATCGCTCCTTCCCCGGGGCGAGTAAGAACTCGGTGATCGCACGCTGACCACCCTCGTGATCGGTGTACAGCAGTTCGACCAGGAACAGTCGCGGTGACCGGATGGCCTCGACGAGGGGTGCGTACTCCGGATCGTCCTGGTCACGGATCGCCGCCTGCCAGAAACTGATGTCGCCCCCGGGCACGTACAGGTCGCGGAGCTGGGGCCGGAACTCCTCGGGCTCGGCGTGAGCGTGCTGGGTGTGCACGTCGTGCAACCCGAGATGCCATCCATGGATCACGCCGATCCCCGACCCGGCGTTCCGGAGCGACATCGCGAGGTAGACGTTGTCGTCCACGATCTCGACGGTCGCGCCGGCCCCGGGCAAGAGGGCCCAGTGCTCATCGCCCCACATGATCTTCTGCGCGACATCCTCGAGTCGCGACGGCATGAGCAGCGGACGGATCCCTATCTGCATCGAGTACTCGGCGAGACGAGCGGAGCGATTGGCGGATCGCACGGCCGCGAAGGTCGCGAGGGCGAGTACCAAGGTGCCGCCTGCCGTTGCCAGCGAGGCGATCGTGGTCCAGTCCGCCATCGGGCAGGACCCTACCGTCCCGTCAGCGAGAAGTGCATGTAGTCCTTGATCGTGTCCCAGTCGCCGCCCCACCCCCACCCGATCGCGGCGAACGATCGAACCATGACGTCGCCCGGGTGGATCATGCCCGGCGCGTGAAGCGTCCGGTCCCGGTACGGCTTCGCCGCGCGGCGCAGCACGTTCCCGTCGGGACCCACGTACGGGTTCTCCAAGGGGTTCACGTCGATCGCCCAACCGTAGGAATGTTGCGACAGCGTTCCGGGGTTGCCCGTCGCCGGCCGGCAGTTGAACGCGGCGGTCATATCGCGGGTGCTGTACCGGTCCGATGGGCGCGGCGGCCGATAGCGAGGCGGCAGACCGATGCGGTGGATCGGGAACCGCGCCCGGAACAGTCGATGGAAGACCCAGAGGACGTCGGGAGCCACCTGCTCGTTCACGACGAGCGGGCCGTGGCGGATGCCGCCCGTGAACGTCCAGTAGCTGACCCGCACCGCGCGCAGGCGATCGATCGGCACCGGGCAGCCGGGATGCCAGTCGCGGCCGACGAGCGTCGCGGCCAGCTTCGGCCCGATCCGCGTCACCGAACCTTCGAACCGATGTGTTGGCGCGGGATCGGATACCCGGAGATGGTCCCCGCCGCGAACGACGATCGAGCCCCGCACGCGCTTGCCGTTCACGGTCGCACCGCCTCTGGAGGCGGTCGCGGACAACGAGGTCAGCCCCGTCGCGACTCGGACGTGGATCAGGCCGGGTTCGGGGAACCGTTGGGGTTGCAGGCCGCCGTAGTAGTAGCCGAGGATCCGCGCGGCGGACCATCCCCGTCGGGCCTTCCCGTAGGCTCCCCACTGCACCATCCCGACGCCGTGACCCCATCCGCGTCCGCTCACGACGACTCGGTCGCCCGAGCGTGACACCGTGTACCACCCGGATGGCACGGCGGTGGGGAGCGCGGAGCCATACCGGCTCGGCCCCGGGTACCGCCCCGGGAAGAGGCAGGGGGCCCACTGGTTCACGGCACCGTCGAACGTCCCGACATCGATCGTGCGCGACGTCCCACTCCCGGAGACCTCGATCGAGCCGCCGGAGCGCATGACCGAGCCGATCGGGGTGCCCGCGGGCCATTGCTGGGCGCGGGCGAGGAACCGCGCGAGATCGGCGTACGGGAGTCTCACCCTCCAGTGGGACTCGGGTGAGGCCCCGTCGTCGCGTTCGACGACCGGGCGGAGGTACGGCAACGGGGTGCTGCCGAACACCTGGTCGTTGCCGTACGTGTGACCGTTCGAGGTGGAGAAGTAGACGGCCTCGATCGGCCGGCCACCATCCGCAAGGACCTGACCGACGGTGCCGTCGACCGCCGCGTACCAGCTTCGGATGCCCGGTGTCGGTCCGACCGGGATCCCTCCATAGACCTGACACGACGTCGTCGAGCAGATCGGTGTCTGCAACGTGGCGCCCTGGGGACCGCTCCATCCGGTGACCGCGAGGGCGTAGCTCCTCGCGGCGATCGCCTGCGCTTGCAGCGCAGCGGTCGGCCACGTGGGCGGGACCTCGGCGATCCCCTCGAGGTAGCGCTCGAACGGCAACGTGACCGTCAGGTCGAGCGAGCCGTCGCTCGCACGATGCACCGCGAGGGTTCCCGGGTAGCGGGCGTCGAGCCGTGGCTGCTCGGGGTGCCGGCAGACGGACCCGACGCGCGCGTACGTTCCGTGGACCCGGAGCGAGCCGTTCCCGCGAGGCCGGATCACGACGACGTCGGGGGAACCCGACGCGCCGGGGGTCGCGGCCGGGCTCATCGACGCCGAAACCGGTGAGCTCACCGTCGGTTGTGTGGACGGCGTCGGGGCGGTGGTGACCGTCGATGTGCAGGCGGCGGCCGCGACCAGCAACGCCGCGACGCCGCGGGACCTGGGGCGGGAACCCACCGCTCGACGCTAACAGGGAAGATGTCGAGATGCGGCCGCGCCGACGCTCGTTGGTCGCGACGGTGGCCGTGCTCGTCGCCTGCACGGCCACGAGCACGCCCACGTCGCCGACGTCACCTTCGCCTGCCTCCACGGCCACGTCGAGCGTTCGCCCCGCCGCGACCGCCGGGGGCCGATGGACGACCTATCACGCCGATGCGACCAGGAGCGGGGTCGCCGCCGGACCGTCCCTGGCGGACGTCCGGCACGCATGGACGTCTGCCGGGCTCGACGGCGCGATCTACGCGGAGTCGCTCGCGATCGGCGGCCGTGTCATCACCGTGACGGAGAACGACACGGTGTACGCGTTGGATGCGGCGACCGGAGCGGTGGCGTGGCGCACCCATCTCGGGACGCCGGTCGACAGCTCCACCCTCCCGTGCGGCAACATCGTGCCGACGTCCGGGATCACTGCCACGCCGGCCGAGGACCCCGCCACCGGGACCCTCTACGTCGCGGCGTTCCTGAGCCCCGCGCACCATGCGTTGTTCGCACTCCGAGCTGCCACCGGAGCGATCGTCTGGCATCGCCCGATCGACCCCCCGGGGATGGATCCGCGAACGCAGCAGCTCCGGTCGGCGCTGACGCTCGCGCACGGTTCCGTCTACGTGGCGTACGGGGGCCTGTTCGGCGACTGCGGTTCGTACCACGGATGGGTCGCCGGCCTGGCCGACGACGGCTCGGGACCGATGCTCGACTACCGCGTGCCGACGACGAACGCGGGCGGCATCTGGGCTCCGTCGGGTCCCGCGGTCGACGCCGCCGGCCACCTGTTCGTCGCGACCGGGAACAGCTTCTCCGCAGACACCTTCGACCACGGCGACAGCGTGATCGAGCTCTCTCCGGAGCTGAAGGAGTTGGGCTTCTTCGCGCCCGCGGATTGGGCAGCGCTCAACGCGGGCGACGTCGACCTCGGCTCGGTCGGTCCGGCGGTGCTGCCGGGAGGTCGCATCTTCCAGATCGGGAAGGGTGGCGTCGGCTATCTCCTGGATGCGAACGACCTCGGTGGCATCGGGGGTGAGCTCTCGTCGGCTCCCGTGTGCGGCGGTTCGTTCGGCGGAACCGCGCACGTCGATCGCTCGATCTACGTCCCGTGCAACGACGGGCTCATCGCGTTGCGGCTGGCGCGCGATGGTCGGAGCTTCGAGCAGGCCTGGCGATCGTCCACCTTCGACGCGGGCCCGCCGATCGTCGCGGGCGGGCTGGTCTGGGCGATCGATCTCTCCTCGTCCGCCCTCGTGGGGTTCGATCCGGCCACCGGGCACGAGGTCGTGCGACGCCCGTTGGATGAGGTGTCGCATTTCGCGAGTCCCTCGGCCGCACCGGGCTGTCTGTTCGTGCCGACGGACCGCACCGTCACCGCGTTCTGCCTCCCCGGGCGTTCCTGAGGGAGCGGCGGTGTGTCCAACCGGGATTTGACCTCGTTGACCTTCCGGGCATAAGGTCGTCCCTTCGAAGTGGTACGTCGATCGACCTAGGACTTTCACCGTGGGCAACACGCTCAAGTCCAGCGGGACCCGAAGAGGCGTTGGGTGAGCGCAGCCATCCTGGGTCTCGCGATCGTTCAGCTCCTCGTCCTGATCCTGCTGGTCGGCGTCGTGTATCAGCTGTTCCAGCAACAGGGCCGGATCCTGGTGCAGATGGACGCGATCGAGCAGATGATCCCCGAGGTCGGTGACGCCCATGCGGCCGAGGCGCCGCGGGGCATCCCCGTCGCTGCTCCTCTCCCACCGTTCGAGCTTCCCGACATCGATGATGCGATCGTGCGACTGGAGGACTTCGAAGGGCGCCGCGTGCTGCTCGTGAACTGGTCGACCACGTGCGGTTTCTGTGAGGCGATCGTCGAGGATCTCGCCAAGCTCCAGCCGCGGTTGGAGAAGCGTGGCGTCGAGGTGGTGCTCGTGAGCCGGGGCGACCCCGAGGAGAATCGCACCATGGTGAACGCGCACGGGCTCGACGCCAGGATCCTCCTGCAGCCCGGAAGTACCGGGATGATCGATGCGTTCGCCCGGACCGGGACGCCGGCCGCCTACCTCGTGGACGAGCGCGGACGCGTCGCGAAGCCGATGGCCTTGGGCGCCGATCAGGTCCCCGAGCTGGCGCGCGAAGCTGCCGGGCGACAGATCAAGCTCGCCACCGAACGGTCGCTCTCCGAGAGCAAGCTCCTGCGCGACGGGCTTCCGCCGGGCTCGCCCGCCCCGGGGTTCGAGCTTCCCTCCGTGTCGGGGGACACGATCTCGCTCGAGCGGCTCCGGGGCGCCGAAACGCTCCTCGTCTTCAGCGATCCCGAGTGCGGCCCCTGCGAGATGCTCGCCGCCGATCTGGCGCGCTGGCACGGGGAGCTGGGCAACGACGCCCCGCCCGTGGTCATGATCAGTCGAGGCGATCGCGAGATGAACCGGCGCAAGGTCCAGGAACATGGGATCCGGTTCCCCGTCGCGATCCAACCCGCGTGGAAGGTCTCGAAGGCGTACGGGATCTTCTCGACGCCGGTGGGATTCCTGATCGACGAGAACGGCGTGATCGTCAGGGAGGTCGCGCGCGGGCCCGAGGCCGTGATGGCCCTCGCCCACGACGCGCTGGAACACAGGAAGGAGGTGGCCCCCAGGTAGTTCGACCCTCCGATCGCAACCTGACGGATCGGAGGGAGGCACCATCGTTGAAAGGGGCACGTCGATGTACGACGGCCGATTCGACGAACTCACGAAGCAGGTCGGCCGGCAGCCGTTGTCGCGGCGGAAGGCGCTCAAGGCCTTCGTCGTCGGCGGCGCCGCGGGTGCGGTCGCCCTGATGCAAGCCCCAACAGCAGAGGCGTTGTATCCCGGCAGGTGCCGCAAGGTGAAGGGGATCTGTCGCCAGGATTACGAGTGCTGCAGCTTCTTCTGCGATCCGGGGACGGGCCGGTGTGCCTGTCCTCCGGGGAGCAACTTCTGCTCTTTGCATAAGAGCGGGCAGTGCGTGCGCTGCTTCGGTGGGGGGATCTTCGACCCGGCGACGTGCACCTGCACGTGTCCCGAGGGGAAGGTCCAGTGTGGCCCCAACGTCTGCTGCGACGACAACCCAGTAGCAGCTGACTGCTGCCCGGGTGGGTACTGCAACTACAAGTACGAGTCGTACGGGCAGTACTACTACTACTGCGGTTGAGCGCCGATGGGGTGAGGTCGGTCCGGGGGCCGGCCTCGCCCACGGGGTTCCGGGAGGTCGGACGTGCGGAGGGTTCTGTGCATCGGCGTCGACGGCGGTGATCACGAGCTCGTCCGCCGGCTGATGTGGGAGGGTCGGCTCCCCACGCTCGCGGGGCTCGCCGGCTCCGGGGCGTTCGGTCCGCTCCGCTCGACGTTGCCGGCGTTCACCCCGACGGCGTGGTCGTCGTTCCTCACGGGGATGAATCCCGCGGGGCACGGGATCTTCGGTTTCTCCACGAATCCGAATCGCGTGCAGAACCGGTTGGACAGCGCCGCTTCGCGGGCAGGCGCGCCCCTGTGGCGTCTGCTCGGCGCCGGTGGGATCCGCTCGGCGTTCATCACCGTGCCGTT
>DASWDB010000042.1:0-2667 GCA_036395715.1 Actinomycetota bacterium | reverse complement strand
TCCCAGTCGTTGTTCCACGTGGGGTGCGGGACCGACGTGTTCGCATCCACCCGCCAAAGCTCGGTGGGGACCGGCCGATCCGTCGCGATCACGCGGAGCTGGTTGTCCCGCGAGCCGGCGTAATAGAGGGGGTAGCCGTCGGCGTCCGTCGTGGCTGAGCCCTTCGCCAGGTCGCCCGTCTGGAAGGTCGGCAACTGCGGCGTGCCCGTTCCGGCGTCGAGGAAGTGATAGCCATCGTCGTATGCGCCTTCGCGGACCTGCATCCCGCCCTGCCAGGGCACGACGTTCGGCTGCCCGGTCCACCCGGTCCCACACCATTGCTTCTGCGGCCCGGTTTGGGTCTCGGCCGACATCGCGCACATCTTCGAGCCATCGGACGGATACACCCACCGGACGGCCGGAGCGGAGGGCACCGGCCCTTCCCCGTAGTAGCTGCGACTCGCGTTCCCGCGGAAGGTGGTCAGTCCCGGGAACGTCGCGTTGATGGGGGCGGCCGTCGGGACCGGTCCGTTCGGTCGTGGGAACCCGGGCTGGTTCGTGGCCGCGATGCCCCGTGCGACATGGACCACGGAAAGCACTGCCACGAACGTCACGAGCACCACCAGCCACACGGGAAGCGGGCCGGGTGAGGTGCGACGCCCGGTGGATGTCATCCGCGCATCAGATGGGCCGGTCGGCCGACCGAAAGGTCCCGAGTACCCGGAGCATCGAGGTATGGTCCTCGACCTCCTTCAGCGCGGCGTCGAGCTCGGGCGACCCTCCGGGCGCCATCACGTCGACGTACATCAGGTACTCGAACGCCTTGCCACGGCGGGGCCGGGACTCCAGCTTGTGCAGGTTGATCCCCCGGTCCGCGAACGGCTGCAGCGCGCCGAGGAGCGAGCCGGGCCGATCCAGGACCGCCATCACGAGCGACGTGGTGTCCGGTTCGCCGAGCCCCGGATCATCGGTTCCGAGCACCGCGAACTTCGTGAAGTTCTCCTTCTCGGTTTGGATCCGCTCGGCCAGCACCGCCAGCCCGAAGATCGACGCGGCGTCGACGCTCGCGATCGCGGCCTCTTCGGGCGACCCGGACTCCGCGATCATGCGAGCCGCGCCCGCGGTGTCGTGCACCGGGACGGGCTCGATCCGAAGCGAGGAGAGGAACTCCTCGCATTGGGCGAGCGCCTGCCAGTGCGAACGCGCGCGCCGGACGTCCTCGAGCCGCGCACCTGGGATCCCGAGCAACGCGTGATCGACCCGGACGAGAACCTCGCCCACCACCCGGAGCAGCGACGTGTGTTGGAGGAGGTCGTAGGTCTCGTTGACCGAGCCCGCCTGGGAGTTCTCGAGTGGGACCACGCCGAAGGGCGCCTCGCGGCTGGTCACCCGCGAGAAGACGAGGCGGACGGTGTCGCACGGGAGCGGGTCGGCGTCGGGGAACGCGTTGCGCACCGCGCGCTCGCTGTACGCGCCGGGCTCGCCCTGGTACGCCACCTTCATGGCCGCAGAGCGTAACAACGGGCTCGACGCGGGAGAGCCGGAACCCTAACTCTGGAGGTTGATGAAGCTGTTGAAGATCTGGATCGCGCCCGGACCGACGATCACGACGAACAGGGCCGGGAGGACGCAGAGCACCAACGGGAAGACGATCTTCACCGGGGTCTGCTGGGCCTTCGCCTCGATCGCCTGCCGGCGCTTGATCCGGAGCTGCGCCGCCTGCGTTCGCAGGACGCTCGCGATCGAGACCCCGAAGATATCCGCCTGGATCATCGCCAGCGCGAACGCGTTGAGCTCGTCCACGTCGGTCCGCTCGGCCAGGTGCCGGAACGCGTCCGACCGGGGGACGCCCAGCTGGATCTCTTGAAGCATCCGCGCGAACTCCGACGAGAGCACGCCGGGCACGTTCCGAACCACCTGTGCGATCGCGGCGTTGAGCGAGAGCCCCGCCTCGACGCTGATCGTCAGGAGGTCGAGCGTGTCGGAGAGCGTCCGGAGGATCTCCTTCTTCCGATCCTCGACACGGCTGTTCAAGATCGAGTCGGGAACGATGAACCCGACGAACGTGAGCAACGCGATGATCACGATCTGGAGGAACGACGAGAGGGAGACGATCTGCAACAGGAGCAGAGCTCCGATGAACCCGGCGATCGCCCCGATGATCTTGAAGGCGAGCACCCGCTCGGCGTCCCAGCCCGCCGGACTCCCGGCGACGAGCAGTTTCTTCGTGATGCGGTCGCGGGCATCGAGCGGCGTCACGCGTCGAGCGATCGCCCCCGCCTTACTGACGATCGGCACGAACACGCGTGATCCGAAGTTCTCCTTGAGCTCCTCTTCGCGCAGGTCGATCCGCGGCGCAGTCTGACCGCCCGCACCCGTGACCTGCGATTCCAACAGCCGGACGGCACGGTGCCGCTCGGCGATCGTCTGGTCGATGAACACGCCGACCAGCACGATCGCCAGGAAGAGCGACCCGATCGCGAGGAACAGCCAGACCTCAGACATCGATGTTCACGATCTTTCTCATCCAGACGATCCCCAGGGTCATGAGGCCGGCGGCCCCACCCAACATGAACCAGCCGATGTGGTTGGTCACGAGCAGCCCGATGTATTCGGGGTTCACCAGCGTCATGTACGCCGCGATGAGGAACGGCAGCAGCGTCAGCACCCAGGCGGAGAGACGACCCT
>DASWDB010000041.1:0-2308 GCA_036395715.1 Actinomycetota bacterium | reverse complement strand
CTCCGCCCGCGAACGCAACCGATCGCCGGCGCGAGCTCCGCGCAGCAGGTCCGTCGGTTCCAGGGCGGCGCCGGCGCGCTCGCGATGGCCTACCAGCCGGGGCAGCCGGGCGCGCTGATCTGGGGAGAGGGTCTCCCATCGCCCGGCGCGGGCAAGACGTACGAGATCTGGATGATCACCGGCACCACACCGGTGTCCGCCGGGTGCGCCTCGCCCACGAACGGGGAGCTTGCCGCGTACACCGACGCCGACGTGAGCACGAGCGACGTGATGGCGATCACCGTCGAACGCACGTCCTGCCCGTCAGCACCGACGACCCGGCCGCGGTACACCGCCACGCTGTCGTGAATCCCGCGGGCGACCCTACGCCCGGAGCATCTCCGCCAAGACCAGGTTGAGGACGCCGCCGGCGAGGAGGTAGTCGACCTCGGCGGCGCCGTCGACGCGAAGCGTCGCGGGGAACGAGGTCATCCGCCCGTCCTCCGCCACCGCCTCGACGACAACCTCCTGCCGGGGGACGATCCCGCCTGTCAGCCCGCGGACCGTATAGGTCTCGTGTCCATCCAGACCGAGCGAAGCCGCGGACGAGCCCGCGAGGTACTGCAGCGGGAGCACCCCCATCCCGACCAGGTTCGACCGATGGATGCGCTCGTAGCTCTCCGCGATCACGAATCGCACGCCGAGGAGCGCGGGTCCCTTCGCCGCCCAATCGCGGCTCGATCCGCTGCCGTACTCCCTCCCCGCCAAGACCGCCAGCGGAACACCCTCGGCCCGGTACCGCTCGGCGGCGTCGAAGATCGAGAGCACCTCCCCGCTCGGCAGATGCGTGGTCCACGAGCCCTCGGTTCCGGGTGCAAGCTCGTTGCGGAGCCGGATGTTCGCGAACGTCCCGCGCATCATCACCTCGTGGTTCCCGCGCCGGGCCCCGTACGAATTGAACTCACCCGGCGAGACCCCGTGCTCCTGGAGGTAGCGGCCCGCCGGCGAATCCGCCTTGATCGAGCCGGCCGGTGAGATGTGATCGGTCGTGATCGAGTCGCCGACTCGCACGAGGACCCGCGCCCCCTCGAGGTCCTCGATCGGTCGTGCCGCGTCGCCGCCGAAGAACGGCGGCTCCTGCACGTACGTCGAGGCCGGATCCCACGCGTACACGGGTCCCGTCGGGGTCGGCAACGACGTCCACCGCGCGTCCCCGTCCCAGATGTGCGCGTACTCGCGCACGAACTGGTCCTCCGTGATCGCCGCCGCCATGGAGGAAACGACCTCGGCAGGCGTCGGCCAGATGTCCCGGAGGAACACGGGGCCGTCGGCACCTTGGCCGAGCGGTTCGCTCGTGAGATCCACCTTGACAGAACCTGCCAGCGCGTACGCGACGCAGAGCGGAGGCGACGCCAGGTAGCTCGCCCGCACTTGGGGGTGGATCCTCCCCTCGAAGTTCCGGTTGCCCGAGAGCACGGCGACGACGTTCAGGTCTCCTTCGTCCACCGCCGCGGCCACGCTTTCAGGCAGCGGGCCGGAGTTCCCGATGCACGTCGTGCAGCCGTACCCGACGAGCGCGAACCCGAGCTGCTCGAGAGCGGGCGTGAGACCGGCGCGGTCGAGGTAGTCGGTGACGACCCGCGAGCCCGGAGCCAGCGACGTCTTGACCCATGATCTGGTCCGGAGCCCCGCCTCGACCGCTTTCTTCGCGAGGAGACCCGCGGCGAGCATCACCGACGGGTTGGACGTGTTCGTGCACGAGGTGATCGCGGCGATCACGACGGAGCCGTGCTTCACGACGTCGCCGTCGACCGGCATCGGTGTCTCCGCGCCGGGTTCGATCGTCGCCTCCGTATCCACCTCGACGTCGACGTTCCCGCCCTCCGCCTCGAACCTCCCGAGGTCGCTCGGGCCGGGGTCGGGCTCTTCGCGGTCCCGGAAGGCAGCCAGGAACGACCCCCAGACCTCGGGGAGCGGCACACGGTCCTGCGGACGCTTCGGACCGGCGACCGACGGCTCCACCGCCGCCAGATCCAGCTCCACGATCTCGGAGAACCGCGGCTCCGGACCCCCATCGACGCGGAACAGCCCCTGCTCCTTGGTATAGCGCTCGACGAGATCGACGAGGTCCCCCCGACCGGTGAAGGTCAGGTAGCGAAGGGTCTCCTGATCGACCGGGAAGTATGCAGCGGTGGCCCCGTATTCGGGACACATGTTCGACAAGGTCGCCCGATCCGCGACGGAGAGCGACGACAATCCGTCGCCGAAGAACTCGACGAACGCCCCGACCACGCCGTGCGCCCGAAGCATCTGCGTCAGCGACAGGACG
>DASWDB010000040.1:0-1584 GCA_036395715.1 Actinomycetota bacterium | reverse complement strand
GACGCGGCCCGACGGGCTCCCCATGGCCGGCAAGACCGGGACGGTCCGACTGGCACTCGCCCTGGGCATCCCCATCACGCCGATGGTGAGCTGGGGCTCCGCTGCGGTGTGGCAGAAGTCGGGCCCCGGCTCCTTGAAACCCGGACGGCCGGTGTGGGTGTCGGTCGGGGCTCCGATCGATCTCGCCGCCGACCACGACTCGATCCATGACTTCGACGCGGTCCGCCGGATGACCGCCGACCTGATGGAGGTCCTCACCGCGCTCACGATCGACCTGCGGGACCGCTACCCCAAGCGCTGGGCCGACGCCCGCTAGGCTTGACGGGATGAGCGAGCGCGGGTTCCAGACCCGAGCGATCCACGGGGCGTCGTTGCCGCCGGTCGACCAGCAAACGCCGAGCGTCCCCCTGTACCAGACGTCAACGTTCCGCTTCGCCGATGCGGACGCCTACGCCGACACGATCGCGTTCCAGGCGCCCGGGTACACGTACACCCGCGGCTACGGGAACCCGACGCTCGACGCGTTCGAGGGGCTGGTGGCATCGCTCGAGCGCACCGAGGCGGCGATGTCGTTCGCGAGTGGCATGGCTGCGATCCACACGTTGTGGACCGCACACGTCGGGTCCGGGGAGCGGATCGTCGCGACGAACGCGCTGTACGGTGGCGCCTTCGCCCTCGCGACGACCGTGATGCCACGGTTCGGCGTGACGGTGGATCTGATCGACGGACGGGACCTGGACGCGATCGATCGCGCGCTCCCTGGCGCATCGCTCTTCTACACGGAGACGATCGCGAACCCGACGATGGCGGTCGCCGACCTGGAGGCCCTGGGTTCGATCTGCCGGCGACACGGCGTCCCCGCCGCCGTCGACAACACGTTCGCGTCCCCGGCGCTCTGCAACCCCGTTCGGTTCGGCTTCGACTTCGTGGTGCACTCCTCGACGAAGTACCTGGGCGGGCATCACGATCACACGGGCGGCGTGGCCGCATGCACGGACGACGGGCGTTCGGCGTTACGCGACCTGGTGATCGAGACGGGCGGAACGTTGGCCCCGTTCGAAGCGTGGCTCGCGATGCGCGGGATCATGACCCTCGGGATCCGGATGGAACGCCACTCGGCAAGCGCGCTCCGGATCGCGACCGAGATCGAGCGGCACCCCAAGGTCGAACGGGTGCACTATCCAGGGCTCCCGTCGCACCCGGATCATGCGATCGCGCAACGCCTCCTCCCGAACGGCGCGGGCGGGATGATCGCCGTCGAGGTGAGCGGTGGCGTTGAAGGAGGGAAGGCGTTCTGCGATGCGCTCGAGCTCGCGTGGGTCGCGACGAGCCTCGGGGGGACCCACACGCTCGTCGGCCACGCCGCCTCGACGACCCATCGTCAGTACGCGCCCGAGGCCAGGCGAGCCGCGGGGATCGCGGACGGCTTGGTCCGCGTGAGCGTCGGGCTGGAGGATGCGGACGACCTCCTCGAGGACATCCTGCGGGCATTGGAGAAGATCTGATGGCGGACCGGAAGCGCCGGGTCGCCGTGCTCTTCGGAGGCCGCTCGGCCGAGCACGAGATCTCGTGCATCTCGGCGCG
>DASWDB010000039.1:0-4206 GCA_036395715.1 Actinomycetota bacterium | reverse complement strand
CGAGGTGTTCCAGGTTCACCTGGTGGCAGATGCCCGCGCCTGGCGGGACGACGCGAACGTTATCGAAGGCTTGCTGCGCCCACCGGAGGAGGGCGTAGCGCTCCGCGTTGCGGCGGTACTCCCAGTCGATGTTGGCCTCGTACGCGTCACGGGACCGGAACAGATCGACCTGGACGGAGTGGTCGATGATCAGGTCGACCGGAACGTGCGGGTTCACGCGCGCCGGATCGGCCCCTGCGCGCGCGACGGCGCTCCGCATCGCCGCCAGATCGACGACCGCCGGCACGCCGGTGAAGTCCTGCATCAGGACGCGCCCGGGCATGAACGCGATCGCGAGCGCGGGCGCGGGCCAGGCGGCGAGCGCCGCGACGTCGGCGTCGGCGACGTCCCGGGTCCCGGCGCGCCGAAGCAGGTCCTCGAGGAGGATCTTCAGGGTGTGCGGGAGCCCCGGAGCGGCGCCGATCCCCTGCTCGGACAGCCAGGCGAGCCGATAGATGTCCACCACGCCCGAATCCAGCGCGAGGGATGAACGAGCCCCGTCGAGGTCCGATGTCGATCGCGTCGTCGGCTCCTTCCCACGGCCGCGGGGCACTCGGCGGCTTTGGTCGGCGGCACCTGGTCGCCGGCACCTGGTCGCCGGCACCTGGTCGCCGGCCGTCCGCAGTTCGGTCTTCATCCTCCCAAACGAGGCGCGCCGCTCGCGGAGCCAGCCGGGCGGGTCGACCCTCCACGTTCATCGGGATGGGTTTGATACAGGGAGAAACGTTTGAGCGCGGCTCCTGCCGTGGCGGGAACCCCCTTCGAAGTACCACCCGGCACCTTCCTCGGCGGGAGCTGCACTGGCCGTGTGTCCGACGCTCTCGCTCCTCTTCCACGTTCTCGCGGGAACGTCTGACACCATCGGTCCGTGATCGACCGTCGCCGATGGGCGTCCGCCGCATCCATCGTTTGCCTCATCGCGTGTCATGGAGCGACCGGCACCCTCCCGCCCTCGGTCCCGTCCGCGGTTGCGTCGCTCCCCCGTGGACTGCCCACGGCATACCCCGAGGATCTGCCCGCCGGCGACGTGCCTGCCGGTGATCTCGTCCCGATGGGGAACGAGGTCACCGGTACGTGGTACGCGCGCACGTCCGCGGGCGACGCGATCGTGGTCGCCTGGCAACGTCCAGGGCCCGATCCGTTCCGGTCCGACCGAGGCGTCGCGGTGTGGCTGCACGAGGGAGATCCGAGCTCGCCGTGGCGACCGGTCGACGCGGTGGCGTTCCCCGCCGACCGAGACCCGATCTTGGGTCTCACGACGGTGATCGCCGACGTCACGGGCGACGGATCGGACGACGCCCTGGTGT
The DNA here is from genome assembly GCA_036395715.1 of Actinomycetota bacterium. Taxonomy (GTDB): domain Bacteria; phylum Actinomycetota; class UBA4738; order UBA4738; family HRBIN12; genus AC-51. The sequence goes on along the minus strand of DASWDB010000039.1, from coordinate 2,860 downwards.
TCGCCGAGACGGGCGGCTCCGGCGGCTGCGGGACCTACTTCGCGATCGACATCGCGAGCGGCGGGCGGGTGTTCGATCGGGACGTCTGCGACACGCGGATCGACCCGTCGACGGCTCCCGACGGCCTCGTGGTGATGCAGGCCGTCTACGCCCATGGAGACCCCCATTGCTGTCCGAGTGCCATGCGGACGACCGTGCTCACCTACGCCGGGGGCGGGACGTGGGCCACGTCATCGGAGAGGACGACGCCCTCATGATCGGAGGCGTCGGTGGCCGTGGGTAGTATCCGCCGCATGGCGCGTATCTTCGTCGAGGGTTGGTCGCCCGAGTACGGCGCTCCGTTGGATCCCGACGAGGCGCTGGCACCGGCCGAGGGGTCGGTCGACACGTCGGTCGAAACCGAGGACTGGGCCCCCCGCGACGGCGTCGACGACGGGGCTCCTCGGATCGCCTTCGTCGACGGCGTCCGGCGCGTCGACGCGCGGCTCACGCTGGACGATCCGTCCGGTCCGGTCCCCGGGATCTGTGGCACGTTCGCGGTCGGCGCGGCGGTGTGGGACCGGGAGGCGCGCCGCTCGTGGATCGCGCACGAGCGGATCGGCCGATGGGCGGTGCTCGCGGGCGGGAGGCCCGAGATCTTCCCCGTCGTGGCGCTCGACCCGCCCTACGCCACGACGACGACGCCGGACACGGACCCCGCCGGCCTGGTGAGGACGCTGCACACGAAGATGCGGATGGACGAGGGCCACGTGGCCAGCTCGTTGGCGGCGGATCGCTTCGTGGTCGCCGACGGACCGCTGAACGAGCTGGCCCCCGTGCCCGCGGTGGGGTCGATCAAGAGCCACCGTGTGACGTACCTCCCGCCCGAGCGCAACGCCGTCGTCGCCGCGCTCGGACCCGGGCAGCGGACCCCCTTGTTCACGATCTCCGAGTACCGACGGTATTCGTGGTACGTGCGGTTGGCGCTCGTGCGTGGCGGGCACGCGTGGTCCGGGATCGTCCGGTGCGAAGCCAGCGGACAGCTCCCGACGGGCGAGGTGATCCGCCTGGCCGACCGGACGGCCGCGGTGTTGCCGCTCGTCGCCTCCGAGCCCCATCTCGACCCCCGCGCGCCGCAAAACCTCGTGCCGATCGCGGCCCTCGAGCGGCAGCTCCGCCACCGCATGGGGGAACCCGGGCTCGTCTACCGCGCCCTGCGCGAGGCCGTGCACGAACGGGTCGCCTCGTGAGCCTCGATCGCGTCGGTCGTGTGCTCGGATCCGAGCACACGACGACGGCGGAGTTCCGCGTCGTCCTGGAGGAAGAGGAGTACCTCCAACTCGACGACCTGATCGTCGTCCGCACCGAGGTGCCGAAGGTCGGGGAGGTCCGGACCTACGGGGTCATCACCGAAGCCGAGGCGGTGTACGAGGGTGCACAGTACGAATCGGACACGCACCGGATCGCGGAGCTCGGCATCATGCCGGCGGCCAAGGTCCGAACGGCTCGGGTCGCCGTCACGCGGGTCGATCCTGAGGTGTGGGTGTCGGCGGACCCAGGCGAGGAGGTCGCGCGAGCGACGGGCGAGGAACGCCGCAAGGCGTTGTACGCCGACGAGATGGAGCGGCCGCTGCCGATCGGGCTCGGCCGCGACGGCGCCCCCGTCCATGTGGACCTCGACTTCTTCGATGGCCGCAAGGGCGGCCACATGTCCATCAGCGGGATCTCGGGCGTGGCCACCAAGACCTCCTTCGCCCTGTTCTTCCTGCGCATGCTGACCTCGAGTCCCGATGTCGTGGGCTCCGGGGCCGCGAGCCTCCGCGTCCTCGTGTTCAACGTCAAGGGTGAGGATCTGCTCTGGCTCGATCGGCCCAACCGGTTGTTCGACGCGCACGACGGCGCCCGGGATGCGTGGTCGGCGCTGGGCGTCGACCCCGCTCCGTTCCCGAGCGTCCACTTCTGGGCGCCGCCGCGACGCCAGAGCGGCGACGTCGTCGTCCCCGATACCGGTGGTCGTTTCGAGGGTGTGGAGGTCTTCTCCTGGACCCCGCGCGCGTTCATCGACCAGGACCTGCTGGAGTTCTGCTTCACCGACGCGAGCGATGCGAAGAACCAGATCCCGTTCATCCGTGAGCGCGTGCAGCTCCAGCTCAAACGGTGGGCCGTTGGTGTCGACGGCATGCCGGGAGCAGTGGCGCTGCGGGACCCTGCTCAGGCACCCGACGGTCACGCATGGTCGCGGAACGACCGCATCCCGGCTGCGCAGGCCGACGTGGTGATCTCGGATCTCCCGACCCTGGTGCGCGCGCTCGAGATCCATCTCGAGCCGGACGACGGCTCGGAGGCCGACCCCGCGTGGACGGCACGGGTGATGCCCGGGACGGTCGCGGCCTTCCTCCGCCGGCTCCATGCGGCGTCGGCCCGTCTCGGGCACCTCGTCCGAGCGGACGCCGATCGACGGATCGACCGGGGTGCGGCCAACGTCACCGTCGTCGCCATCCAGTCGCTGCACGAACAGGCCCAGCGTTTCGTCGTCGGTGCGCTCCTGCGCGAGACCTTCAACGAGAAGGAGGACACGGGACAGCGACTTCCCATGTCGGTGATCGTTCTGGACGAGCTCAACAAGTACGCCCCGCGCGAGGGCACCGGGCCGCTCAAGGACATGCTCATCGACATCGCCCAGCGCGGCCGCTCCCTCGGGGTGTTGCTCGTCGGCGCGCAGCAGACGGCCAGCCGCGTCGCTCCCGAGCTCCTGGAGAACGCCGCGATCCGCGTGACGGGGCGCCTCGATTCGGCCGAGGCCGAGCGCGCCGAGTACGGGTGGATGCTTCCGTCCACGCGGGCCCGGGCTCGGCTCCTGAAGCCCGGGACCATGGTCGTC
>DASWDB010000038.1:0-9183 GCA_036395715.1 Actinomycetota bacterium | reverse complement strand
CGAGCGGGCACGCCCCGGGTTCGTGTTCACGCTGAAGGCGAACCAGCGGATCACCCACTGGAAGCGGCTGGAAGACGTGGAGGAGGACGTCCGGGGGTTCGTGACGACCGGCAGGCTCCTCGCCGACCGGTTCGGATGCGTGCTGTTCCAGTGCCCTCCGAGCCTACACTTCGACGAAGACCTGCTCGCGAAGTTCCTCGACACGCTTCCAGAGAACGGCCCGGCGTACGCGATGGAGTTCCGACATCCCTCGTGGGCGGCGGCGCGTGATGCGTTGCTCGAACGCGGGGTCGCCTGGTGCGTAGCCGAGACCGACGACAAGGACCCGAAGCCCGAGGACCTGTCGTGGGAACCGGTTGGGTACCTGCGGTTGCGGAAGACCGGATACTCCAACGAGGAGCTCGCGACCTGGGCGGATCGGATCCGGCCCGCGCTCGACGCCGGTGGCACCGTCTTCACGTACTTCAAGCACGAGGACGAAGGCGCGTCGCCGAGGATGGCGAAGCGGCTCGAGGCCATCCTTTCCGGGTCCCCAGGATGACATCGACACGGGCGGGACCGTGGTCCGTTCGGTGCCGTGGCTACGCCTTCACGCGGTCCCCTGATGCCGCGGACCTCTCGATGGCGGCGATGACCTCGTGGCGACGGACGGCGTCGGCGAAGTCGGGCACGGTGTGCGTCCCGTTGTCGATGTCGTGCGCGAACGCCGCGTACGCACGCCCGACGTTGTAGGCGGGCGCCCCTTCGAGGCTGCTGAGCGCGGGCCATCTCTGTGTCAGCGCCGCCGGGGCAGGAAGTTCGCCGGGCTCGTTCCGCCCGTGTGCTCCCGCGACCGTCAGGGGGAAGATCTGGGGCTGTGCCTCATCGGCGGTGATCCGGAGCGTTCCGTCGGTTCCGTTTATCTCCCACAGGAACCCTGTGCCGCCGGCCACGGCCTCACGGACGTGGATGCTGACCGTCGCCCCGGATGTGAGCGTGCCGATCACCGCGATCTGGTCGGGCGCCGTCTTCACGATCTGCTCCCCGGTCTCCTCGATGGTGATGAGCGGCCTGCGAAGGGCGGACTCGGCCGATAGATCGGCGAACTCGCCCAGTACGTGGTTGAGGAGGTCCAGGCTGTGGCCGACGGCGATCGTGAGCACGTTGGCCCCGTTCGTCTCATCGAGCATGTAGGCGTTGGGCCGGCCCACGACGTCGCCCGCGACCGACAGCCCGACCATGGTCGTTGACAAGACCTCGCCGACGTAACCGTCGCGGAGCAGCTCCTGGACGAACTCGATCGCCGGGGCCTGACGGGCCTGCAACCCGACGACAGTGCGTACCCCCTGCTCGGCCGCGAGCGCAGCCATCGCTCGCGCGTCCTCCAGGTCACGGCCGAGGGGCCACTCGCAGTAGACGGCCTTGCCGGCGGCGAGGGCCGAGGATACGAGCTCTCGATGGTGCGGGACCTTGACCGTGACAGCCACCACGTCGATGTCTGGTTGGGTCACCATCTGCTCGTGGTCGGAGAACACGGCGCCGACTCCGAACGCTTCGCTCGCTGCGCGCGCGGATCCCGGGCTGTGCGCGCTGAGTGCCCGGATCTCGTAGTTCGGGAGCGCGCGCAGCGCCGGGATGTGGGCGGTGGCGGCCCAGCCCCGGACGGGGCTAACCCCGATGATCCCGACACCAAGCGTCGACGCAGGCATCGCGAGGTCTGATGTCAGAGCGCGTCGTGGTCGCAACGCTCGCTGCCGTCCCGTCCATGGGGTTCCCCCCGCGCTCACGGCCCGCACGGCTCCAATGCCGCCTCGACGTGCGCGGGTTCTTGTTCGGCGGATCCGGGGTCAGCGCGTTCGTCCTCGGCGGTGAGGCTACCGTCCGGCCGCAGCAAGGTCGCAGCGATGACGGCGGCGACGATGACGAGACCGGCGCCGATGCCGAAGGCGAGGTGGTACCCGCCGGTCAACGACGACGCGGTGGAAGCGCCGTGGGCGAGTAGGCCGTCGGTCCGGGACGTCGACAGGGTCGCGATGACGGCGAGCCCCAGCGCACCACCGACCTGCTGCGTCGTATTGACCAGTCCCGAAGCGAGGCCGGAGTCGCTCGGTGCGACCCCTGACATCGCGAGCGTCATCAACGACGGGATCGATAGACCGGCGCCGACCCCCAGCAGCAGCACCACCGGCAAGATGCCGCTCATGTAGTCCGCGTCAACCCCTACCCGTGTGAAGAACAAGAGTCCGGCCACGATCAGCATCAGGCCCGGGAGGAGCGCTTCTCGTGCGCCGAACCGCATGATGAGGCGCGGGGTGAGGCGGAGCGACAGCGCACCGATCGTCACCGCGACTGGGAGGAACGCGAGACCCACCTGGAAGGGGTCGTAGCGCAGCACTCGCTGGAGATAGAGAGCGCCCAGAAAGAACATCCCGAACATCCCGGCGAACATCAGAGCCTGGACCAGGTTCGCCGCCGACACGACGCGCGAGCGGAAGATACGTAGGGGCACGAGCGGTTGGGGCGTGCGAGCCTGGCGCACAACGAACGCGATGAGCAGCACGGCCGCGACGACGCCGAGTCCTCCCGTTTGCTGCGAGCTCCGCCCGTGGACGCCGGCTCCGACGATCGTGTAGACGCCGAGCATCAGCGCGCTCACGATGAGGACGGCGCCCGGGACGTCGGCCCCGCGTTCGAAGCCGATGCCCTCGTCACGATCGAGCAGTCTCACCGCGAGGATCCCCGTCACGATCCCGATCGGCAGGTTCACGAAGAAGATCCAGTGCCAGTTGATCGTCTGCGTCAGGGCGCCGCCAAGGAGGAGTCCGATCGATCCCCCGGCCGACGCGACGAAACTGTAGACGCCGATCGCACTGGCCCTCTCACCGGGCCGCTGGAACATGGTGACGATCATCCCCAGGATCACCGCGGAGGTCATAGCGCCGCCGGCGCCTTGGACGAACCGGGCCACGATCAGCATCGACTGGCTCCGCGCCAGCCCGCACATCAGCGACGCCGAAGTGAAGACGGTCAGGCCGGTCATGAAGATGCGCTTGCGACCGATCAGATCCCCGAGGCGGCCGGCGAGCAGCAGTAGGCCGCCGAACGCGATCAGGTAGGCGTTGACGACCCACGCGAGGCTCGACTGCGAGAAGCGCAGGTCGCTCTGCATCGATGGCAAGGCGACATTCACGATGGTCGCGTCAAGGATGATCATGAGCATCCCCGCGCACAGGACCACCAGCGCTATCCAGCGGCCACGTTCTGTCTTCCCGTCGAGTGCGTCCGCAGCCGATGGTGCGGTGTCGGTCATCTCACGTCTCCTCGAGACCGTCAAGCGGCTGTCGCGACGGCGATACGCGCCTCGCCGGCGTCGACCACCTTCCCGTTCAGTCCTCCGAACTGGTGCAGGGCGCCGGACGTCTCGATGCTGAGGGCGGCGTCCATCCCACCCGCCTTCACCGGGTCGAACCCGGCTGCCGAGATGAGCCGCTCGATCGCTGCGGCAGCGTGGGCGTCACCGGTCGCGTAGAAGAGCACCGCGCGCGGGGTCCGGTTGGCCTCCGAGGCCAGCGACTCGGCGCCGAGGGTACCGAACGCCTTCACGAAGTGAGCCTCGGCGGGCAGCAACCCGGCGACGACGGAACCGGAGGACTGGTCGTCGGGAAGGGTCCGAACGACCCCGCCTTTGCCGTCCTGCGCGACCGGGTTCGAGGGATCGACGACGACCTTGCCCCTCAGCAGGTCTGCGTACTGGGCGATCAGATCCTTGAGCGTGTCGAGCCAGACCGCGAACACCACGACGTCCGCATCTATGATCGCCTTCTCGACCGAGGTGGCACTCGCGAGCTCGCCCAGTTCGTCCGCCAGCGCTGCGGCCTTCGATCCGTCACGCGCCGCGAGGACGACCCGTTCCCCGCCCTCCACGAGATGCCGCGCGACCGCCTTGCCGATGTTGCCGAGCCCGATGATTGCGGTGGTCATGTGCTTCCTCCTTGAACTCTCCAAGACCTAGCTCACGCGATGCGCCTCGACCTCGATCTCGAGATCGACCTTCTTGCCCACCAGGAACCCGCCGGTTTCGACCGCCATGTTCCAGGTCATGTCCCAGTCCTCGCGGTCGATCGTCGTCTTCGCAGACGCGGCGAACATCGGTTTCCCGTCGAGGTCGGGCCCCCACCCGAGGAACTCTCCCGAGAGGGTGATCGGCCTCGTGATGTCCTTGATCGTGAGGCCGCCGTCGAGCTCGAACGAGGAACCCCCCGTCGGCCTGACCGCGGTGCTCGTGAACGTCAGCACCGGGTACTTCTCGATCTCGAGGAAGTCACCGCTCATCAGATGCTGATCGCGTTTCTCCGTGTGCGTCGTGATGCTCTTGGTCTTGACCTCGACCTCGACGTGCGAGTCCTGCGGCGACTCGACGACCTCGATCCTGCCGCTGAAGTCCGTGAACTGGCCTCGGACCTTCGACAGCATGTGTCGCGCCACGAACCCGACGACCGTGTGGGTCTGGTCGAGCTCGTACGTACCGACGGGCGGGATCGACACTCCCTGGTACTCCTGGCCCTGGACCGCGGTCTCCGCCATCTCGTGCCTCCTCTCGCCTGGCCCCCGCCCGGCGCGGGAGTTATACTTGCTCGTGCAAACACACCGTAGGTCGACTTTATTGCATATGCAAATAGATGAGGGAACCGATCTCGCGGGGTTGCTCGACCGGCTGGTGGGGGCTGAGCTGCCAGAAGGGCGCGGATCAGGCGCCTGGGACTCGCTGCTGCGGGCGCACGCGACGCTGATGCGCCGGCTCGAGTCCGACCTCGAGCGAGACACGGGGCTGGCCCTCGCCGACTTCGACGTGCTCGCTCAGCTGGCGAGGGCCGGTGGTGAGCTGCGGATGACGGAGCTCGCGGCCCGGGCGCTCATCTCGCGGTCGGGCATGACCCGGCGGGTCGCTCGGCTGGTGGAGGAAGGTCTCGTCCGAAGAGCAGACGCCGACACGGACGGCCGTGGCGTCGTGGTCACGCTGACCGACGTGGGCGTCGCCCGCCTGGCAGAGACCGCGCCGGTCCACGCGCGCGGTATCTCGAAGCTGTTCGTGGAGCAGCTCGATGAGCACGAGCTCGCGGTCCTCGAGCATGCCTTGGGCAAAGTGATCATCGACTGCTCGTTCGGCTGAGCCACCTAGGGGATGCTGGCCTGAGCAGTCAAGGGCCGGCACGAAGGCTGGCCCTTCAGCACGAGTCTTTCGCCGGAAGTCCGAAGGCACGCCGTCCGGGCGCAGGGCCCCCGCGAAGCGGGGGCCCTGCGCCGGATGACGCCGTCCGGAGCTGGACCCGAACGTGCTCGCTAGCGGCCGATAGCCGAGAGCGCGTTCACCTGCCCCTTGCCGTACCACGAGTTGTAGCCGCTGCCGCCGGTGCAGTGTTGCGGCGCGCCGTTGTCGACCGACGGGAAGAACGCGTACTCAGCAAGGACGTCGGGCGTCGGACACGCGATCGGGTCGGCGGTGTTCTCGACCGCCGCCGCGACGGCACCTCGGGACGTCACTCCCTGGCTCTCGATCAACGCCGCCACGCCGGCCACGTGCGGGGACGCCATCGACGTGCCCTGCAGGTAGCAATACAGCACCGATCCGTCGAACACCTTGCGGAGGCAGTTGATCGCACCCGCGCCGACGTCCAGCGGATACTGCGGGAACGTGGACAGAACTCGGCCGTTCGTCGCCGCGGCGGTGACCTGGAGGATGCTGTCTCCTCCCGGGGCGGTGACGTCCGCCTTGCCCACGCCATAGCTCGAGTAGAACGACTTCTGCATCAGGTTGCCGTCCGCGGTCACGCCAACCACTCCCTGCACCTCGACCGGCACCACGGCGCAATCGTTGTGCACCGTGCGAACGATCGGCGTCGTGTCGTCGGGACTCGTGACGTCTTGGGTCGGATGGGCGAGGTCGTCGGCCTCGTTCCCCTCGGCCGCCACCACGAGGGTGCCTTTGCTCTCCGCGAACAGGATCGCTCGCTGCTCGGCGTCCCAGATGGCCCGCTGGACCGGGTCGTTCTTGCAGTTGAACAGGTATGGGTCCGCGAAGTAGCTGTTGTTCGTGACCGCGATGTGATGTGTGCCTGCCCACATGAACGCGCAGACCACGGCCTCAGGGAAGAAGAACCCAGCAACGTTGCCGGCCTTGATCGCCGCGATCTTCACGCTTGGGGCGACGCCGACGATGCCGATGCCGTTACTGGCTGCAGCGATGGTCCCGGCCGTGTGTGTCCCATGGCCGTTCTCGTCGAGCGACGCGGTGCCCGCGGGGTCGCCCTGGACCGGCGCCCCGGAGAGGCAGTTGACGCTGTCCGCGGCGTCCCAGTTCGGTGCGAGGTCCGGGTTGGTGTAGTCGATCCCCGTGTCGATGTCCCCGACGACGACCGAAGAGCTCCCACCCGTGACCGCGTGCGCCTCGGAGGTATGGATCTGCCGCATGTCCCACTGGAGCGGCGACAAGGGATCGGTATCTGAGACCGGCGTGTTCGCGACCGACGACGACGTTGCGCTCTCGTGGCGAACGATCCCGTCGCTCACACGGGTCGCGAATGCGGCTGTCGAGGCGGCGCCCCGGACCGCCCCGCTCCGCATCAGGTTGCCACGGAAGGTCGCGCTCGAGGACCGCGCGATCACCACGCCGATCTGTGGGTAGCTGTAGACGACCGTTCCGCCTGCTGCCGTGATGGATGCGGCCGCGTTGGCCGGAAGCGCCTGAGCCTTGAAGACCACGAGGTACGTCTGTGCCGTGCCGCTGTCCGCGGCGCGGACACCCGGTACCACCAGGAGCAGCGCAACCATCGCGACCGACGCCAAGATCGCGAGACGACGAGATGCCTGGAACTTGGTCATGGTTCATCCCTCCTCGTCTTCCTCGGAGATCGCCTGTCGGGGGGGCGACCCGTCGACTATAGGAAGGGCCGGCCTCATCGGGCAACTCGGCAGGTCCGGGGGGTTGGTCGCCGCTACGCCTCGAGCCGCTCGCGCAGGGCTGCCTCGACCCCGGTTAACGCGCCCTCGTCGGTCACCTTGCGCCCCAGGGCGTCGCGTACGTAAAACGCGTCCACCACACGGCCGTCGAAGGTCGCCACCTTGGCCAGGTGGACGCTCAGGTGGAGGTCCGCCAACGTCCTCGTGATGTCGTGCAGGAGCCCGATCCGATCGGGCGCGCCGACTTCGATCACGGTCGAGAATTCCGAGACGTCGTTGAGGACGCGGACGGTGACCGGGCTCGGCACCCGCGGCCGCGGGTAGTGCCGACCCTTCTCCCGGACCCGATGCTCGAGCGAGATCGAGCCGTCGATGGTCCGTCGCAGCGTGTTCCGGAAAGCGCGCCAGCGAGCCTCGGTGATCTCGGGCTCGAAGGCCCCCTCCACCTCGAACACATCGATCGCCGTCCCATCCTCGGTGGTGAACGCCTGCGCCGCGAGGATCGAGATCCCGCCGATCGCGAGCGCGCCGGCGATCCACGAGAGCAACCCCGGTCGGTCGGACGCGACGACGACGACCTCGTAGGTACCCGCACGGGACCCGGGCGAAGCGGCGGTCCGCACCTCGTTGCGTCCGAGCGGCGGCGTGACGATCCGGAAATGCTCGGCGGCACGGCGCGCGTCGACGGCGAGGAGGTAGCTCCTCGGCACGCGCAGGACGAACCGGTCGATCAGGTCCTCCGGCTCTCCGTCGAGGAGCTCCCGGAGGCGTTCGGTGCGCTCGGCGAGACGGGCCGCGAGCTCCTCGCCCATCTCGCCCCGATCGAACACCCGCTGGACCTTCGCCACCAGCTCGCGGACGAGCGTCTCCCGCCACGGCGTCCATGCGGCGGGTCCGGTGGCGAACGCATCCGCCTTCGCAAGGAGGTAAAGCCCGCCCAGTCGCTCCGGCGTGCCGATCCGCGCGGCGACGTCGAAGAGCAGGTCCTCATCCGACAGGTCGCGGCGCGTCGCGGTGTCCGGAAGGAGCAGGTGCTCCTCGACCAGGAAGGCCGCGAGGTCGCGGTCGTGTCCGCTGACCCCCATCGTGTCGAGCGTCTCGCGGGCGATCTTCGCTCCGATCGGCACGTGCGCGCCCGCGCCGATCTTCCCGACGTCGTGCAGCAGCGCGCCGAGCAACAACCCGTCGGGTCGCTCGACGTGCGCGACGGCGGCAACCTCGATCGGATCCTCGACGTTCCCCGAACGGGCGAGCAGATCGGCCATCCATGCTGCCGCCGCCAACAGATGCGCATCGACGGTCGAGCGATGGTAGGGATCGCGCTGGGGACGGCAGCGCACACCCGCCCACGCCGGGATGAACCGAGCGAGCAGCCCCAGCCGATCGAGCGCGTCGAACATCGCCGACCCACGCTCCCCGGAACGGAGCAACCGGAGGAAGGAAGTGCGCGTTCGGTCGTCCCACGGGACTGGATCCGGGACGGTCATGTCCTCGATCGCGTCCAACAGTCCCACCGACGGGACATCGCCCCGCTCGGCGGCGTCCGCCAAGGCCTCCAGGATCGCGGCGGGGTCCGCCTCGACGGTGAAGCCGCCGCCCGGCGCTCCCGCCATCGTCCGGGCCACCGCCAGACCCGCGACGTGCTCGACGTTCCGCGCGTGTTCGAAGAGCGAACGCATCAGTCCGTCGGTCGCGAGCAGGTTGGGTTCGTCCACGAACCCCATCCCGCGCGCGACGTCCGGCTGGAGCTCCGTGACCAGCCGGTCGGCGCGCCGCCCCGTCAGCAGCTGCACCGCGCTGCGGGCGCGGATCAGGAACGCCGCGGCGGCGTCGACCGTCGCGCGCTCGCGCGCGCGGACGACGCCGCCGCTCACCACGTCGGTCCCGAGCGCCGCAGCGAGCCACCCGAGCGAGGCCACATCGCGGAGCCCGCCGCTTCCTTCCTTGAGGTCCGGTTCCAGGAGGTGCGCGGTGGAGCCGAACCGCTCCCGGCGAGTGACGGCGGCGTCACGGAGCCGGCGGGCGAACCCGGCGGGATCCTCGCGCGCTCGCGCCCGAACGGGCGCGAGCGCGCGAGCCGCGAGCGTCTCGTCGCCCGCGACGAGCCGCCCGTCCAGCATCGCCGTCCACGCGTCGAGCCGCTCCCCCGCCGCGAGGCATTCCGGCGGTGTGCGAACCGCGTGTCCAACGGCGAGCCCCGCGTCCCACAACGGATACAGGAGCGCGTCGACGGTCGTCGCGATGGAT
>DASWDB010000037.1:0-4251 GCA_036395715.1 Actinomycetota bacterium | reverse complement strand
TCCTCGGTCAGATCCACCGAGAAGGTCAGACGATCGTGTTGACCACGCACTTCATGGAGGAGGCCGACCGGTTGTGCCAGCGGGTCGCGATCATGGACCACGGCCGGATCTTGGCGCTCGACACGCCTGAGGGCCTCAAGCGGACGGTTGGCGGCGACACGATCGTTCGCGTGCAGGCCGGTGACGAGCCCGATCGGCTCGCGGCCCACCTCCGCGATATGGAGGGCGTGACCGGGGCCACCGTGCTGGGCGGCACGGTTCAACTGACCGTTCGGGGCACCAGCGGCTTGCTCCCGCGGGTGATCCAGGTGGCTGAGTCCGGGGGATTCCAGGTGCGGGATGTGTCGCTCGACGAACCCACCCTCGAAACCGTGTTCATCAATCTCACCGGGAAGGACCTGCGCGAATGAGCGGAACGACGACCGCCACGATCGAGGGGCTCCCGGAGACGGGGACCTTCCGGAGCACGCCCGCGGTGGCGTTCGGCGCACTGCTCCTGCGCGACATCTCCGTGCTTCGCAAGGAGTTCGTGCAATTCATGGCGCGCACCGTGATGCAGCCGCTGCTGTTCGTCTTCGTCTTCGCGTACGTGTTCCCGAAGATCGGGCAGGGCGTGGGAGGCGCTGCTGGAGCCGCCGCGTTCTCCAGCATCCTGGTTCCCGGCGTGGTCGCGATCGCGTGCATCTTCCAGGGCATCCAGGCCGTCGCGTTGCCGCTCGTTCAGGACTTCGGCTACAGCAGGGAGATCGAGGACCGCGTGATGGCCCCGCTCCCGGTCTGGAGCGTCGCGGTGGAGAAGGTGGTGGCCGGAGCGCTCCAAGGACTGATCGCCGCCGCGATCGTGTTCCCGCTCGCTATGGTCGTCCCGGCGACGCCAGTGCATCTCGACGTCCGCCCGCTGCTGCTGTTCACGCTCCTCCCCCTCGCCGCGGTCACGGCCGCCTCGTTGGGGATGGTGCTGGGCACCCGCGTGAATCCTCGACAGGTGCCGCTGCTGTTCGGGATCGTGGTGATCCCCATCGTGTTCCTCGGGGCCACCTACTACCCGTGGTCGAACCTGACCCCCATACCCTGGCTCAAGGCCCTGGTCCTGCTGAATCCGCTCGTGTACATGAGCGAAGGGATGCGGGTATCGCTGACGCCACAGGTCCCGCACATGTCCTACTGGGCGATCTACGGCGGGATGATCGGCTTCACGACGCTGTTCCTCGCCCTCGGGATCGACGGGTTCCGCAGGCGGGTCCTGTCGTAGCCGGGGGTACGGAGCTCAGCCGGCAGGGCCGGCCGCGAGCCGCGCGAGTGCGAGCCGGTCGGCTGCCTCCGCGGTGGTGATCCCCTCGGCGTCGGCGGTTGCGAAGATGCCCGCCAGGGTCTCGCCGATGCCCGCCAGGCGCGCGTGCATCATGGCCTCGTCCCATCCGAGCGTCTCGTAGCCCGCCAGGTGGATCACCCCGCCGGCGTTGATCACGTAGTCGGGGGCGTAGAGGATGCCGCGCCGCGCGAGCAGCGCGGCATCCCCCACATCCCCGAGCTGATTGTTCGCCGCTCCGGCCACGACGCGGCACGCCAGCCGCGGGATCGTGTCCGGCGTGAGGACCCCTCCGATCGCGCACGGCGCGAAGACGTCGCAGACCGCTCCGACGACGGCGTCCGCCTCGACGATCGCGCCACCGACGCGCTCCGCGGTCTTGCCGGCACGCCCGCCGTCGACGTCGGCGACGAGCACGTTGGCGCCCGCCTCGGCGAGATGATCGGCGAGGCGATCGCCGACCGAGCCCGCGCCCTGCACGAGGACGACGACGTCGTCCAGATCTGCCGAACCGCTCTCGTGGCGCCACGCCGCCCGGATCCCGTGGAACACCCCGAGCGCCGTGCCAGAGGCCGGATCCCCGGATCCTCCGCGGTCCCGTGAACGCCCGAGCACATGCGTCGTCCGCTCGCCGATGATGTCCATGTCCGGCGCGCCGGTGTTCATGTCGGCGGCCGTCACGTAGGTCCCGCGGAGGGAGTCGACGAGCCCCGCGTACCGGAGCAGGATCTCGCGTCGTGCCGACGAGCCCTGTGCAGGAACGCTCGGGGCGGCCAGGACGGCCTTGCCGCCACCGTAGGGAAGGTTCGCGGCCGCCTGTTTGAAGGTCATCGCCTGTGAGAGACGAAGAACGTCGCCCAGACCGTCTCCAGGGGCGGCGTAGGCCTTCATCCGAGTGCCGCCCATCCCGGGTCCCAGAGCCGTCGAATGCACGCCGACGAACATCCAGGTCTCGGTCGGCCCGTCGAACCGAACGACCACCTCCTCGCCGTCCCAGCCCGCGAGCAGGTCCTCGAACACGGACGGAAGTGTAGGCATGAGGTGGCGCGCACGGGGTCGACGAACGAGAGGGGCGGGGCCTGCGCCCCGCCCCCATGCCACGCTGGCCCGGCCGGCGTCAGTGCATGTGACCGGCGCCTGCGGGTGCCTGCTCTTCCTCCTCGGGCTTCTCGACCACCGCGGACTCCGCGGTGAGCACGATGGCCGCGATGGAGGCGGCGTTCTGCAGTGCGGAGCGGGTGACCTTGGCCGGGTCGATGATTCCGGCCTTGACCATGTCTACCCACTCGCCGGTCGCCGCGTCGAAGCCGCGGCCGTTGCCCTCCGTACGGATCTGTTGGACGATGACCGCGCCCTCGTAGCCGGCGTTCTGCGCGATCCGCCGGGCCGGCTCGGCGAGGGCGTTGCGAACGATCTTCGCGCCCGTCGCCTCGTCGTCGGTCAGGTCGAGCTTGTCGAGGACCTCCTCGGCGCGGATCAGCGTGACCCCACCGCCGGGGACGATGCCCTCCTCGACCGCAGCGCGGGTCGCCGAGACGGCGTCCTCGATGCGGTGCTTCTTCTCCTTGAGCTCGACCTCGGTGGCCGCCCCCACCTTGATCACCGCGACGCCTCCGCTCAGCTTCGCGAGGCGCTCCTGGAGCTTCTCGCGGTCCCAGTCGGAGTCGGTCTTGTCGATCTCGGCCTTGATCTGGTTGATGCGACCCTGGACGTCCTCCTCGGACCCGGCGCCCTCGACGATCGTCGTGTCGTCCTTCGTCACGACGACCTTGCGCGCCTTGCCGAGGAGATCCATCGTCACGTTCTCGAGCTTCAAGCCGACCTCTTCGGACACCACCTGCGCGCCGGTAAGGGTCGCGATGTCCTGCAGCATCGCCTTGCGACGGTCGCCGAAGCCGGGAGCCTTGATGCCGACCGCGTTGAACGTCCCGCGGATCTTGTTGACGACGAGCGTCGCGAGCGCCTCACCGTCGACATCCTCCGCGATCACCGCGAGCGGCTTCCCGGTGTTCAGCACCTTCTCGAGCAGCGGGAGCAGCTCCTGTGCGCTGGAGATCTTCTTGTTCACGATGAGCACGTACGGCTCCTCGAGAACGGCCTCCTGACGCTCGGGATCCGATACGAAGTAGGGCGAGATGTAGCCCTTGTCGAACTGCATCCCCTCGGTGAACTCGAGCTCGATACCGAAGGTGTTCGATTCCTCGACGGTGATCACACCGTCCTTGCCGACCTTGTCCAGGGCCTCGGCGATCGTGGCGCCGATCTCGGTGTCGGCGGCCGAGATCGCCGCAATCTGCGCGATCTCTTCCTTCGACTCGATCTCCTTGGACTCGTTCTTGATCGCCTCGACGGCGGCCTCGACCGCTCGCTCGATGCCCCGCTTGAGGGCCATCGGGTTGGCGCCGGCAGCGACGTTCTTCATCCCGCCCTTGACCATGGCCCGAGCGAGCACCGTCGCCGTCGTGGTGCCGTCACCCGCGACGTCGTTCGTCTTGGTGGCGACCTCCTTGGTGAGCTGGGCGCCCATGTTCTCCCACGGGTCCTCCAGCTCGATCTCCTTGGCGATCGTCACTCCGTCGTTCGTGATCGTGGGTGCGCCCCACTTCTTGTCGAGCACCACGTTCTGGCCCTTCGGGCCGAGCGTGATGGCGACCGCGTCGGCGAGCTTGTCGACGCCGGCCTCCAGCCCGCGTCGTGCATCCTCCCCGAACTTCAGCAGCTTCGAAGCCAACCTGGGCCTCCCTTACTTGCCTGCGACGGCGAGCACGTCACGGGCCGACAGGATGAGGTACTCATCGCCATCGACCTTGACCTCGGTGCCGCCGTACTTCGAATAGATGACCGTGTCGCCGACCTTCACGTCGAGCGCGACGCGGCCGGTGCCGTCGTCGTTCCACCTGCCGGGGCCCGCCGCCACGACCGTGCCCTCCTGGGGCTTCTCC
>DASWDB010000036.1:0-10259 GCA_036395715.1 Actinomycetota bacterium | reverse complement strand
TGGCGGCGGCGAACCGTGTCTCCGTTGCGGAGCTCGCCGGCGCGATGCGCCGCCACCCACAGGTGATGATCAACGTCCCGGCACCCGACCGGGGCGCCTCCCTGGACGGCGCCTCGCTCGAGCAGGCGATCGCCCTCGCGGAGGCTGAACTCGGTGACGGCGGACGGGTGTTGGTGCGTCCGTCGGGCACCGAGCCGCTGATCCGGGTGATGGTGGAATCCGAGACGGAGGCAGATTCGCAGCGCCATGCCGAAGCCCTCGCCGATGCGGTCCGCGTCGCCCTTGGGAGCTCGCCGTGATCGGACGCGCTGATAGCCTGCTCGTCTGATGTGTGGCATCGTCGGCTACGTCGGTCCCGACCAGGCGCTCCCGATCGTGATGGAGGGTCTGCGTCGGCTGGAGTATCGCGGGTACGACTCCGCCGGTGTCGCGGTGGTCGACGGCGGCCTCGCGGTGCGCAAGCGAGCCGGGAAGCTGCCCGAGTTGGAGGCCCTGCTCATCGCCGAGCCGGCCTCCCCGGCGACCATCGCGATCGGTCACACGCGCTGGGCGACCCACGGCGCCCCGACGGAACGCAACGCGCATCCGCACGTCGACTGCGACGGTCGCGTGGCCGTGATCCACAACGGGATCATCGAGAACTTCCAGGACCTCCGCGCGCGCCTCGACAAGGAGGGCCACGCGTTCGCTTCCGACACCGATACCGAGTGCGTTGCGCACCTGGTCGAGGAGAAGCTGAGCGGGGCAAGGTCGTTGGCGGAAGCGGTCCGGGCGGCGGTCGGCGAGCTCCAGGGGTCGTACGCCTTGGTCGTGCTCTCGTCGGATCACCCGGACGAGCTGGTGGGCGTCAAAGTGTCTTCGCCGCTGGTCGTGGCGACCTGGGAGGGCGGGGAAGCGATGCTCGCGTCGGACATCCCCGCGCTCCTGGGGACGGATCGCGTCGATCGTCCGACGATCGTGCCGGTCGATGAAGGCCGGATCGTCTCGGTCACGCGCGACGGCGTCGCCCTCCTCGACTTCGACGGAGAGGACGTTCCCCTTCGGCCCATCGAGGTCGACTGGACCGTCGCGGAGGCACAGAAGGGCGGCTACCCGTTCTTCATGCGCAAGGAGATCGATGAACAGCCGGCGGCGATCCGGGACACGCTCACCGGGCGTGTCCACGCCGGTGGTCTTCAGCTCGACGAGCTTCGCGTTCCGGACGACACCTTGCGTGCGGTGTCGAAGGTCTTCGTGGTCG
The DNA here is from genome assembly GCA_036395715.1 of Actinomycetota bacterium. Lineage (GTDB taxonomy): Bacteria > Actinomycetota > UBA4738 > UBA4738 > HRBIN12 > AC-51. Next base: position 9,019 of record DASWDB010000036.1, on the reverse strand, counting down.
CCTGCGGCACGGCCTTCCACTCGGGGCTCGTCGCCAAGTACGCGATCGAGCACTGGACCCGGCTGCCGGTCGAGATCGAGATCGCGAGCGAGTTCCGCTACCGGGATCCGGTCCTCGGCCCCGACACCCTGACCCTGGCCGTCAGTCAGAGCGGTGAGACGATCGACACCCTCGAGGCGGCCCGCCACGCAGGGCGACAGGGCTCGCAGGTGCTGGCGGTGACGAACACCGTGGCGTCGTCGCTCGCGCGCGAAGCAGACGGCGTCTTCTACACCCACGCGGGACCCGAGATCGGTGTCGCCGCCTCGAAGACGTTCGCAACGCAGATGGTCGCGCAGGAGCTCGTCGCCCTCTACCTGGCGCAGGTCCGGGCCGCGAAGTTCCCGGAAGAGATCGCCGAGGTGCTTGCGGACCTCGACGAGCTGCCGGCCAAGGTTGCACGCGCGATCGCGTCGGAAGACCGCGTGCGCGCGATCGCGGAACGACTGGTGGACGCGCGCGACGTCCTCTTCATCGGACGCCACACCGGCTATCCGGCGGCGCTCGAGGGCGCGCTCAAGCTGAAGGAGTTGAGCTACATCCACGCGGAGGCATATCCCGCCGGCGAGCTGAAGCACGGGCCGATCGCCTTGATCGAAGCGGGTGTGCCCGTCGTGGCGATCGCGACGCGCTGCCATGTCTACCCGAAGATGCTCTCGAACATCCAAGAGGTGAAGGCGCGAGGTGCGTCGGTGATCGCCATCGTCACCGAAGGCGACACCGAGGCCGCCCGGTTGGCGGATCACGTGCTGGAGGTGCCGGAGACGCCGGAACTGCTGTCGCCGGTGGTCGTGACCGTCCCGCTGCAGCTGCTCGCCTATCACGTCGCCGTGCTCCGCGGGTGCGACGTGGATCAGCCGCGCAACCTCGCGAAGTCCGTCACGGTCGAGTAGCGTCCGGGCGTGCTCCGAGCGGCGGCCCGCCTGTCCGTGGTCGTGCTCCTCGCGACGCCTGCCCTGTTCGTCATCGCGACGCCCTGCTCGGCGTGCAGCTGCGTGCTCCGCACGCCGAGGCAACTCCTGCATCGCGCGGATGCGGCCTTCGTGGGAACGGTCGTCGCGGAACAGCCTGTCGATGCGACGACGACGGTGCAGACGTTCGCGGTCGAGGGCGTCTTCAAGGGGACGCTCGGGCCATCGGTCAACGTGATCGAGCCGATCGGCTCGGGAGGAAGCTCCTGCGGCATCGCGTATCCACGCGATACCCGGGTTGCGGTCGTCCTCTACCGCCAGGGCGACGGATGGACGACCGACATGTGCTCGTTCGTCTCGCTGGCCCGTCTCGAGGCGGTCGCGCCCTCGCCCCTGCCGCCTCGCCCCGGACCGAGCCCGTCCGGCCTACCGACCGTCGCACCGCCTGTTGCGGTGCCTACCCGGGGCCTCGGGTGGCAGGCGGTCGTGCTGGGGCTGCTCGTCGGGATCGCCGGGATCGCGCTCGCCGTCTCGCTCGGGGGTCGGAACGGGAGGTCGCGAGCGACATCCCCGTTGGATCCGGCCGAGGGGGCAGGTCGGGACGACTCGCCCCCTGAGCCCCCCGCGACCGAGATCCGCTGACCGTCCCCGGCCGACCCGCTAGCCTTTCCGCTGTGGAGATCGTCGGCCTCGGCGTCGACATCTGCGAGATCGCGCGGATGGAGCGGGCCCTGACCCGCCATCCCACGATGCGGGCACGTGTGTTCACCCCCGAGGAGGCCGCCTACTGCGACGCCAAGGGGCGCCCGGCGGAGTCCTACGCCGGGCGCTTCGCCGCTCGGGAGGCGGTGATCAAGGCCCTGGGCGGGTACGGGGGTCGCCGCTGGCAGGACATCAGCATCACGAGACGAGCGTCGGGCGCCCCCGGCGTCCTGCTTGCGGGGAACGCGAAGCACCGGGCCGACGCGCTCGGGATCTCCCGCGTGCTGATCACCTTCACCCACGAGCGAACGAGCGCCGTCGCGTTCGCGATCGCGGTGACCGACCGATGAAGCCGGTCCTGTCGCCCGAGGAAGCGATCGAGCTCGACCGCGCGACGCAGGCGCGTGGCGTGAAGGTCGAGGACCTGATGGAACGCGCCGGCTGGGCGGTGGCGAGAGCCTGCGCGGATCTCACCGGAGGAACCTACGGGCGGCGCGCCGTCGTCGTATGCGGCAAGGGGAACAACGGCGGCGACGGCTTCGTCACCGCGCGATACCTCGCACGCTGGGGGATGCAGGTCGTCGTGATCGTGCTGCGGGATCCTGTGGGATCGCGGGAGCCTGCAGCGTCCAACCTCCGGCGCTTGGCGGAGGCGGGGGTCCGCGTCCGTCGGTTCGATCCGGCGGTGCTCGGTCGTGAGCTCGATCGCGCCGACGTGGCCGTCGACGCGATCTTCGGCACAGGTTTCCGCGGTGAGCCTGAGGAAGACTGGGCCACGTCGATCGACGGGCTCAACGGGGCGAGCGTCCCGATCGTCGCCGTCGACATCCCGAGCGGCGTCGACGGGGCGAGCGCCGCGGTCGAGGGGGTGGCGGTCCGGGCGGACCTGACCGTCGCGTTCGGGGCCGCGAAGATGGGCGCCGTGCTGCTGCCGGGAGCGGAGTTCGCCGGCGATGTCCGGGTCGTCGACATCGGGTTCCCCGACGAGCTGATCCCGACGACCGTGGGACTTACCGAGCCCGGCGACGTGGCCGCTATCCTTCCGGACCGCGCGGTCGACGCCCACAAGCGGGCGAGCGGAACGCTCGTCGTCGTCGCCGGGTCGCGCCGGATGACGGGGGCGGTCAGGCTCGTCGCGCGCGCGGCCGGGCGGATGGGTGCCGGCTACGTGATCGTCGCGGTCCCGCGTTCGATCCTCGCGACGGTCCAGACGGAGCTGGCCGAGACCGTCTTCGTCTCGCTGGAGGAGACCGAGGATGGGACGGTGGCGCCCGCCGCGCTCGAGGCGGTGCAGGCCGCCGTCCGGGATGCCGATGCGCTCGCGCTGGGTCCGGGGATGACGACGAACGCCGACACGAGGACCTTCATCCGGTCGCTCGTCCGCGAGTGCGCGGTCCCCTTGGTCCTCGATGCCGACGGGCTCAACGCTTTCGCCGGTGAGGTCGACGCGCTGTCGGACCGCGAAGGCGAGGTCGTGCTCACGCCGCATCTGGGCGAGTTCTCCCGACTCGTCGAGGTTCGAGACGGCGACCGCCTCGCGGCCGCGCGACGCCTCGCCGGCCGCGCGAACGCGGTCGCGCTGCTGAAGGGAAGCCGGACGGTCATCGCGACTCCCGACGGCGTCGCGCGGATCAACCCGACGGGATCGGCCGTGCTCGCGACGGCGGGGACGGGGGACGTCCTGACCGGAGCGATCGGTGGGTTGCTGGCGCGTGGGGTCGACCCCTTCGCGGCGGCGTGGTCCGGCGCATACCTTCACGGGCTCGCGGGGATCGCCGCCGGTCGCGCCCTGGCGGAGGGAACGCTCGCGGGTGACGTCGCCGAGCGCCTTCCCGAGGCGATCGAGACGGCGAGGGCATCCGCGAGGTGAGTGGGCCGCGGTTCCGCCCAACGTGGGTCGAGGTCGATCTCGATCGCATCCGTCACAACGTCCGGGCGCTCACGCCCCCGGGTGTGGAGTTGATGGCGGTGGTCAAGGCCGACGCCTACGGTCACGGCGACGTACCCGTCACGCGTGCGGCGCTCGAGGCGGGTGCGAGCTGGCTCGGCGTCGCGCTCGTGGAGGAGGGCCTCAGACTCCGCCTCGCCGGTATCGAGGCTCCGATCCTCGTGCTCTCCGAGGCTCCGGAAGGATCCGAGGCCATCCTCCTGGCGCATCGGCTCACGCCGTCGCTCTACTCACAGCGGGGGCTCCGGCGGCTGGCCGCGGCGGCGCGGGGCCCCGTGGCGGTCCACGTCAAGATCGACACGGGGATGCACCGGGTCGGGCTCTGGCCGGCTGAGGCCGCGCCTGCGTTCCTGCACGAGGTCCGTGACGCCGGTTTCGAGGTCGAGGGGCTGTGGACCCATCTGGCGAAGAGTGAGGACGACGAGGTCACGACGAAGATGCAGCTGGACCGGCTGGACGGCGTCGTCGAGTCGGCGCGCGCCGCAGGTATCGAGCCGCGCTACGTCCACGCCGCCAACAGCGGTGGGCTCCTCCGGCATCCTGAGGCGCACCTCGATCTTGTGCGTCCCGGCATCGCGATCTACGGGATCCCTCCGGCGCCCGGGGTCGGGGAGGGGTTCGACCTGCGTCCGGCGCTCACGTGGCGCTCGACGGTCGCGCACGCCAAACGCCTGGCCGTTGGTGAGCGGGTGAGCTACGGACTGAGCTACGAGCTCGAACGCCCGTCGTGGATCGCGACGGTACCGGTCGGCTACGCCGACGGGTACCCGCGATCCACGACGGGGGAGGTCCTGATCCGGGGTGGACGCTGTCGGGTTGCCGGGACCGTCACGATGGATCAGCTGATCGTCGACTGCGGCGACTTCGAGGTCGCCCCCGGCGACGAGGTCGTGTTGGTCGGCCGTCAGGACGAGGAAGAGGTGTCCGCGTGGGAGCTCGCCGCGAACACCGCGACCGTCGCGTACGAGATCGTGGCGCGGATCGGCGCGCGGGTGCCCCGGGAGTACCGCGGATGAACCGGCGGACCGCGGCGGTCTCTGCAGGTGTGGTGGCCGGCGCCCTCGCCGCGGGGGTGATCGGGAGCACGCTCCTGCGTCGTCGGCATCCTCGCGACGTCGAGCCGCTCGGTCCACCGCCGCCCGAGGACCTCGGGCGGATCCCATCGTTCGACGGAACCGAGCTCGCGGTCCGGGCGGCCGGCGACCCGGAGGGGCCGATCATGCTGCTCGCCCACGGGTTCAGCCTCGACATGTCGGCGTGGTGCGCCGTGTGGCCCGGCCTCGCGAAGGACTTCCGGGTGATCGCGCTCGACCTCCGCTCCCACGGCGCGAGCGATCGTGCGGCCAACGGAGACCTCAGCCTGCCGGCGATGGGCCGCGATCTCGCGGCCGTGCTCGACGCCGTCGCTCCGGATCGCCCTGCCGTCGTCGTCGGTCATTCGATGGGTGCGGTCGCGATCCTCGCGCTCGCCGAGCAGCGCCCCGAGGTATTCGGTCCGCGCATCGCCGGAGTGGCGTTGATCGGGGCAGCCTCTTCCGACCTCCTGCGGGGCGCCATGGGGTCCGTCACCGAGCTGCTGCGGCCCCGGCTGGGCTCCCTCCAGGCCGCGGCGCGACGGGTCGACGGGCTCCGCCGAGCAGTCCTCGCGAGCCCGCTGGGGGTGAGCGGTGTCGTGGCGCGCGTGACACAGTTCGGGCCGAACGCGCCGAAGAACGTCGTCGACCACGTGGTCGCCCTCGCCCAGAGCACGGCAGCCGAGGTCTGGACGGACGCGCTCCCCGAGCTCATGGAGATGGATCTTCGACACGCGGTTCCCCGCGTCCGGGTCCCAGCGATCGTGCTCGTCGGCGAGCACGATCGCGTGACCCCGCCCGCGGGCGCCGTCGCGCTCGCCGACGCGCTCCCCGAAGGGCGACTCGTCGTGATCCCCGATGCGGGGCACATCCCGATGCTCGAGACGCCCGATGCGGTCGTGCGCGAGCTCGCCGCGTTCACTCGCGAGACGCTCGTGCCGTCCGCTCCTCGATCGCGGCCGCGCCGCCGGGCGGCCACGGGCCCGAACGAGAGACGGGAGGGCACCGCGTGAGCCGGACGCTCGTGGCGGTCGCAGCCGAAGCGTCGACGTGCACGCGCTGCCGTCTCGCCGAGAGCCGCACGCAGGTCGTCTTCGGCGTCGGGAACTCCGACGCCGACCTGCTGTTCATCGGAGAGGCGCCCGGGTTCCACGAGGACAAGCAGGGGGAGCCCTTCGTCGGCGCCGCCGGTCAGCTGCTCACGCGGATGCTCGGCGAGATCGGTTTGGGACGTGAGGACGTCTACATCACGAACGTGCTTCGGTGTCGCCCACCCGGGAACCGCGATCCCCTTCCCGATGAGATCGAGTCGTGCACGCCGTGGTTGATCGAGACGATCTCGATCGTTCAACCCCTCGTCGTCGTGACCCTCGGGAACTTCGCGACGAAGTTCGTGCTGAACACCCAGCGTGGCATCACTTCGATGCGTGGAAGCGTCTACGACTGGCACGGCAGGAAGGTGATCCCCACGTTCCACCCGGCGGCGATCTTGCACGGCGGGGGAGAGAGGAGCCGGCAGTTCGTCGACCTCCACGACGACTTCGCGCTCATCCGCGCGACGTTGGATGCCGCAGCGCAGCCGAGCCCGGGCCCTGCGGGAGGTTCTGAGGGACCCGCCGCGCCATCGGGCACCGGTCCTCCGCTCCCCGAGCGTGTCGGAGACGAGCAACTGGAACTGTTCTAGGTGGAACTCCTGCTGCGAACGGGGACGGCGGACGACACGCGGGCCCTCGGCGCTGCGATCGCGCCGCTGCTCAGACTTCATGACGTCGTGGTCTTGACGGGCGAGCTCGGAGCGGGCAAGACCACGCTCGTCGGAGGGATCGCGCGAGGGCTCGGCGCGGACGAGCACGTCGCGTCGCCGACCTTCACGCTGGTTCGCGAGTACGTCAGCGGGCGAATCCCCGTCGCCCACGTCGATGTCTTCCGGCTCGATCGTGTTCAGGACGTCGTCGACCTGGCGCTCGACGAGTTGGAGGATGGTGACTGCGTGCTCATCGTGGAGTGGGGGGACGCGATCGACGAGCTCCTGCCGGACGATCGTCTTCGGGTCGAGCTCACGAGCGAGGATCCGGCCGGGGACTCCGAAGCCCGTCGCATCGCGATCACGGCCGAAGGGCCGTCGTGGCTCGAGCGAGCGGACGAGCTCGCGGCCGCGACCGGTCCGTGGAGTGCCGACCGATGATCGTCGTCGCCATCGAGACGTCGACGCCGCAGGTCTCCGTTGCCGTCGGCTCGGAGCAGGAGATCCTGGGGCGGATCCAGGTCGCCGGTCGCGCCCGTCAGGAATCGGTCACACCGGCCCTGGAACGGCTCCTGGGGTGGACCGGGATCGAGCTCGGGCAGGTCGGTGGCTTCGCGGTCGGTATCGGCCCGGGCCTGTTCACGGGCCTCCGGGTCGGCGTCGAGACGGCCAAGACCCTCGCTCAGGTCGAGAGCGCCATGATCCTGGGCTTCACGAGCCTCGACGCCTTGGCGTATCCGGTCCGATTCACCAACCGGAGGATCCTGGCGGTCGTGGACGCTCGGCGGGGCGAGGTGTTCAGCGCAACGTACAGCGCGGTCCCCGGCGGGGTGATGCGCGACTCGGAGTATGCCGTTTCGACGCCGGACCATCTCGCCGCGGATCTGGAGGCGGTGCCCGGCGATGTGCTCGCCGTCGGCGACGGTGCCATCCTGTACCGAGATGTGCTCACGGAGCAGCGTGGCGGTCGTCTCGAGATCGCGTCCCCGGCCTTCGCGCACCCGGACGCGGCCTCGCTCGTGGAGCTCGCCGCCCCGCGGTTCCTGCGGGAGGAGCACGATCGACTGTTCGATGTCGCCCCCCTGTACCTGAGGAAGTCGGATGCTGAGATCGCGTGGGACCGCCGAATCGGCGACGCCTAGGCTCGAGATCGTCAAGATGCGCCGCCGCCATCTCCGTGGCGTCATGGCGATCGAGCGTCAGGCCTACGCGCGGCCGTGGTCGCCCAACCTGTTCGTCGCGGAGATGACGGAGCCCAACAACCGGAACTACCTCGTGGCCAAGATCGATAAGGACGTGGCCGGGTACGCCGGTCTGATCTGCTACGGCGACGAGGCCCACATCACGAACATCGCGGTGGATCCGATGCTCCGGGGCCACGGGATCGCCCAACGCCTCCTCCACGAACAGCTCCTCGTCGCGAAGGAGATGGGGGGCCGCGCCGTGTCCCTCGAGGTCCGAGTGACCAATTGGCGTGCCCAGCGCGTGTACGCCCGCTTCGGCTTCCATCCGGTGGGGATCCGGCGGAACTACTACGCGGAGCTCCACGAGGACGCGCTGATCATGTGGACGGACGATATCCGCGATGCGGCGTACCACCGGCGACTCGAGGCGATCGTGGCATCGCTCCCCGACGGGATCCGCCCGGCGTGATCACGCTCGGGATCGAAACGTCGTGCGATGAGACGGCGGTCGCGGTGCTCGAGGACGGCTTCGAGATCCGCTCCAACCTAATCGCGCGTCAGGAGCACCTCCACGAACGATTCGGGGGGGTCGTCCCGGAGGTCGCGGCGCGCGCGCACGTCGAGGCGCTCAGCCCGCTCCTGGCGGACGCGCTCGAGCGATCCGGATACGGCTTCCACGATCTGGATGGCGTGGCCGTCACGACCGGTCCGGGACTGGTCGGCGCGCTCCTCGTCGGCATGGCCGCCGCGAAGTCGATCGCGCTCGCGACCCGCGCACCGCTGATCGGCGTCAATCATCTGGAAGGTCACTACTGGGCGAACTTCCTGGAGCACGGCCCACCGGATCCTCCCTACGTCGCTCTGATCGTCTCCGGCGGGCACACGATGCTCGTCCACGTCCCGGAGCTGTTCCGCCATCTGGTGCTGGGCCAGACGCTGGATGACGCTGCCGGTGAGGCGTTCGACAAGGTCGCGCGGCTGCTGGGCCTCGGCTTCCCGGGCGGTCCGGCGCTCGACGCTGCTGCGCGCGAGGGCGACCCGCACGCCGTCCGGTTCCCGCGAGCCATGCAGGGTTCGGGAGACCTCGACTTCTCCTTGAGCGGGCTCAAGACCGCGGTGCTGCGGTACGTTCGCGCCCAACAGCTTGCCGGTCACGAGGTCGACGTACCGGATCTCGCCGCGTCGTTCCAGGAGGCGATCGTAGACGTGCAGGTCTCGAAGACGATCGCTGCGGCCGACCGGACCGGTGTTCGCACCGTCCTGCTCGGCGGAGGCGGCGTCGCCAACACCCGTCTGCGCGAACGGCTCAGGACCGAGGGGGAGGCGCACGGCCTGCGCATCCTCTACCCGCCGTTGGAGCTCTGCACGGACAACGCCGCGATGATCGCGTGCGTCGGCGCGGCGAGACTGGCTCGGGG
>DASWDB010000035.1:0-12034 GCA_036395715.1 Actinomycetota bacterium | reverse complement strand
CCACCGGCGACCGGGGGATCCGGACGGCGCTCGATGCCGTGGAGCATGCCCGCCGCGTCAACGGCCCGCGCGACGCCCGCCACCAGATCGTGCACGTCGAGTGTGTGCATCCCGACGACCTCCCGCGCTTCGCGAAGCTCGGCGTGGTCGCGTGTATGCAGCCGCGCCACTGTGCGCCTCGGATCGTGGAGGACTGGCGGGCGAACGTCGGCCCCGCCCGATGGCGGTACGCCTGGCCGTTCCGCTCGCTGATCGAGCACGGCGCGGCGCTCGCGTTCTCCTCGGACTGGAACGTCGCGGAGATGGACCCCCTCGTGTGGCTCTTCACCGCACTGACGCGGGCGAACCTCGACGGGTCCGAGGCGTGGACCCCGGAGGAGACGATCGACCTGCCGGCCGCGATCCGCGCGGCCACCCTCGGATCGGCGTGCGCGAACTTCGCCGAGGGCGACCGAGGTTCGATCGAAGCGGGGAAGCTCGCCGACCTGGTCGTGCTTTCGCGCGACGTCTTCGCGGACGAGCCCGCTGCGCTCCTGGAGACGTCGGTCGACGCGACGATCGTCGGTGGCGACGTGGTGTTCCGGAGATGAGCACTACGTGGGAGGAGTTCGAGCGGCTGCGGCCGACGGTCGGCGTGATCACCGAGGTCGAGGACTTCCCGGAGGCCCGCGTCCCCGCGTACAAGCTCACGCTCGACTTCGGGCCGAAGATCGGGACGAAGCGATCGAGCGCGCAGCTGACGCACTACGCGAAGCAGTACGTGCTCGGCCGCCAGGTCGTGTGCGTCCTCGGGTTCGAGCCGAAGCGGATCGCGGGGTTCCCTTCCGAGGTGCTCGTGCTCGGCGCATACAGCGCCGAGCACGGCGTGGTGCTGCTGGAGCCCGACCGCGACGTCGAGCCGGGCTCGGCGATCGGCTGAGGGGTGGGGCGGGTCGCGCGAAGCGCGACCCGCCCCCCGCCTCATGCGCTGCCCGAGCTGGTGCTGCTGCTCGATCCGCTGTGCGGACAGTTGTCGTTCGTCGAGGAGCTCGAACTCCCCCTCGAGCTCCCGCTGCTCGATGATGCGCTCGCCTTCGCGCTCGGCGAAGCCGAGCCCGTGGCGGCGAACGCGTGCGTGACGCCCAGGCCACCGACGATCAGCCCCGACGCCACGACCGTGGCGACGGCGCCCCTTCGGAGTTGCTTGATCATCCCGATCACCTCCTTCCCTCGTCTGCGGCAAGCAGACAGCCGGGACCTGTGGATCAGCGGGGAGGCGGGGGAGAAGGTGCGGTGAACCCTCAGCGGGTTCCGTCGTACCCGATCAGCCGGCGCGCGACGTCCAGGCAGATGTCGTGCATCCGGGCGGGCGTCATGACCGTGTCGTTCAGCAGGACCTGGATCGCGAGGCCGTCGACCATGGCGCCGAACTCCATCGCGATGTCGTCGGCATCGGCCGCGTCGCTGGGGAACTCGCCCGTCTGACGGCCGTACCGGATCACCTCGGAGATCGATTGGACCCACCGGCGATCAAGGTTCTCTCGCTCCTTCGCCATCTCGGGATCCCGCAGGGCTCGAACCCAGATCTCGAGCCAGAGCGCCCATTCGTCCAGCAAGGAGTACTCGGGGAGCAGCCCGGGCACGGAGAGCTGGATCAGGCGATCCATCCGCTCGCTCGCGGCCGGCATCTTCCGGAGCTCGCGCGACATGCGGAGGTACGACTGGTCGTTCGCGTAGGTGAGCGCCTCGACGAGGAGCCGATCCTTCGATCCGAAGTAGTAGAGGATCAGACCGGGCGACACGCCACACCGGTCGGCGATGTCCTGTATCCGTGTCTCCGCGAGGCCGCGGTCCGTGATGACCTGCGCAGCCGCCTCCACGATCTCCTGGTGGCGATCCCGCTGCGGCTTCGCCCGGGCCCTCGTGCTCATCGATCTCCCCTTGAACGCGGAACAGACGGGGCGCCGGAGCGCCGGGGTTCCTGAGTGGCGGTTCAGGCCAGTGTAGGGCCCTGACCTGCGACGTCAATCCCGCAGCGCCAGATGATCAGGTTGACTGGCGGTTCAAACGGGAGGCATGATAGGCGGGTCCCGGCGACCGCCGGGGAAGGAACGGGCGCTCGAGATGGCAGCCAACGGCTACGACGCGATCATCATCGGGGGTGGCCACAACGGACTCGTGAGCGGCGCGTACTTCGCCCGCGACGGGCTCCGCACGGTCGTCCTGGAAGGACGGGACAAGACCGGCGGCGCCGCGGACACCAGCGCTCCGTTCCCGGATCACCCAGAGATCAACGTCACCACCTACTCCTATGTCATGTCCCTGATGCCTCCCACGATCATCCGCGAGCTCCGGCTGAAGGAGTTCGGCTACGACGTGACGCCGTTCGGCCCCTACTTCCAGGCTTACCCGGATGGTCGTGCGGTCACCGTCTACCCCGACGAGTCGGAGAAGTCCTACGACTCGATCGCCGAGTTCTCGAAGCGGGACGCCGACACCATGCCGAAATGGGAGGCATGGCTCCAAGGTGTGGCCGACGTCCTCGGTCCGTTGATGCTGCGCGTTCCGCCGCACGTCGGGTCGATGCATCCGATGGACCTGCTCTCGACGGTGCAGGCCGCGTGGAAGATGCGCAAGCTCGGCGAGCGGGGCGTCGGCGACGTCACGCGGCTGTTCACGATGAGCGTCAGCGATCTGCTGAACGACTGGTTCGAATCCGACGCGGTCAAGGGCATGCTCACGGTGAACGGCGTGATCGGGACGTGGGCCGGCCCCGACGAGCCGGGAACCGCCTACGTGATGCTCCACCACTCGATCGGGGACGTCGGAGACGGCCACCTCGGTTCATGGGGGTTCCAGCAGGGCGGGATGGGCGGCGTCAGCAGCGCGATCCGGAGCGCCGCCGAGGCGTTCGGCTGCGAGATCCGAACGGGCGCCCGGGTGAAGATGATCGTCGTGCGTGGCGGTCGCGCCGGCGGTGTGGTCCTCGAGAATGGCGAGGAACTGCGGGCGCCGGTGATCGTGACATGTATCCACCCGCAGATCGCGTTCCTCGATCTGATCGAGCGGCACCAGCTGCCGCCGGACTTCGTGTGGGACATCGAGCGCTGGAAGACGCGCAGCGGCGTCGTCAAGATCAACGTCGCGATCAGCGAACTGCCGGACTTCAAGGCGCAACCGGGGAAAGAGCTACAGGATCACCACACCGGTTCGGTCGAGCTGTGCTTCTCGTCGGACTTCGCCGAGCAGGCGTTCCAGGACGCGCACATGGGACGCAAGCCCGCCGTGGCGCCATTCGTGGACGGGACGATCCCGACGACGCTCGACAAGAAGCTCGCGCCCGAGGGGACGCACGTGTTCTCGATGTTCACGCAGTGGGTCCCGGACGACTGGGTGAAGGAGCCGCATCGGGACGAGCTGGACGCGTACGCCAAGCGGATCTTCGATCTGTACGACGAGCTCGCCCCGAACTTCAAGGACTCGATCATCGACTACCAGGTGATCGGGCCGTACGACATGGAGCAGGAGCTCGGGCTGATCGGCGGGAACATCTTCCACGGGGAGCTCTCGGCCGACCAGCTGTTCCACATGCGGCCGGCCCCCGGCTACGGCGACTATCGAACCCCGTTGAAGGGGCTGTACCACGGCTCGTCCGCCACGCACGCCGGCGGCGGCGTGAACGGCATCCCCGGTTGGCAGGCGTACCGCCAAGCCAAGAAGGATCGCGCCGTCCGCACGAAGTGATCTCCGAACGCGGCGAACGCGATCCGCGAACGAGCCTCGAGCGCATGCTCGAGGCTCGTTCGGTGGCGGTGGTAGGCGCGTCGGTGAAGACCGGCTCGCTCGGCCGGCAGATGATGGCCGAGCTTCGACGGGGCGGGTTCGACGGCGCCGTCTACCCGGTGAACCCCGGGTACGACGAGGTCGACGGCTACCGGTGCTATCCGTCGTTGCTCGACGTCCCCGAGCCGGTCGACCTGGCGATCCTCGGCCTCGCGAACGCACGGATCGAAGCGGCGATGGCCGATGCGGCGGAGCGCGGGGCCGGGAGCGTCGTGACGTTCTCGTCGCTCTACGAGGAGCCCTCGGACGGGCCGTCGCTCGCCGAGCGGGTCGCGGTGATCGCTGCGACGCACGGCATCGCCGTGTGCGGCGGCAACGGCATGGGGTTCGTGAACGTCCCCGGCAGGCTCCGAGCGACGGGGTTCGCGACGCCGGACGACCTGCGTCCCGGGCCGGTGACCTTCCTGTCCCACAGCGGCTCGGCGTTCGCGGCGCTCGCCTTCAACGACCGGGGGATCGGGTTCGATCTCCTCGTGTCGAGCGGCCAGGAGGTCGTTACCCCGATGGACGAGTACCTGCGCTTCGCCCTGGAGCGGGACTCAACGAAGGTGGTCGCCCTGCTGCTGGAGACCGTCCGGAACCCCGACGGCTTCCGGGCGGGGCTCGCGCACGCGGCCGAACGGGATGTTCCCGTGCTGGCGCTCACGGTCGGACGCACCGATGCGTCGAAGGCGCTGGTGATCGCGCACTCCGGCGCGCTCGCCGGCGAGCACGGCGCCTACGAGGCGGTCTTCGATGCCTATGGCGTCCATGAGGTCCGGTCGCTCGACGAGATGGTCGACGCGATCGAGCTGTTCTCGGCGTCACGCCGAGTCCAAGGCGGCGGGGGGATCGCGAGCATCCACGACAGCGGCGGCGAGCGCGCGCTCTTCGTCGACCTGGCGGCCGAGCTGGACGTCCCGATCGCGTCCGTGTCCGACGCCACGCTCGCGCGGATCGCCGACACGTTGGACGCCGGGCTCGAGGCGGCGAACCCGCTCGACGCGTGGGGGACGGGGATCGACGCCGACCGGATCTTCCGCGAGTCGTTCGCTGCCTTCCACGACGACGATGACGTGGCGGCGATGGCCTTCGTCGTGGACCTGACGCGCCAGGGCGAACCGTACGACGAGGGGTATCTCCAGGTCGCCCTTGACGTCTGGGCCTCGACCACGAAGCCGTTCTGCGTCCTGTCGAACCTGTCGGCGGCGATGGATCGTGACGAGGTCCGGATCCTCCGCGCCGAGGGGATCCCGGTGCTCGAGGGAACGGCGCCCGGGCTCCGCGCGCTTAAGCACCTGCTGGACGATGCGCGCCTGCGTGCACGCCTGGCAGTGATCCCGCCGCGTCCCGTTCCAGAGGGCGTGCGCACGTCGTGGCGGGCCCGCCTCGCTACGGATGATCGTGTCGAGGAGGTCGAGGGCCTTCGGTTGCTCGCCGACTACGGGGTTCCGACGGTGGCCGTCCGCGGGGCCCGGAGTGCATCCGCCGCAGCCGATGCGGCCGAGGAGGTCGGCTACCCGGTAGCGATCAAGACGGCGGCCCCGGGGATCGCGCACAAGACCGATGCGGACGGCGTCCGCCTCGATATCTCGAACCCGGAAGACCTCCGGACCGCGTACGACGATATTTCGACCCGTCTCGGTCCGAGCGTCTCTATCGCGGCGATGGCACCGAGGGGTATCGAGATGCATCTCGGGATCGTTCGCGACCCGATGTTCGGTCCGCTCGTCCTGGTCGCCGCCGGCGGGGTCCTGGTGGAGGTGCTCCGCGACCGCGCGCTCGGCCTCCCCCCACTGGATGATGCGGCCGCGCTCCGGCTGATCGATCGGCTGAAGATCCGGCCCATCCTCGGCGGCGTCCGCGGCGCGGCGCCGTCCGACGTCGCCGCGCTCGCGCACGCTGTCTCCCGCATGAGCGTGCTCGCCGACGATCTGGGCGACCTCGCGGACGCGATCGACGTCAACCCGGTGATCGTGTCGCCGACCGGCTGCGTCGCCGTTGACGCCCTCGTCGTGCCTCGCCGGCCCAGCGGCTCGAACGATCAGCGTGACCTCGGCGTGACCTCGTAGCGCACCCCGAACCAGACCTCGTCGCCGTCGCTGCCCTGGAACCGCTCTATCAACCGCATCCCTACCTTCTCCATCACGCGGATCGAGGGGCTATTCTCCGCGCCCGCGTACGCGCGCACGATGTCCGCATCGAGGGTCGTGAACGCGTAATCGATGAGTGCCTTCACCGCTTCGGTGGCGTACCCGCGACTCTGGAACCGCGGGTCGATCGTGTAGCCGACCTTGATCACCCCGGGCTCGCCGTCTGCGGGGCTCAGGCCCACGTCGCCCACGATGCCGCCGTCTCGCGATTCGACGGTGAACTGCACCCACCCGCCCGGCTCGCCCGGCTTTCGGCTCGCCATCTCCTCGATCTCGGCGCGCACGCCATCTGGGTCCGTGCGGTCCCACCCCTGCATCGCGTGCACCGCGGGGTCGCTCCGATAGGCCGAGATCATCTCGGCGTCACCCGCGACCGAGCGTCGCAAGAGCAACCGTTCGGTGAGGAGGGATCTGAAGTCGACGTCCGCGAGCATCGAGGGCAAGGCTACCGGTCGATCGTTCCGGGCCACCAGCGGACTTGACGGCACCATGCCGCTGGCGCACCCTCCGACCGGGGGCGGAGACCATCTTCCAGTTCGGCAGCTCCCGGCAGGCCGGCGTTCCTCGTGTGACCTTCGCCAGGTCGTCGGGTGCCGCCGTTCGCGTCTCCGCCCCTCTTCCCGTTCAACCGGCACGTGCGATGCCGCATACTGCCGAACCGATGCGACCGGTAGCCGATCTCCTTCGCCAGGCCCCCCTGGTCGACGGGCACAACGACCTCCTGTGGGCACTCCGCGAGGCACGTGAGAAAGGTGAGGTGCTCGATCCCGCCGGACCGTGCCCGCAGCTGCACACGGATCTCCCGCGTCTGGAGGCCGGCGCGGTGGGCGGACAGTTCTGGTCAGTGTTCGTGCCCTCGGACCTCCCGGCCGACCAGGCGGTCACGCAGACCTTCGAGCAGATCGATGCGCTCTTCGAGCTGATCCGTCGGAACCCGGAGCGACTCGAGCTCGCGCGTTCGTCCGAGGACGTCGATCGGATCGCCGCGGCCGGCAAGATCGCGTCGATGATCGGCGTCGAGGGGGGCCATTCGATCGGAGCGTCCTTGGGCACCTTGCGGATCCTGGCGTCCTTCGGCGTCGGCTACCTGACGCTCACCCACAACGACGACACGGCCTGGGCGGACTCGGCGACCGGCGAACGGGCGCACGGCGGGCTGACGCGCTTCGGTGAAGAGGTCGTGCGAGAGCTGAACCGGTGCGGCATGCTCGTTGACGTCTCGCATACCTCCGAGGACACGATGCGCTCGGCGATCGCGGTCTCCGAGGCTCCGGTCGTCTTCTCGCACTCCAACGCGCGGTCCCTCTGCGACGTGTCGAGGAACGTCACCGATGACGTCCTCGAGCTCGCCGGCCGGTCCGGTGCCGTGATCCAAGCGACGTTCGTTCCGTGGTTCCTCACGCGTGAGGGGGCGGAGGCGAACGCCGCCGGGTGGGACGAGTTGCGCCGACTACGCCGGGAGTTCCCCGATGACCGCGAAGCCGTACAGAAGGCGATGGACGCGTGGTTCGCATCTCAGCCCGCTCCACCGTCGTCCCTGTCCGATGTCGCCGATCACATCGACCACATCCGCGAGGTCGCCGGGATCGGAGCCGTCGGCGTCGGGAGCGATTTCGACGGCGTCGAGGCGGTTCCCGACGGACTCGAGGACGTGTCCCGCTATCCGGCGCTGTTCGAGGAGCTGCGGGACCGCGGATACTCCGACGACGACCTCGGCAAGGTCGCCGGCCGCAACGTGCTCCGCGTGATGCGCGAGACCGAGCGGGTCGGCTCGCGCTTGCGGACCGAACGACCGCCATCGACGGCCACGATCGAACGGTTGGATGCCTGAGGGCGTGCGGTGGGCCTTCCGCGAGGAAGGCCCACCGCACGGCTCCTACATGACCTCGAACGTCTCGTAGACGGAGATCGACGCGCCGCCCTGCAGGACCGGGCAGCCCTTCGCCAGACCGACCGCGGCGTCGAGCGAGTCCGCCTCCAGGATCGAGTAACCGCTCGCCGCCGGCGCCTTGTCGCCGACCGCGCCGTCGCTCGAGATGCTCTTGGTGGCCTGCGTGAACGGGTTCCCGCCGTCGGCGATGGCCGAGCCGAGCTCGTGGAACCACGAGTCCCATGCCTTCATCACGCTGGCCTGCTCGGCCTCCGTCTCGGGCATGCTGCCACCGCTGTAGAGCAGCAGGTACTTCGCCATGCTCCTTCCCCCTTCCTCGGGTCCGGTCCGGACCGTCAGCACAAGGACGAACGTCCGCGCGCCGTTCCGACGCCCGGGAGGAGCTTTCTTCGGACCCAGCGCTCAGCGCCGGCGAGCGCCCGCCTCCAGCCACCAGGGGTCGAAGCCTCGATCGTTCAGATCCACGAGGGTCCCCGGCGCCACGAGCTCGTCGATCGTGTCGAGGATGGCGGGCTCGAGCCGAACGTCGGCGCCGGACAAGAGGTCCGTGAGCTGCTCCGGGGTCCGGGGCCCGATGATCGCCGAGGTGACGGCCGGGTGCGCGAGCGTGAACGCGATCGCCATGTGGGTCATCGTGACGCCCGCTTCCGCGGCGAGCTTGGCGAGCTCCTCGACGAGGTCGAGCTTCCGTTGGATCTCGGGCCTGGACTCGTCGAACTGCCAGCCCATGCCACGACCCGAGACCCGTGCCGCGCGCGCCTCCGGCGAATGATCGAACGCTTCACGCCGATACCGTCCGGTGAGCCACCCGCGACAGAGCGGGCTCCACACCAGCACGCCCATCCCGAGACGATCCGTGACGGGGAGCACGTCGAACTCGATCTGCCGCACGAAGATCGAGTACGGCGGCTGCTCGGTCCGGAAGCGGGACGACCCGATGCGTTCGGCGACCCACGCAGCTTCCTCGAGCTGCCAGCCGGGGAAGGTCGAGGAGCCGAAGTATCGGATCTTCCCCGCACGCTGCAGATCGGTGAGGACACCCAGCGTCTCGTCGATCGCCGTCTCCGGTTCGGGGCGATGGATCTGGTAGAGGTCGATGTGGTCGGTGCCGAGGCGGCGCAGCGAGCTCTCCACCTCGCGCGTGATCCACAGCCGCGAGTTGCCTTGCTCGTTCTGCCCCACGCCCATCCGGCCGTGGACCTTGCTCGCCAGCACGACCTCGTCGCGTCGACCCGCGAGCGCCTTGGCGACGATCTGCTCGGACTCGCCGGCCGAATACACGTCGGCCGTGTCGACGAAGTTGATGCCGGCGTCGAGTGCCTCGTGCACCATCCGGACGCACGCGTCGACGTCGGTGTTGCCCCACGAGCCGAACATCATCGCGCCGAGGCAGTGCGTGCTGACGCGGACGCCGGTGGTGCCGAGCGTTCGGTATTCCATCCTTCCTCCCGTCGGTCGGAGCGTTCAGGCGGAGAGCCGCTCGGCCAGGTAGCGGAGGCCGAGCGGGTAGCGGTACTCGATCGCCATGTGGGTCGCGTCGAACAGCTCGAAGGAGACGTCCGTCACGCCGATGCCCTCGAGCGCACGCCGGAACGCCTCGGCGCCCAGATCCAGGAAGTACTCGTCCTTCTTCCCGGCGTCGATGTAGATCGCGCGGAGTGAGCGCAGATCCTCGGCATGCGCCGGCACCATGCGCACGGGGTCCATCCGGAGCCAGCGCTCCCAGATCTCAGGGATCAGCTCGCCCGTCGCGGGGTCGAACGGGAGCTGAACGGTGCCGTCGGGATCGGCGGAGTAGCACGCCGCCATGCACCAGTCGTTCAGCAGGTGACCGTCGCTGTCCTTCGAGAACGCGGGCCGGCTGCGGAAGTCCTTCCAGAAGTTCTCGTACGAACCGCCGTACTCCTCCCGGAGCGTGCGAACCGAATCACGGAACTCCGGGAGGTAGCACGCCTCGAACAGTGCGTCTCCGGCGTGCGTCGCCAAGCCGCCCCATACGTCCGGCCGGAGCATCGGAACGACCATCGCGCCATAGCCGCCGCTCGATTTCCCCTGGATGCCTCGATGTGTCCGGTCGGCCACGGTCCGGTACCGCTCGTCGACGAAGGGAACGACCTCGTCACAGAGGAACGTGAGGTAGTTGCCGGTTCCCGGGGAATCGAGGAACTGGCTCCCGCCGAGTGAGGTCCAGCAGTCGACCCACGCGACGACGACGGGCGGCGCCCCGCTGCGTGCGAAGAGGTCGTCTGCGAGCTCCGGGTAGTTCCGGCGGAACGGAGAGCGGTTCCTCCACATGTCGAGCTGACCGGTGAGCCCCTGGATCACGTAGACCGACGCGAACCGCTCGCTCGGGTCGTCGTCGTACCCGGGCGGGACGTAGACCCACAGTGGTCGGTCGGTTGGGTCCCCGAGCGGGTTGCCCCGGAGCGCCTCGCTCTGGATCGTGTGCTCCTCGAACCGCCCGTGAAGGTCGAACGACCAAGGCTCCACCGTCGCATCCTCCTCGTCGATCCACCTGGATCGCGGTCGCTCCTAGGCTACGCGCGAAGGCCGGAAGCGGTGAGCTGCCCCCCGGTCGGCCCCCGTCCCGTAACGGCGAACGCGCCGCACCGGGCGGCGACGGCCAGCGCTCCGTCGGTGTCCAGACCGCTCGCGAGCCCGAAGGTCAGGCCCGCCTGGAAGCTGTCACCGGCTCCGTACATGTCGACGATCTGCCCGGGCAGCGTCGCGGCCGCGTACCGGCCGCGCGCGCCATCGGCCGCCTCCCAGGAACCACCCGACGGTCCCTCGGTCCGGACGATGAGGCTCGGCGCGGGGGAGACGAGCCCGGGCTCGTATCGCTCGGCCGGATCGTTGGCGCTGCCGACGACGGCGTCGAGCCGGACGCCGGCGTCGGCGAGCACGCCCAGCACGCGGGAGGTGGCGACCAGGACGCGCGCTCGGCGGGCGGCCCGCAATGCCCGGACATCTCCGGCCGTGAAGAAGACGCCATCGGCGCCGCCGAGCAGATCCCACGGCAGCTCGTCCTCGCCGTGCGGCTCGAGCCGCTCGCCGATGGTGATGATCGTGCGTTCCCCCGTCTCGTCGATCATCGTGAACGCCGTCCGGGTGGGGCCTCGCCGTTCGGCTGGGTGGAGCTCGACGTGATGGGACACGAGGTCCGCCCGCACGTCGGCGGCGACCTGGTCGTCTCCCAATGCCGA
Organism: Actinomycetota bacterium; assembly: GCA_036395715.1. Taxonomy (GTDB): domain Bacteria; phylum Actinomycetota; class UBA4738; order UBA4738; family HRBIN12; genus AC-51. The sequence continues at coordinate 986 of DASWDB010000035.1, read as the reverse complement.
GAGGAACTGGCTGGTACCCGCGAGCTTGGCGAGCTGCACCGCGGCGACCGCGCCACCGCCGCCCGCGCCCTCCCAGGTCTCGGTGGCGTGCTCGATCCCGCCTGGCGGTGGAACCTGTCGGAGGCGCGCGAACCGGATCCATTCGATGTGGCCGACCACGGCCATGCGCATCGCGCGACCGTAGCAGCCGGACGCTCCCGGGTCAGCTGAACGGGAAGCTCTGTATCGTGAAGGGCATGCCGGACAGCTTCGGGAAGCGCCAGCGTGAGAGCGGGAAGGCGAAGAAGGCCGCCGCTCGTGAGGAGCGGCGCCTCGCGCGCGCGCAGCGCGACGCCGACCGTGAGGCCGGATTGATCGAGGCCGGCACGCCGATCGAGGCGTCCGAGCCGGCTGCGCTCGGGCTCGAGAACGAGGCCGAGCCGCGCCCGAAGCCCGACACGTCCGACGCGTCCGACAAGTCCTGACACCGGAAACGACGAAGGGGAGGCCTCGCGGCCTCCCCTTCGTGCTGTTCTGTGATCCCGTTAGCCGGGACGGACGTCCGAGGCTTGCGGGCCCTTCTGGCCCTGCGTCACCTCGTAGGTCACCTTCTGCCCCTCGTCGAGGTTCCGGAAACCCTCACCCGCGATCGCGCTGAAGTGCACGAACACATCTGCGCTGCCGTCCTCAGGGGTGATGAAGCCGAAGCCCTTCTCGGAGCTGAACCACTTCACGGTTCCTGTTGCCACTACGATCCCCCCTTTCTTCGCCGTCCGGGCCTCGGAACTGCCCCTCGGGCGCCGGCGTGGTAGCCGGTGTGAGGGAACTGCTCGTAGCGAAAAACCGCGATCGGTACCCTCGGTGACTACGCTAGCAGGTGCCGGGCCCTTGCACCACCGCTTGACCTCCACGAAGCGTGCACCCAGCCTCGCCTCCTCGTGAAAGGGGTTCCCATGCGAAGCAACTCGGCCCACATCCGTCGGCTCGTCCTGGCGAGCCTGCTGGCG
>DASWDB010000034.1:0-9261 GCA_036395715.1 Actinomycetota bacterium | reverse complement strand
CTGGATGAGCTTCAGCAGGATGTTCTCGACATCCTCACCGACGTACCCCGCCTCGGTGAGCGCGGTGGCGTCGGCGATCGCGAACGGGACGTTGAGCAGGCGGGCGAGGGTCTGCGCGAGGTAAGTCTTCCCGCACCCGGTGGGACCGAGGGTCAGGATGTTCGACTTCTGCAGCTCGACGTCCTGATCCTTCGCGCCGACCTGGATCCGTTTGTAGTGGTTGTAGACGGCGACGGACAGGACCTTCTTCGCATGTTCCTGTCCGACGACATACTCATCGAGGAACGAGTAGATCTCCGCGGGCTTGGGCAGCTCGTCGAGCTTGAGCTCGGCGGTCTCGGAGAGCTCCTCCTCGATGATCTCGTTGCATAGATCGATGCACTCGTCGCAGATGTACACGCCGGGCCCCGCGATCAGCTTCTTCACCTGCTTCTGGCTCTTCCCGCAGAACGAGCACTTCAGCAGGTCCGAGTCCCCGAACTTCGCCATCTGCTTCCTCTCCGGAACGATCGACCGAGCCCGTGAGCTCGATCGTGTCGCGGATATTACGCCCCGTTGGGGCTCGTTGCTGCCAACTCCGGTGTGATCCCTCGGCGCGTGATGATCTCGTCGAGGATGCCGTACTCGAGGGCCTCATCCGCCGTGAGGATGAAGTCGCGGTCCGTGTCCTTCTCGACCTTGTCGAGCGGTTGACCCGTGTGCTTCGCGATCAAGCTGTCGAGGAGCTTGCGCAAACGGATCATCTCTCTGGCCTGGATCTCGATGTCGACGGCCTGTCCCTGGGCTCCCCCGTGCGGCTGGTGGAGCAGGATCCGCGCGTTCGGCAACGCGAACCGCTTGCCCTTCGACCCGGCGAGTGCGAGCACCGCGGCGGCGGACGCCGCGAGGCCCATCACGATGGTGCTCACGTCCGGCTTGATGTACTGCATCGTGTCGTAGATCGCGAGCAACGCGCTCACGTCACCACCCGGCGAGTTGATGTACAGGTTGATGTCCTTGTCCGGATCCTCGGACTCCAGGTGGAGCAACTGGGCCATGATCAGGTTCCCGACGGCGTCGTCGATCGGCGTCCCCAGGAAGACGATCCTGTCTTTCAGCAAGCGCGAGTAGATGTCGAACGAGCGTTCCCCGCGGCTGGTCTGCTCGACCACCACGGGGACCAGGTAGTCCTGTACGGGTTCCATCAGTCGTTCTCCTTCGGCTCCTCGGCTGGTTCCGCGGGCGTCGCGTTCACGGCCTCAGGGCTCTCGTCGGTGATATCGGCGTCTCGGACGATGATGTCGAGCGCCTTCGTACGGATGATATCCCCGGCCAGCGTGACGATCTGGCCGGTGCGGTCGAGCTGCTTCGCCAGCTCCTTGGGGTCGCGCTCGTATGCCTTTGCGAGGGAGCCGATCTCGGCACCCAGCTCCTCGGCCGTCACCTCGAGCGCCTCGGACCGGGCGACGGCCTCGAGCACGAGGTCCGCCTTGATCGCCCGGACCGCGTGATCCCTGCTGTCGTCGTGGAGCCGATCGCGGTCCCAGCCCTGGATCTCGAGCATCTGATCGAGCGTGAGCCCGTACCTGCCGGCGTTCTCTTCGGCATGGTGCACGCGGTGCGTGGTCTCGTCCTCGATCAGCGAGTCGGGGAGATCCACGTCGACGGTGTCCACCAAGGCTTGGAGGACCCGATCGCGGATCACGCCCGCGACCTCGCGCTCCTTCATCTCACGGACCTTCTCGCGGAGATCCGCGCGGAGCGCATCCATCGTGTCGAACTCGGAGGCTGTCTTCGCGAACGCGTCATCCGTGTCCGGGAGCTTCAGCGCCTTGACGTCCTTCACGAGCACCTGGAAGGAGGCAACGCCCGCGAGCTCGTCGCCGACCCGCTCGGCCTCGAGCGTGTCCTCGAACCGAAGGATGTCTCCTGGCTTCGTGCCGCTCAGCTCGGCGTCCAAACGGGCCCCGAACTCCCCCGAACCGATGGAGTAGAGGTAGTCCTCCCGGGTGAGGCGCTCGACCTCGGTGCCGTTCTTCGTGACCGTGATGTTGACCGTCACGAAGTCGCCGTCGAGCGCCGCGCGCTCGACGGGCTCGAGCTCGCCGAACTGACGGCGGAGACGCTCGACCCATGAGTCGACCTCCTCGTCGGAGACCTCGGTCGAGGGCCTGGTGACGTGCACGCCCTTGTAGTCGTCCTCGGTGAGCTCGAGGCGCGGGCGGACCTCGACGGTCGCGGTGAAGATGAACGGCTTGCCGGGCTCGAGCTGTTCGACGTCGACCTCGGGGTCTCCGATCGGAGCCAGATCCTCGTCGGTAACAGCCGTTCGGAAATACGTTGGCACGGAGGCGTTGACGAACTCCTCGAGGACGACGTCGTGCCCGACCTGCGCGTCGATGATGGGCTTTGGCGCCTTGCCCGGACGGAACCCCGGGATCTTCACCTCACGCGCGATCGCGCGGTAGGTCTTCTCGAGGTCCTCGTCCAACTGATCCGTCGACACCTCGATCGTGAGCTTCACGGTGTGCTCGGCGGTGCGTTCGACGGTGGTCTGCATGGCTGCACGCAAGGCTACCCGAGATCCCAGGTCACGACCGTTGTGACCTGCAGGTAGGCTGCGTCGGTGTACGAGCACGAACGGGCGGCGGCCATCGGATGGGCCGACCGCGCCGCCGATATCGCGATGGGGTTGTTCCGGGGCGACGGTCTCGAGATCCGTCGGAAGGCGGACATGAGCCTCGTGACGCAGGCCGACACGTCGATCGAGCGGATGCTCCGTGAGCAGATCGACGCCGCCTTCCCCGAGGACGCGATCCTCGGTGAGGAGGAAGGGGGTTCGCACGATCCATCCGGCCGCGTCTGGATCGTCGATCCGATCGACGGGACGGCGAATTTCGCTCGCGGCGTGCAGGTGTGGGCGACGCTGATCGCGCTGCAGATCGACGGCGAGAGCGTCCTCGGTGTGGTCGACGCTCCTGCCCTCGATGAGCGCTACGTCGCGGTCAGAGGCGAGGGCGCGACGATGAACGGCAGCGCCATCCACGTGAGCGACGTGGAGGAGCTGCGGGACGCCCACGTGCTCCTCCAGGAGATCGACGCCCTGCTGACAGGACCCTATTCGGCTGCGACGCAAGCACTCATCGCCGACTGCTGGCGCCCGCGCGGGTTCGGGGACTTCTGGGCGCACATGCTGGTGGCACGAGGCTCCGCCGAGGTGATGCTGGAGCCTCGGCTGGCCACATGGGACCTGGCGGCGCCAAGGGTCGTTATCGAAGAGGCGGGCGGCAGGTGCACCACCTTCGAGGGCGGCCGGCTCGGTCATCAGCGGAGCATGCTCGCGACGAACGGGCTGCTGCACGAAGCGATCCTGGCGCGGCTCGCGAGCTCGTGACCGCGTCAGAGGCGGAGCCACTCGCCCGCGTCGGGCGGAACGTTCGCCAGCACGGCGTTCGCCGCCGCGACGTCCTGCACGCCGACGCCCGTGAGATCGATCACCGTCAGCTGATCGTCGCCGGTTCGCCCGGGCTCCGTGCCCGCACAGATCTGCCCGACCTCGACGGCGCGACCCGCGAGCCCTGGGGCGTATTGCAGCTCTCCCAACCCGAGGCTTTGCTCGAGCGCGTCGACCACGAGCAGGTCGGCGCGCCGGAGCAGCTCGGGATCGAGCTCCTGCTTCCCGACACCGTCCGACCCCAGGGCGGTCACGTGGGCCCCCGGCCGCACGTGGTCGGTCATGAGGACCGGCTCTCTCGACGCCGTGCACGTGATGACGACGTCGGCGTCGCGCGCGGCCTCCGCGACGGTGGCGGCCACGATGCCGCCGACATCGGAGGCCGCGCGCGACGCCCGCTCGGGGTTACGGCCCCAGACCCGGATCTCGCGGAGCTCCGGACGGATGACGCGAAGCGCCTCGACCTGCCTGCGAGCCTGGACGCCCGTCCCGACCACGGCGGCGACATCCACCCGTTCCGGCGCCAACCATCGCGCGGCGACCCCACCGGCAGCCCCCGTTCGCTGGTCCGTCACGAACCCACCGTCCAGCAGGAACGCGATCGGCGCGCCCGTACGCGCATCGAAGACGACCACCAGGCCGTCGAGCGCCGGCGGGTCCACGCCGGAGAAACCGCTCGACACCTTCACGGCGTATGCCGGCAGGCCGTGCAGATGACCCGCTTTCACGTGGATCTCGCCCCCGGCTTCGGGAACGTCGAGATGGATCACGTCCGGGCTCTCCGCCGCACCGCTCGAGTACGCGACGAACGCCGCCTCGACCGCATCGATGCAGGCCGACATCGGGAGCGCCGCGCGCACATCGCCTTCCCGCAGGATCCTGAGGCTCGACGTCATCGTGCGGGAGCCTCGCGTGCCGGACGCCATCGGGTCAACCCGACCCGGCTTGGCGGCTCCCGCGGCTCGCGCTAGCGTCATCCCCATGACAGGCATCGATGCCTTCGAGATGGAGCGGTACCAGTCCCTCTACTGGCACCTCGTCGATCACGACCTTTCGGAATCGGGCGTCACACCGCTGACGATCCGTGAGCTGCTGGGTCCTGACGCCGACGCGGAGTTCTTCCTCCAGCAAGCCCTCGGGTATCCGTTGTCCGAGGGGTCCTACGAGACCCGCGCGAACATCGCGCAGTGGTACCCGGAGTGCGCGCCGCAGAACGTCACCCTCATGAACGGCGGATCCGAGGCCAACCTGCTCTCGCTCTGGTCCCTCCTGGGACCGCGGGATCGGCTCGCGTTCATGCTCCCCAACTATTGCCAGGGGCTCGGGCTGGGTCCCTTCTTCGGCGACGGGGTCGACACGTTCAAGCTGAAACTCCGCGACGGGCACTGGTCCCTGGACGTCGAGGGGCTCGATCGCGCCGTCGGCAAGCGGACCTCGGTGATCATGGTGTGCAACCCGAACAACCCGACCGGCGCGGTGCTGACGGAAGGCGACATGCAAGCCGTGATCGACGTGGCCGCCCGCGCCGGGGCGTGGATCGTCGCCGACGTTCTGGGGCCGGTACGACAAAGTGATCGTCACGTCCGGGCTTTCGAAGGCGTTCGCGATGCCGGGACTTCGGGTCGGGTGGGCGGTGGCTCCCGAGGACGCGATCGCGAAGATCTGGACCCGCCACGATTACACGACGCTGACCCCCGGGGTCGTGGGCGACCGGCTCGCCGGGCTCACGATGCGACCCGATGTCCGCGAGAACGTTCTCGCGCGCACCCGCTCGATCGTGCGTGCGAACCTCCCTAGGCTTGAGTCATGGATCGAGGCTCATCCCTACTTCCGCTACGTGCGACCGCTCGCCGGAGCGATCGCGTACGTCGGATACGACCTCCCCGTCCGTTCGCCGGCGCTCGTGGAACGGATCCGCACCGAGCAGAGCGTGCTGCTCGTGCCCGGCGCTATGTTCGGGCTCAAGAAGGGGATCCGGTTCGGGTTCGGCTACGACATTGAATACACGATGAAGGGTCTCGCGAGGGTCGACGACACGCTCGCCGATGTCCTGTCGTCGATGGCCCCGCATGAGGCCTGACCCCACGACGACGCGCAAGCGGAGTGCTCGCGCCGAAGCGAAACACGAGCTGATCGTTGGTTGCGCGATGCGTCACTTCGCCGAGGAGGGCCTGCAGGGCGCACGGATCGAGGACATGGCCGTCGAGCTCGGGATCGCGAAGGGCTCGATCTTCCAACACTTCGGGTCGAAGGCCGGCTTGTTCCTCTCCTGCTACAAGCGCGCCGTCGCCGCCCTTCCGACGTGGCTCGACGCTCCGGACGAGATCCGGGGAGCGGGGTTCTTCGCGGTGGTGCGCTACTGGTTGGACCGGACGGAACACTATGTCGAGGAGGATCGGGTCCTGTACCGGGTCGTCCTGATCGGCAACTACAGCACCGACCTGGAGCTGCGGCGGGACATCAACCGGTGGCTCGTCAGCGAGGATCCGTACGGAACGCTCGAGTTCGTCGAATGGGGACAGCGACGCGGCGAGGTCCGCGCGGACGTGGACCTGGAGACGATCGTGTCCCTCGTGGATTGGCTCTCGGGAGCGATCCAAGACGCCATCGTCACCGAGGAGCTCGATCCCGGTCTGTTCCACCGGTGGCGGAACCAGCCCGAGCGCCAGCGGATGCGCGTTGATCATTTCGGCGTGCTGCTCGAGAGCGCGATCGGGTCCGCGGGGGCCGTTACGCCGGCCGGCGGATGAGCGCGGCCTCGGCGTCGTCCTCCGTCACGCTACGACGCCGGTAGTTCCGGAGCGCGAAGCGGTCACACGCGGTCTCCGCAGCGGATCTCTTGCCGAGCCGTTCGCGCAGGTACCAGTGCATCCACTCGTGAAGATAGAGGAATCGCAGCACCTCGCGCTCGGTCCGGAAGGTGACCCCTTCGGTCAGCCAGATGAACTTCAGACCTTTGCCGGGCCGCCGTCTGGCCCCGAACGGCACGACCTCACCGAACGGCAGGAAGGGCTCGGGCACCTGCAGAGTGATCGTTCGCTCCGAGAAGTCCGTCCAGGCAGAAAGGTGCGGCCGCTGCCGGTAGCGGAGGGGCTTGACCTCGATCGCGTACCGCCGGGCCTCGGGCAGTCCCGTCAGGGCGCGCCGGACACGCTCGACGGGAAGCTCCGGGCAGCTGGACCGAACCCTCATGCGCCAACAGGGTACGAGCGAGTGTCGATAGCATCGGCGGATGGCGGAGGGCTCGGGGAACCGGAGCTATCGGGACGGCGTTTCCGCCGCGGTCCCCCTCTCGGTGGCCGTGTTCGGGTTCGGGGTTTCCTACGGTGTGCTCGCTCTCTCGGTCGGGATGGGCACGCTCGCGCCGATCGCGATGTCGGCGACGACGTTCGCCGGCTCGGCACAGTTCGCGGCCGCGTCGGTGCTCGGCGCGGGCGGGTCAGGGGCGACCGCGATCCTCGCCGCGCTCATGCTGAACGCCCGGTACCTGCCACTCGGCGTGACCGTCGCGCCATGGCTGGAGGGCGGGTTCTGGTCCCGGCTCCTGCACGCTCACCTGATGGTCGACGAGTCGTGGGCGATCGCATCCGAGGGGCGCGGGCGGTGGAACCCCCGTGTGATGCTCGCTGCGGGCGTCGGCCTGGGGGTCGCGTGGATCGCCGGGACGGCCGTCGGCGTCCTGTTCGGCGACGCCCTCGGGGATCCCGCACGGCTGGGGCTCGACGCCGCGTTCCCCGCGCTCTTCCTCGCGCTGCTCGCGCCCCAGCTCCGGTCCGAGGAGCGGGAGATCACGGTCGCACGCATACGGATCGCAGCACCGCCACCGGTCCTCGCGGCGCTCCTTGGCGCCGCGATCGCGTTGGTCCTGACACCGTTCACGCCCGCCGGCGTGCCGATCGTCGCCGCCGGGGCCGCGTGCCTGATCGGGCTCCGGAGGCGGCCATGAGCACCGTGTGGATCGTCGTTCTCGTGACCGGTGCCGGGACGATCGCCCTCAAGGCGGCCGGACCAGTGCTGCTCGGGGGCAGGCCGCTCCCCGACCGCGTTGCCGGTGTCGTGACCCTGGTCGGGCCCGCGCTCCTTGCCGCGCTCGTCGCGATCGGCACGTTCGCGGACGGCCAGCGGCTGGTGATCGACGCTCGCGTGCTCGGCGTCGGGGCGGCCGCGGTCGCGCTCCGGTTCCACGCCCCCGTCTTGTTGGTGGTGATCATCGCGGCGGCGGTGACGGCGACCGCTCGAGCGCTCGCCGGGTGAAGGCCGAGGTCGGGGCGGCGGGATTCGAACCCGCGACCTCGGCGTCCCAAACGCCGCGCGCTACCAGGCTGCGCTACGCCCCGCGAGGTGAAAGCCTACCTGTCGACCGGGCGCAGCCGGGAGGGTACGCTCCTGCGATGGCGCGAGATGCGCGACCTTCCCCCGGGTACTACCTCGCGATCGGGTTGTTGGCGTTGGGCCTGCTGGCCGGCGCGAGCCTGTTCCTGCTCCTAGCGACGCGGTCGCGATCGACGGCGGCGACGATCGATTGGAGCACTCCGCAGCACACCGTGTGCCCGGTCGGCAGCCATGCCCCTGTCTGCTACAGCTTCGTAGTGACCAACACCGGGCACGGACCTTTGTACGCCACCTGCGAAGTCAGCTCCGCGTCGGGCACCAACGCGACGTTCGACGACGGCCAGATCGTCAAGCCCGTGAACCTCCTCGAAGGGCAGACACGCGATCTCACCGTCCGCGTGCAAACCGACGGGAGCGACACGGTGAGCGCGCCGACGATGTCGTGCAGCGCGAGCTCCGTCTAGAGGTCGAACCACCCCGCGCCAACGGTCCGCACACCTCCACCGACGAACGCCACCCACCCCGAGTCGTCCCGGACGACCTCGACTTCGAGGCTGGACGGCCGCCCGACCTGTTCGCCCTGGGCGATCGAAACGTGCCCGGGCATGCCGGCTCCGCCGTGTTCGGAGAGGTAGGCGCCGAGTGGACCGGCGGCCGATCCGGTGGCCGGGTCCTCACCGATCTCGGGCGAGCGGTCGAACATCCGTGCCATGACGTCGCCATGGCTTCGGACGGTGAACAGGTACAGGGATTCGACCCCTGCCCGCTCGCAGACGTTCGCGCAGCCCCGATCGTCTCGCGATGCGCGGCGCAGGGGCTCCTCCCCCACGATGGGAACCATCAGGTGGGAGATCCCGGTGCTCACCGGAACGATCGGGCCCGCACCGAGATCGTCTGGATCGAGACCGACGGCCGATGCGATCGCCTCGCGGTCGTCGAACGGCCCGCCGAACAGCGGAGGGAGCTGGCGCATGGTCGCGGTTCCTGCTTCCAGCTCGACCTCCACCGGAACATCGCCCGCCATCGTCGTCTGGACGATCCTCGAGGGAACCACGCCGAGGCGGGCGAGGGTGAACGCGGTGCCGAGGGTCGGATGACCCGCGAACGGAAGCTCAGAGACCGGCGTGAAGATCCGGACGTCGTAGCCGCCTTCGCGGACCGCGGTGACGTAGGTGGTCTCGGAGAACCCGATCTCCCTGGCGAGGACCTGCATCGTGACGCCGTCGAGGTCATCCGGGGGGTCGGGGACGACGCAGAGCTGGTTCCCGGCGAACGGAACATCCGTGAAGACGTCGACCAGCGTGAAATCGACGCGCATACGGTTGGAGTCTACGGGGAGGCTATGCTTGGGCACCTGCGGGCGTAGCTCAATGGCAGAGTTCCAGCCTTCCAAGCTGGCTATGCGGGTTCGATTCCCGTCGCCCGCTCCAGGGGTACCCTCCCGGTGGCGCCGGTAGCTCAGTCCGGATAGAGCGGGGGACTTCTAATCCTCAGGC
>DASWDB010000033.1:0-1883 GCA_036395715.1 Actinomycetota bacterium | reverse complement strand
GGGGATCCGACACCCGATGGTGTGCCGGAACGGGTCGTTCAAGCCACGATCAGGCTGCTTGGCGAGCAGGGACCTTCCGCCATCAAGGCGCGTACGGTCGCGTCCGCGAGCGGGCTGTCGACGATGGCGGTCTACCACCACTTCGGCGGGATCGCCGAGCTCATCCGCGCCGTTGCCGACCGTGGATTCACGGAGCTCGACAGAGCGTTCTCGCAGGTCCCGGTGACGGAGGATCCGGTCGCGGATCTCTTCGCCATGGCGTTGATGACTCGGCGGGTAGCCCGCGAGAACCCCCACCTGTATGACCTGATGTTCGGACTGTCCACTCGCCGCGCGACCTACCGGCCGCTATCGGATTCGGACGTTCGTTCTAGTGGACGCTCGCCGGCCTTCCTGGGCGCCTACGTTCACCTGGCTGAGGCGTGCGCACGGCTCGTGAGCTCCGGCAGGGTCAGACGACAAGAACCTGAGGCCGTGGCTGCTCAGTTGTGGAGCTACGTGCACGGGTGCATCACCCTCGAGTTGGCTGACCACTTCGCCGACTTCGACGACCCGGTTGCGCAGGTGCTGCTCCCGATGGGTGTGAACCTCGCCGTCGGGCTGGGCGACGACCGGGAACGTGCGCAGGCCTCACACGAGGCGGGAGCGCGCCTCTACGACTCGATCACCCGGGGTAGCGACGGTCAGGCGGGCACTGGGTGAAATGCGGCTCGCGTGACCCTCGGCGGCTACGCCAGGCCGCGATCCCTGTCGTCCCGCATTCGTCTGGCTCGTTTTGTCGGTCGCGGAGCGGCTACTCGCGCCAACGCTGCGCATCGGTATCGTCCCGCATTCGTCCCGCGGACGACCGCGACCGGTTACGAACGGCCGAGGGTGCGAGGTCAGGGTGGTCGACATCCAGACCTATCGCATAAACCTGCCGGGTAGCCACGGCCCACCCTCCCGCGGCCCAAACGTCCCACGCGATCTACGATCAACGTCCGGCGCTTCCAGGAGGACTGAGAATGATCGATGGTGCGCACGTGATCGTGTACAGCCGCGACGCGGAGGCGGATCGCGCCTTCCTCCGCGACATCCTACGGTCGAACAGCGTCGACGCCGGCGACGGTTGGCTGATCTTTGCCCTGCCGCCGGCCGAGATCGCCGTCCATCCGACCGACGAGCAACCGAGGCACGAGGTCTACCTCATGTGCGACGACATGGACCGGACGATCGCCGAGCTCTCACGTCGTGGCGCCGAGGTGTCGCCCACGACCGATGCGGGCTGGGGCGTGCTCGCGACGATCAAGATGCCGAGCGGAGCCACGTTGCCCCTCTACCAGCCGCGACATCCTGTCGCGCACTCCCGGGGAACATCGTCTTGACCGATCGCGAACGTACGGGATCGATCCATCTCTCCGATTGCGCAAACACGCCTTGTAGGAGCTCATGCGCTTGCCACGATCCGGGCGGCGTTGTCGTTGAGTAGGCGATGGAGTTTGCGAGAACCCACGCCGCGCTGATCGCGGGCGGGATCTACGCCGGTTCAGCGCCTCGGTCGAGGTGGACACCTGGCACCGGGTGGCGGGCGGGGGTCCGTCACCTACGGGCGATGTTCCGGGATCTTCGGCCCCGGCGCGTGGGAGAGCCACGTCGGCGCTCCGAGCGCGAGCACGCGACGCTGTCCCTCGGTCGTGCCACTGCCGAGCTCGCCGAACCAGACGCCCACGTCGCCTCCCAGAACGTTTGTGCCGGCGCCGGTTTCGACGACGACCACCTGATGCCCATCCGTATGCCCGGGCGCCGGCAGCAGGCGGATTCCCGGTAGCAGCTCCACCTCGCCCTCGTGCTCGACATACGTCGCGCCGTCGAAGTCGACCCATTCTCGGATCGTGTAGTCGTCG
>DASWDB010000032.1:0-9850 GCA_036395715.1 Actinomycetota bacterium | reverse complement strand
GCTGACCGTGCGGGCGTCGGAGTCTACCCGCAGGAAGCTCTGCTCGACCGCGTAGTTCACGCGGTCGTGGATGTCTCGGTCGACGTTCACCGCTTTGCGTACGCGGCTGCGGTGCACGTCGGATTTATCCGCCAGGATCACCGCCGCGGAGATCGGCGAGACGGCGGTGCCCTCGGCCTCCTCGTGGTTGGCGATCGCGGCGATGATCGGCATCAGGTCGGCCCCCTGCACCCGGTCACGCAGGCTCTGGTAGACGAGGACCCCGCCGGTCTGCCCGTGGGCGTCGCGAGCGAGCGCGTTCCCGACGTCGTGCAGATACCCGGCGACGCAGGCAAGCTGCGCCTCGCGCTCGGTGTACCCGAGCCGATGCAGGACCTGATAGCCGATGTTGGCGACGAGGTTCGCGTGCCGGAAGCCATGCTCGGTGTAGCCCATCGCATCCATCACGCGGTCCGCCGACGCGATGTAGAGCGAGAGCTCGGGATCGCTCTGGACATCGTCGAGCGTGATGCTCGCGACGTCGGCCGGGGCGGGCTCCGGGACAGGGACCTCGGGAACCGGCGCGCCCTCGGGGGTTCCGATGGCGTCAAGTTCGCTCACGATCGGATCGGGCCCGCCGCGTTCTCGTCGGGCCCGTCGTCCGGGTGGCGGGCGACCTCCTCGCTCTGGTCATCGTCGTCGCCTTCATCGACGTCATCTTCATCGACGTCGTCCTCGGTGATGCGGCGGGCGATCCCGGCGCGCAGCATCTTCACGCGTGTCCCCGCCGCGATCTCCACGGTGACGGTGCCTTCGTCCTCGTCCTCGTCGACGATCGTCCCGAACATCCCCGACGTCGTGAGCACCTCGTCACCCACCTCGGCCGACTGCTGGAGAGCTTGCTGGCTCCGCATCCGCCGCTGCTGGTTCCGCATGAAGACGAAGAGCAGTCCGAGCGGCAGGGCGAAGACGAGGAGGGTGATGAGCCCGCTTCCGCCGGAAGAGCTCTGCGCGAGGAGGGGGTCCATGCGGGTCCTTTCACGTCGGGATGGGTCGAGATCCGTTCGCGGTGCGACGACACCGGAGTCTACCTGCGGGTCGTCACGCCGCGGGCTCAGAGAGGGAGCCGGCCACGCGGCGCTCGGCCGACGTGCGTGTACGCCCGTTCGGTCGCGAGACGGCCGCGCGGCGTCCGCTGGATGAACCCGAGCTGGATCAGGTAGGGCTCGACCACATCCTCCACCGTGTCGGGCTCTTCGCCGACCGCCGCCGCGAGCGTCGTCAGGCCGACCGGTCCGCCGGAGAACTTCTCGATCACCGCGTCGAGGACGGCGTGATCGAGCCGGTCGAGACCCAGTTCGTCCACCTCGAAGACTGCCAGGCCCGCACGGGCGATGTCGCCGGTCACGCGACCGTCGTGACGAACCTCGGCGACGTCGCGCACCCGGCGAAGGAGACGGTTGGCGATCCGCGGGGTGCCACGCGATCGCCGCGCGATCTCATGGGCCCCCTCGGCGTCGGTGCGGACCTGGAGGATCCCCGCGCTCCGCAAGACGATCCGCTCCAGGTCCTCGACGTCGTAGTAGTCCAGTCGCGGGCTGAACCCGAACCGCTCTCGGAGCGGCAACGTGATCCGACCCGGTCGGGTGGTGGCGCCGATCAGGGTGAAGCGAGGCAGGTCGAGACGGATCGAGCGCGCCGTCGGACCCTTGCCGAGCACCACGTCGAGCGTGAAGTCCTCCAGGGCCGGGTACAGCACCTCCTCGACGGGTCGCGGCATGCGGTGGATCTCGTCGACGAACAGCACGTCGCCCTCACCCAGGTTCGTCAGGATCGCCGCGAGGTCACCCGGGCGCTCGAGCGCGGGCCCGGACGTCGGCTGGAACCCCGCCGACATCTCGTGCGCGACGATCTGCCCGAGCGTGGTCTTGCCCAGCCCCGGCGGGCCACTGAACAAGAGGTGGTCCACGGACTCCCCCCGTTCTCGTGCCGCCTGCAGGAGCAGCGCGAGCTGTTCCTTCACACGATCTTGGCCGACGAACTCGGCGAGCGAGCGAGGTCGCAGGGCGATGTCGAGCTCGCGGTCTTCGGGAGACACGACGGCGGCTTCGGTCACGCGGTCGCCGGTACGTTCCGGATCCGGGCCTGTCAGGTCCACCACTTCGCTCATCGTCCCACCTGTTGCAGCGCTTCGCGGAGGAGATCCTCGACCGGCTTCCCGTCGACGTCCATCCCGCGCATCGCCTCGGAGGCCTCGACGGGCGTGAGACCGAGCTGCAAGAGGGCGTCGCGCACGTCCGCGAGCGGACCCTCCGCGATGAGCTCCGATTCGCCGCCGAGCTTGTCTCGAAGATCCAGCACGACCCGCTGCGCGACCTTCTTCCCCACGCCGGGAACGACGGTGAGCGTCGCGGCGTCCCCCGACATCACCGCTCGGCGGATCGCGTCCGGTCGCAGGGCCGACAGGAAGCTGAGCGCGACCTTGGGACCCACACCGGTCACGCCCGTGAGTTGATCGAACAGCGCGCGCTCGTCGGTCGTCGAGAACCCGTACAGCGTCATGGAGTCCTCGCGGACGACCATCCGCGTATGGACCCGCGCCCTGCCGCCGACCGGCGGCAGGGCGGCGACGACCGCGGTCGGGACCGCTATGGCGTACCCGACCCCGGCGACCGCCAGCACCACCTGCATCGCCGACTTCTCCACCACCTCGCCCTCGAGGAACGCGATCATCGGGGCACCGCCCCCGCGCCGGTTCGGCCCGGAGAGCGCGCCGCATCCCGCATGCGCGAGCCCATCAGGTGCGTGAGCGCGATCGCGACGGCGTCGACGGCATCCGCCTGCGCCGGGCAGTCCCGCAGCCCATGGATCCGGACGAGGGCATCCCGGACCTGGTGCTTGTCGGCGTTGCCGGCGCCGGTGATCGCGATCTTCACCTCGTTGGGTCCGTACTCCTCGACCGGCAGGCCCGCGCGGTCCGCGACGACCATGACCGCGCCCATCGCCCGCGCCACCTCGAGGGCGCTCACCTGGTTCCGGTTCCACGCGAGACGCTCGATCGCGACCGCGTCCGGCGCGTGCAACCCGATCGCGGCGTCGACCTCATCGGCGAGGCGGCGGAGCCGGGACGATCCGGCGAGATCGGGCCGCGTCCGGACGGTCGTGGCCCACACGAGCGAGACCTTCCGCTCGGCTCGAGCGACCACCGCGAGCCCGACGTTCGCGACCCCGGGATCGATGCCGAGAACGCAGGAATCGAACATCTGTTCGTGCAGTGTAGGGTCAGGGTCGTCCCTGGGCAACGACCAGGCGGCCGTGGATCCGCCCTTCCGAGCTGGCGGCCGACCGGCCGCCGGGTGGGCTCATCACCCGAGGCCGCCGATCGGCGGCTGTCCCTCCGCAGAGTTCGGCGCGGGCACGGTCTCCGGTGCGTTGCGAAGCACCGTGCGGGGGGAGGCCGGTCCGGCGCCGGTGACGAGCGCGACCGGCTGACCGCCGCGGGCGTCCACCGAGTACAGCTGGGTCGGGTCGGCGCAGCCACCGGCTTGGACCAACAGGTGCGTCGGATCGAGCCACCCCAGCGCCGCCGTCGGTCGATGCTCGAACGGCATCGCAGGCGTGGCCGATCCACCTTCGATGATCAGCGCTTGGCGGTCGTCGCACACCGTTGCGACGTTCACCGACTTGAGCGACCCGGCCGGTGCGAGCTGGAGGTCGTCTGCGGATGTGCCGGGGCTCCCCCGCCAGACGTCCGTGAAGCTCGAGCGGTCGCCCAGATCCATCCAGTGCAGCTCCGGGTACCCGCCTGCGTGCTCGGCGATCCACCAGAGGCGCTGACCGTCGGGACTGAACGCGATCGACGTGAAGCGCGTGCCACCCTTGCCGAAGACCAGCCGGCTCGGGTCCGTGCCCTCGTTCGTCGAGAACCAGATCGCCTGCTTGCCGTCCCGCTCCACCACGAACGCCAGGGCAAGGCCGCTCGGGTGATACGCGACCTGGATGTAGGTACCGGCCGGGAGCGCCGATAGCCGTTCGACCCGACCGTCGTCCATGAACCGCTTCTCGGGCTCCCCCGTCGCACCGGCGAACACGACGGCCAGACCGATCGGATGCCCCCAGTCGAACGTCGCCGGCTCGGCGGCGATCGCGGGAAGATCGGGCGCATCGGCGCTGAGTCCGTGAACGCGGAACCCGCCGAGGAGCACCCGGTCACCCTGCGGGCCCCATGCGAACGGGCCCGGATCCTTGACCGGGAACAGACAGCTGAGCGTGTCCGTCAGCGGATCGAGCGCCCAGGCCCGCCCTCCCGACACGAAGGCGACCGTCTGCGACGGGAGCGACGGACCGGTGCAGCCCGCCGGGAGCGGCGACCCATCGGCGAGGATCGCGCCCGACGGGGCGGGCGTGCCGGTAGAGGTGGCAGGCGGCGCGGTGGGTGGGGCGCTCGGTGAGCCCTGGGTGCACGCGCCCACCACGAAGGTTACCGCGAGGAACCAACGGAGAGGGCGCATGCCGATGCTCGACGGTACACCCCGCAGCGGAAGGTTGCGAGGCGGACGATCGGCGCGCTCAGAGGGAGGCCATGATCCCTTCGGGGATGTCGAAGTTGGCATAGACGTTCTGGACGTCGTCGAGCTCCTCCAACGCGTCGATCAGCTGCAGGACGTGGCGCGCTTCACCGCCGTCGACGGGGACCGTGGTGCTCGGGACCATCGAGATCTCGGCGGACGACACCTCGACCCCCGCTCCTCGCAAGGCGGTCTCCACCGTCTTGAAGTCCTGGGGACCGGTCATGATGTCCCACGAGGATTCGGAGTCCGCCAGGTCCTCGGCGCCACCCTGCAGCGCGAGGTCCAGCAGCACGTCCTCATCCGGCGCGACCGCCTTGTCCACCACGATCACGCCCTTGCGCTGGAACATCCAGAGGGTCGATCCCGTCTCGCCCAGGTTCCCCCCGTTGCGGGTGAACGCGTGCCGCACCTCCTGAGCGGTCCGGTTGCGGTTGTCGGTGAGAGCCTCGACGACGAGCGCGATCCCCCCGGGCGCGTACCCCTCGTAGGTGATCTCTTCGTACCTGGCCCCGCCCTCGAGCTCACCCGTTCCACGTTTGATCGCCCGGTCGATGTTGTCGCTCGGGACGGAGAAGCTGCGCGCCTTCTCGACGGCCGACGCGAGCGTCATGTTCCCCTCGACGTTCCCCCCACCCTCCCGTGCGGCGACTTCGACCGCGCGCAGCAGCTTGGCGAACATGTTGGAGCGCTTGGCATCCGCTGCACCCTTCTTGCGCTTGATCGTCGCCCACTTCGAGTGACCGGACACGGGTCACGCCTTCCGCAGGAGGTACTCGTGGAGCGCGGTCTCACCTACGAGCTCAGGATGGAAGGACGCCACGAGCAGGTTCCCTTGCTCCAGGACCACGGGGCGGTCCTCGAACTCTGCCAGGACCTCGACCCCGTCCCCGATCCGCTCGATCCACGGCGCCCGGATGAAGACGCCTCGGACACGGTGGTCGATCCCGCGCACGTCGAGATCGGCCTCGAACGAGTCGACCTGGCGCCCGTACGCGTTCCGGCGCACGGAGATGTCCATCAGGCCGAACAGCGTCTCGCCACCGGCGACCTCGTCCGCGAGCACGATCATCCCCGCGCACGTGCCCAGGATGGGCATGCCGGCCAGCGCGCGTTCACGGATCGGGTCGACCAGGTCGTAGCGACGCGCGAGCTTGCCGATCGTGGTGGATTCCCCGCCCGGGATCGCGAGGCAGTCGACGCGGTCGAGGTCCGGCGGCAGGCGGACCTCGACGGGCGTGGCGCCGGCCGCCGCGAACGCGCGAGCGTGTTCGCGGACGTCACCTTGCAGCGCCAGCACGCCCGCCTTCATCGAGCAGCTCCGCGACTACCAGCCGCGGTCTTGCAACCGCGTCTGGAGCGTCTCGATCTCGAGCCCGTGCATCGGTTCGCCGAGGCCATGGGAGACCTTCGCCAGCACGTCGGGATCCTGGAAGTGCGTCGTCGCCTCGACGATCGCCCGTGCCATGGTCGCGGGATCTTCGGACTTGAAGATCCCGGAGCCGACGAAGACCCCGTCGACGCCGAGCTGCATCATCAGGGCGGCGTCCGCCGGCGTGGCGATCCCGCCCGCCGAGAAGTTGACGACGGGCAGCCGGCCCGACTCGGCGATCATCCGGACCAGCTCCACCGGAGCACCCAGCTCCTTCGCCTTCGTGACGTGCTGCTCGGGACGCAGCTGCGTGCATTCGGCGATCTCACTGAGGAGGGCGCGCTCGTGACGCACGGCCTCGACGACGTTGCCGGTTCCGGCCTCCCCCTTCGTGCGGATCATCGCGGCGCCCTCGGCGATCCGGCGCAGCGCCTCGCCGAGGTTCCGGCAGCCGCACACGAACGGCACCGTGAACGCCCACTTGTCGATGTGGTACTGCTCGTCGGCCGGCGTGAGCACCTCGGACTCGTCGATGTAGTCGACCCCGAGCGCCTGCAAGACCTGCGCCTCGACGAAGTGGCCGATCCGAGCCTTCGCCATCACCGGGACCGACACGGCGGCCTTGATCTCCTCGATCTTCGTCGGGTCCGCCATGCGGGCGACCCCGCCTTCCTTCCGGATGTCGGCGGGGACGCGCTCGAGGGCCATCACGGCGCAAGCGCCGGCGTCCTCGGCGATCTTGGCCTGCTCCGCCGTCGTGACGTCCATGATGACGCCGCCCTTGAGCATCTCCGCCAGCCCGGACTTCACGGTGAACGTGCCGGTCTCGCGCTGCACGGGATCGCCTCCTCGTCGATAGACGTCCTCCAGTGTAATCGAGGCCTGAACCCGCCGGATCGCGGACGAACCACGATGATTGGACCACGCGAATTACGACGGACGTCTCAGTCCACAGGGCTCTGCGTGGGATACCGTCGCCTGCAACGACCCGTCCGGGTCAGGAGGGTTGTTGGCCATGCATCCCAGAAGCTCGTCGCTTCGCGCTGCCATCGTTGGCTCTGTGCTCCTCGCGGCCGTGGCCTTGCTCACCACTCCCGCGAACGCATCCCTGCCGGTCACGTCGAGTCCCTCGCTCCAGTTGGCCCGAACGATCCACACGTCACCGTTCGAGGGCTCGTCCGTCTCGATGAAGGATGCCGAAGGAAGCGCGTACGTGCCGCAGGACAACTCCATATGGCTCGCGGACGACAACGGCCGGGCGATCTACGAGGTCGATCCGACCAACGGCACCCTCAAGAGGATGATCGGCCGGACGACCTTCGAGGCGACGCCGAGGTTCGGTGGCGGCCAGGTCGCGGGCAGCAGCCGTGACCAGGACATCGAGAGCATGGCCTATGACGCCGCGAACGACGCCCTGTACGTCTTCTCCGGGATCTGCTGCAGCGGCTCGGCGCAGCCGACGGCGTTCCGGATGCTCCGCGACGGGGAGCGCGGGTTGCAGGTCGAGTCCTATCAGCCGCTTCCGACGGGGAGCGACTTCACGGCGTCCGGGTGGAACCCCGCGGACGGCAAGCTGTACGTCGGGGTCCACAAGGACATCCGCAGCTACGACTACGCAACGAACACGCCGGGGGCCACGTTCCAGGTGCCGACCCTCCGTGCGATCTTGGGGATGAGCTTCTCGGGCGACGGCAAGCAGTTGTACGTCGCACATCACGACAGCTCCGGGAACGCGCAGCTCTCCGTCGTGGACTGGGGGACGAAGACGCTCGTCCCTGGGTGGACGTTCACCCTGACCTCGTTCGGTATCCGGGATAGCCGAGCGGTGGAGCTGATCAACGACCAGTTCTACATCCTCGACGGGTACGACGGCCGGTCGAAAGGCGATCCGCTGCGTCACGCGCTGTACGTCTTCAACGTGTCGGGGTAGCTCGGGCGACCGAGCGGACGAGCGCTTCCGTCGCAACGTCGGCGGGCTCACATCTCCTTGAGGCGCTGGATCCGCTCCTCGATCGGCGGGTGCGTCGAGAAGAGCTTCTCCACCCTGCTCGTCTCCTGGCCGGGCACACGCGAGGGCTGCTCGAGCCACAGATGCGCGGTGGCGTTGTTCGCCGATCGCATCGCGTGCGGCGCGTCGCGGATCTTCTCGAGGGCACTGATCAATCCCGGCGGGTACCGGGTCAACAAGACGCCCTGGGCATCGGCGAGGTACTCACGGTTGCGAGACACCGACAGCTTGATCAGCTGTCCGGCGAGCGGCGCGATGATCAACAGCACGATGCCGACCGCGAACAGGACCAGGGTGACGATGCTCCCGCCGTCGCCACCATCTCGGCGCCCACCGATCCGTCCCCCGCTCCAGAACCACGACCGCATGAAGAACTCGGACATCAGCACGGCCGCGCCGACCACCGTCGCGACCACCGTACCGACGAGGATGTCGCGATCGAGGACGTGGGACATCTCGTGACCGATAACGCCTTCCAGCTCGACCCGGTTCATGGTGTCGAGCAGGCCCTGCGTCACCGCGATCGAGGAATGCTCCGGGTTCCGACCGGTCGCGAATGCGTTCGGCGCCTGCTCCGGTACGACGTAGACACGCGGCTTGGGGACCCCGGCGG
Source organism: Actinomycetota bacterium (assembly GCA_036395715.1). Taxonomy (GTDB): domain Bacteria; phylum Actinomycetota; class UBA4738; order UBA4738; family HRBIN12; genus AC-51. Next base: position 1,310 of record DASWDB010000032.1, on the reverse strand, counting down.
CGATCGCGATGCCCTCCACGATGTTGTGCAGCCTGGGCTCCTGTTCGGCGGTCACCTCCCGCGCGCCGGTCGACGCCAGCACGATCCGGTCGCCGGCGAAGTAGGAGCCCAGCGAGAGCACCACCGCGAGGATGGTCGCGATCACCACGCCGGCGACACCGCCGTAGAAGAACAGGTAGCCGATCGCGTAGCCGATCAGCGCCGTGAATGCGATCGCCGCGACGAACAGGAGGACCGTCTTGCGCTTGTTGGCGGCGATCTGTTCGTGCACTACGGCTCCGTGGTCGTTCCCCCGAGGTCGACCCGCACGGGCCCTCGGGCCGAGTCCTCGATATCGAAGAACTCGCGGCGCTCGAAGTGGAAGACGTTGGCGATCACGCTCGACGGGAACGACTGGATCCGTGTATTCAGCAATCGGACCTGTTCGTTGTAGTACTGGCGCGCGTACGCGATCTTCGACTCGGTCCCGGTCAGCTCTTCCTGGAGGGCCAGGAAGTTCGTCGAAGCCTTGAGATCCGGGTAGTTCTCCGCGACGGCCAGGAGCTTGCGGAGGCCGGAGGTGATCGCGTTCTCCGCCGAGGCCTGCTCGGCGGCCCCGGTCGCCCCGATCGCCGCGGAACGAGCCCGTGCCACCTCCTCGAACACCTCGCGTTCGTGCGCCGCGTAGCCCTCGACGGTCTCCACGAGGTTCGGGATCAGGTCGTAGCGTCGCCGGAGCTGGACGTCGATCTGCGACCATCCCTCCTCGGCGCGGTTGCGGTAGGTGACCAGGCGGTTGAACGCGAGCACCGTCCATAGCACGGCCAGGGCCACCACCCCAACGACGATCCACAGGCCGAGCACGGGCCTAGCGTAGCGAAGGCGGCCCGACCTGCAGCGCCCGCCGGTACGCGTCCTCGACCTGCTCGATGACCACCGACCAGTCGAAGGTCGTCGCGCGGATGCGGCCCGCAGCGGCCAGCTGCGTCGCCAGCCCGGGATCCCCCAGGACACGGGCGACCGCGACCGCCAGCGCGGCCGGGTTCCGGGACGGGACGAGCAGCCCGTCGACCCCGTCGCGGACGACCTCGTCGTAGCCCGGGATGTCGCTCGCGACCACGGGCAGCCCGCCAGCCATCGCCTCGACCAGGACGATGCCGAACGATTCGCCGCCGGTCGCCGGGCCCAGGTAGAGGTCACACGCCGAGACCAGCGCCGGGAGCTCGGCATGCGGGACCACGCCGAGGATGCGTATCCGTCCTCGGTCACCGACGCCCAGCCGATCGACCGCATGGCGTTCCGGCCCGTCCCCGGCGACGATGAGGCGGAGG
>DASWDB010000031.1:0-2840 GCA_036395715.1 Actinomycetota bacterium | reverse complement strand
GGACGGTGAGCCGCCGACCGGAGGGCAGCCCGCCGATGATCTTGCGCGCGTCCTCGCCCGTGCAGACGACCTGCACCTCCGCTACGGAACCGTCACGAAGGTCGCGGGCGCGGTCGCGTACCGCATCCACCGGTTGCGAGGTGACCCGCCGACCGTCCGCGCGCTCCACGAGCAGGTGTTGGATCGCGTCGCGCCCGGGGACGCGCTTCGGTTCACGCACGTCGCTGCGGACGCCGATGCTGCCGTGCGGGATGGGTCCGCGGTCGCCGCGTACCTGCTTCCGGCCACGACTGCGGACCGCGTCCGCAGGGTCGTGGAGCGGGGCGACCGACTCCCCCGGAAGTCGACCTTCTTCTGGCCGAAGCCGAGGACGGGCATGATCCTGATGCCGGTCGACGGGCCGGTCGACCGATGACGTTCAGGTCGCCGAAGCTGGGTCCTCGAGCTTCTTGATGCCCGAGGCAACCACCTCGGTTAGGCTCCGCGCACCGGCTCCGCTCCGATAGAAGCGGCGGACGAGCTGCCCGTGCACCAGCACCCGATCGCCCTTGGCGATGCCGTCGAGTGCCTGCACGCCGACCGTCGCATGCCATGCGGCGATCGGGAGGGGGAGGAGGCGCTTGCCTGCCTCCGGAACGGAGAGCCGGAGCTCGGTGACCTCGTCGCCGGACGGCATCCGGCGTTGCACCGGATCCGCGGCGACGCTGCCCGCCAGTACAACGACGTTCACCGTGACCATGGCTCCCTCCTTTCCGTCCGCACCGTACCGACCCCCACCGACACGCCTGTGCGACACTCGCCGCCGTGGGCAACATGACGGCCGATGACCCCGTGGCGGCCGAGGGCATCCGCACGATCGACACCGGGATGGCCGGCCAGCCGGAGCTCAACGCCGTGTACCTGATCGAGTCGGACGAACCCTGCCTCGTGGAATCCGGTCCGGGCGCCGACGGCCCGGAGGTGGTCGCAGCGCTCGAGGCGCTCGGGATCGGTCCGTCGGATCTCGCCCACATCGTCGTGACGCACATCCATATGGATCATGCCGGCGGAGCGGGTGGACTGCTGCGTCACTTCCCGAGCGCGACGTTATGGGTGCACGAACGTGGCATGCAGCACGTCATCGATCCGACTCGGCTGATCGCGAGCACGGCGCGAACGTACGGCGAAGCGCGCATGCGTGCCTTCTACGGCGAAACGCTTCCTTGCGCCGCCGACCGCGTTCGGTCGATGGTGGACGGCGACGCCATCGGCATCGGTGCGCGCAGCCTCGACGTCATCTCCACGCCCGGCCATGCGACGCATCACGTCTCGCTCCAAGAGGCTTCCACCGGAGCGATGTTCACGGGCGAGTCGATCGGATCCCACCTGCCGTGGGCCGACTGCTACCGGCCGGCCCTGCCCCCGCCCGAGGCGGACGTCGAGGCCGCTATCGGGAGCATCGCGCGCATGCGGGAGCGCCGGCCGACCACGCTGCTGACTTCCCATTTCGGGGTCGTGGCCGATCCCGAGGAGGGCTTCGCGCGCGGGGCGAACCGGATCCGCGCCTGGGCCGAGACGGTTCGATCGCGTCTCACGCGCGAGCCCGCAACGAGCACCGATGCCCTCGAGCGTGCGCTCGTCGTGCAAGCACGGACGGAGTACGAGGCCGACTCGGGACTCGCGTTCGACATCGGGCGGTACGACGCGATCGGTTCGATCCGCATGAACGCCGAGGGGCTCGCTCGGTATTGGCGGAAACGGTGGGAGCGTGCGTCGTCTTCCGCCTGAACGCGGTCCTCCCCCGGCGATCAGCTCAGATCGGCCAAGCGCTCGGCGGCGTCGAACGCGGATCGATCGTGGCGTACGATCTTGCGGAACTCCACGGCCGCCTCGTGCGGACGGCCCGCCCGTTCGAGGACGTCGCCTTTGACGTACCAGAGCCGAAGCGTGTACGGCTCCGCGATGTCGTCGCGCGTCTTCGCGCGGCCGATGAAGGCCAAGGCCTCCGCGTACCGTCCTTCGTCGGCAAGCGCGGAGGCGGCGACGATCACGGCCTCGGCCTTGACCTCGTTCGGGACCTTCTTGTCGCGCAGCGCCTCGTCGGCGAGCGGGACCGCCTCTCGCGGTTTCCCCACACCCCGCAGCGAATCGGCGATCACGTGGTTCTGGTCGTTGCGACCGGACATCCGCCGGTACGCCTTGAGCTCTTTCAACGCCTCCTCGAACCGACCCTGTCCGTAGAGCGCGAGCCCGAGCACCTCGCGGACGGACGAGGAGCGCGAGGACAACGCCTTCGCCTTGGCCGCCTCGCTGACCGCCGCTCCGGCGTCGCCACGCTCGAGGAGCTCGATCGCGCGAGAGAGCCGCGCGATGGCATCACGCTGGGCGGTCGGCCGGGTCGAGCGGCGCAGCTCGTCGAGGACATCGGAAGGGAGGTCGACGTACTTGGGCGGCGTGCCGTGCGGGCGGCCACCGGCGCGCGGCTTCAAGGACCTGGGCATCTGTGCAACGAGGGTAATCGAAAGCGAACGGGCCGCCCGCGCGACGCGGGCGGCCCGTTCGTACGATGTCTCGGCGGCGACCTACTCTCCCACCCGGTCGCCCGGGCAGTACCATCGGCGCTGGAGGGCTTAACTGCCGGGTTCGGGATGGGACCGGGTGTTCCCCCTCCGCCATGGCCACCGAAACGTGGCGTCCGATCGTGCGGACGATGGTGAAGGTGCAGCCCTCGAGCAGAGCTCGGGAACCGCGATAGCGAGCGCGAGCAAATAGAGTCAAGTCCTCGGGCTATTAGTACGGGTCAGCTCCACACGTTGCCGTGCTTCCACGTCCCGCCTATCGACCTGGTGGTCTTCCAGGGC
>DASWDB010000030.1:0-4575 GCA_036395715.1 Actinomycetota bacterium | reverse complement strand
CGACACCTGGTCCTTGTTCGGCCGCATAGAGAACGCCGGACTCGTCATACGTGATGACGACGGTTGCCCCAGCAGCCACCATCGCAGGCACCCGCGCTGCGAGCCAATCGTCGCCCCTGCGGAGGAGCTGGGACGAATCCTCGAGGCAGTTCGTCCACTGCGTGCTCGTGGACCCATGTTGATCGTCGCAGATGTTCGGGGCGATGAACGAAACATCGGGCAGCGCCGCAGGATCGAAGGAGCTGTACGGCAAGACGTGTGAGGCGCACAACCCTTGATCCCCGTACACGGATGGGAACGGTGTAGCGGGATTGTGTTTCAAGGCATACGGACCGTCGGTGACCGGATCCCCGAAGGAGACGCCCCCGTAGCACGGAGTCGGCATCGCTTCCATGTAGACGCCCCAGTTCCGTCCGGCGCCGGTCAGCTGGTTCCACACGGTCGTCGGACATGCGCTGCCGATGCTGGGGTCGCCCGGGATCACGGCGTCGCTGGTTGATCCACACGACGACCCAGCCGCGACCTGGAGATAGTCGGGCAGCGATGGCCCCACCGAGTCGCCCTCGCGATAGTCGGTGAACGTGCGGCCTTCCGCGGCGAACCGGTTGAGGAAGGGCGTATCCGGGTTTCCGAGGATGTCGGACGCCGACTTGTTCTCCATGAAGATGACGACTACCGGGCTGCCGGTGCCGCCCGAGGCCGGCGTCGCCACTTCCAGCGAGGCCGACTCCACCGAGTGATTCCCTGCCTCGTCGAACGCATCCACCGCGTAGGTGTACGCGGTGGATGGCAGAACCGTCGCGTCATCGAAGCTCGTGGTCGTCGTGGTCGCGATGGGGGCGGACGGTGCCGCCGGGTCCGACCGGTACACGGTGTATCCCGCCACAGCCGTGTTGTCCTGTGATGCGTTCCACGTCAGGGCCACCGAGGAAGCCGAGATCGACCCGGCTGTGAGGCCGGTGGGCTGGGTCGGAGGATCGACGTCGTCCGGAGCGCGAGCGGCCACCTCATCGAAGGCCACGTCGAAAGCGTGGATGGTGGTTCCGTCACCGAGCCGAAGCCGACCGATCGGCGCTGTGCCGAGCGACTCGACGTTGCTGATCTGCGGGGTCGCGGGATCGTCAAGCGAAACATCGACGTGGCCGGCGGTTCCGTTGATGAGTGCGTGCACGACGAGGTGGTGCCAGACGCCGTTCTCCGGCACGATCGAGGTGGTAGAGACCGTACCCGTCACGTCGTTCCTCTCTACGAGCTCCCCGGCCATGTTCACCGAGAGCGTCACCAGGTTCGAGCCGGAAGCCGTTTCGAGCCGGACGAGGCCGACCCGCGTGGAGCGGCTCACCACGTCGAACCAGGTCTCGGCCGTGAGTGAAGGAGTCGCGATAGGCAGCTCTTCGTACGCGTACGCTGGACTTGCGTTGCCCTGGGCGCGCGCCGCCCACGAGCCGGCGAATACATCCTGCTGCTGGGCAACGAGGCCGATGTTCGCCGTCCAGGCCGATAGGTCTCCGCTTTCGAATCCGTCGGCGAAGACTGTGGATGCCGCGGCCGGCGCAAGAGTAACGACAACGACACCGATCGAAAGGAGCGCACCGAGGGCGATCACGACGAAGCCCTTCCGCCTGCGCCCTCCGAGCAGACTCCGTTCGAACGGCTGCAACAGGCCTCGTCGATCCATCGTCGCTCCCCGCCCCCTTCGTTGGATCGTTGGGTCAAACACGAGTTCGAGTGCTCGCCTCACCTTTACCACTTCCCGCCTTTCGGAGTCTGAAACGTGACCTCCTTCTCGCCCGTCCCAAGGCTCAGGAGCGCGAACTTCTCAAGCAGCGCACTGCGTCTCGAGACCTCCGGCGTTCAGTGGTACGAAGGCGCGCCGCTCCCCTTGAAGACTCGGAACAGCACGAACAAGGACGGAGCCAGCAGCAGGATGCCGACCGCGAAGCCGACAGCGAGCGGCCGGAGCGCGTTCGCAGGGGCGGCCGCGTCCGCCACCGTCATGTCGGGGACGATGAGGTAGGGCCACTGCGCGACCCCCCATCCCGCGACGAGAGATGCGACGGCGACCGCCGCGCCGACCCGCGCGAGCCGGTAGCGGCGACGTGCGACCGACCACAGGGAGGCGATGCCACATACGGCCGACGCCACGGCGAAGGGCCACGCTCGTGTGATCATCCCGTGCCACAGCTGCGGCGACACGCTGCGCGTGACGACGAGACCCAACATGGCCATGACGCCCGACACGGCACCGGAAACGAGCGCTCGGCGGCGAAAGACCTCCTCCATCACGAGATCGTCTCGCTGCATCGCTTCGACCGTCAGGTAGCTCGCGGCGAGGAAGGCACACGACGCGAGAGCCAGGAGCCCCGTCACGATCGACAGGGGGCCGGTCCATGAGCCCCACAGCGAAGCCACGACGGTCGATCCGGCGACGCGGATCCTGCCGGAGGCGACCGCCCCCGCGGCGGCGCCGAGCGCGAGCGGCGTCACGATCGACGCGACACCGAACACCCTCGTCCACGTCCGTTGCCACGCCGACCCCCGATCACCCCACGAACGGAACGCGAACGCAGCGCCACGGAACACGATCCCGGCGATCGCGATCGAGAACGGCACGTAGAGCGCGAAGCCGAGCGACGCGAACGCCGAGGGGAAGGCCGCGAGCAAGCCGGTGATCACGAAGATCAGCCAGACGTGGTTCGCTTCCCAGACGGGCCCGATCGCATCGGAGATGAGGGCCCGCTCACGCTCGCCGACCGATCCGATCGCCAAGAGATCCCACACGCCGCCGCCGAAGTCCGCCCCCCCGAGCAACCAGTACAAGGTGAGACCCCCGCCGATCGCGATCAGGATCACGACCTCGAGCTGGAACGTGGTCATCCCGCGGCCTCGAGCTCGGGCACTCCACCTGGTGTTCGCGCGAGGCGAAGCAGCAGCCAAGCGCAGGCGGCGCCGAGCAGAACGTAGATCGCCACGGTCGCCGCGAGCCAGAACGTGATCCCCGGTCGCGATGTCACAGCATCCGCCGTCCGTGTTTGGCCGTAGACGATCCACGGTTGACGACCGAGCTCGGTCACCACCCAGCCCATCTCGAGGGCGACGAAGGTCGCCGGTCCCGCAACGGCAGATGCTCGGAGGAACCACTTCGTATCGGGGAGGCGGCGGCGGCGGATCCACACGACCAGCGCCCACAGGCCGAGCGCGGCAAGGGCGAACCCGATCGCCACCATGATCTGGAAGGCGAGGTGCACGACGACGACGTTCGGGCGGTCCGCCGCTGGCACCTCGTCGAGCCCGTGTACGACCGCCGCGGGGTCGCCGTAGGCCAACCACGAGAGTCCCCCCGGGATCCTGATACCGAGGATCGTCCGTTCTTGCGACGGCAGCGGGATCCCGCCGAGCGTGAGGGGCGCACGCGCGGTCGTCCGCCAGAGCCCTTCCATCGCGGCGAGCTTCACCTGCTGCCTATCCGCCACCAAGCGTGCCGCCGCATCACCGACGACGATCTGGATCGGCGCGAGCGCGAGCCCGAGCACCAGTCCGACCGCGAGACCGCGTCGGTGGTACGTGTCGCGGCGCCCCTTGAGCATCCCGACCGAGTACACGGCCGCAACCGTGAAACCGGTCGCCATATACGCAGCCACGATCATGTGCGTGGTCATCACCGGGGTCGACGGGTTCAACATCGCGGCGATCGGTTGCACGTCGACGACTCGGCCGTTGCTCACCGTCGCGAATCCGGTCGGCGACTGCATCCACGCGTTCGCGGTCACCACGAACCATGCGCTCGCCACACCACCGATCGCCACAGGCCATCCCGCGGCCCAATGTGCCCACGGCGAGAGCCGATCCCAGCCGAACAGGTAGACGCCGAGGAAGATGGCCTCGATGAAGAAGGCGAACGCCTCGAGGGCGAAGGGGAGACCGATCACCGCGCCCCATCGCCCCATCAGCCCCGGCCAGAAGAGCCCCAGCGCGAACGACAGCACCGTGCCGGAGACCGCCCCCACCGCGACGAGGATCCCGACAGCCCTCGCCCATCGCCGGCACAGTGACATCCACACGGCGTCGCCCGTCCGGTTCGCTCGGTACTCCGCGAACAGGAGCATCGCCGGGAGGCCGACCGCGAGCGCCGCGAAGACGATGTGGAACCCGAGCGACACGGCCATCTGTGCTCGGGCCGCCTGGAGCGACGTCAGCGCGACGATGATCACCATGACGGGGCGTCCCTCAGGCTCGCATGTTGAGCGGAGTCCGGTGGAGACGAGCGGACTCGAACCGCCGACCCCCTGCTTGCAAAGCAGGTGCTCTACCAGCTGAGCTACGTCCCCCGGGGGATGCAGGAAACGTGGCAGAGAACCCACCCCGACTCCAGCATCCGTCGGACATCGAGTCTACCGAGCACGCGATCGCGGCGAAATCGACCGCCGGCGCCGGCGAGGCGGCATCTGGGCGTGTCTGAGGAAGGGAGTAGGTCGGATCGGCGTCGCCTACGCGGCGGCCCTGACTGCCTCGCGTGCGCGATGCCTCGCGTGCGTGAGGGAGTTCACCATCAGTGCGAAGCCGAGCAGGTCGGCC
>DASWDB010000029.1:0-8650 GCA_036395715.1 Actinomycetota bacterium | reverse complement strand
GTAGTACGTCGTTCCTCTTGGAAAAGGGGCTGGTGACATGCGTCGTGGCTTCATCGCGGTTGCTTCGCTGGCCGTGCTCCTCCTGACGATCACACCGCCGGCCGGGTGCGACGTCGGCCGCCGTCACGTTCCAAGCCGCAGGCGTGTATCCCTACCGCTACAAGATCCATCCGTTCATGCACGGGAAGATCCGCGTCCCGATCAAGGTGTCGCCCGCTGACGGGGGCACGGGCACCGTGTTCACGAACACGCTGTCGGCTGCGTCCCGAGCGGGCTACTCGTTCGACGTGCAGAAGAAGGTCGGTACCACCGGCATCTGGAACACCTGGAAGACCTGGAAGACCGGGGTCACCTCGCTCGGCGTCACCTCGCTCAGAAGCGCTCGAACAGGATCGCCCGCTTCACCTCTTGGATCGCCTTCGTGACCTCGATGCCGCGCGGACACGCGTCGGTGCAGTTGAAGGTGGTCCGGCAGCGGAAGACCCCGGTCTTCTCGGAGAGGATCTTCATCCGTTCGCGCCCGGCCTCGTCACGGGAATCGAAGATGAACCGGTGGGCGTTCACGATCGCGGCAGGCCCGACGTAGCCCTCGTCTCCCCAGAACACCGGGCACGACGTCGTGCACGCCGCGGAGAGGATGCATCTGGTCGTGTCGTCGTACCGGTGGCGATCCTCCGGCGACTGCCGCCGCTCCTTCTCCGGTTCGCCCGAGTCGTTGATCAGATAGGGGAGGATCGACCGATAGCCGTCCATGAACGGCTCCATGTCGACGATCAGGTCCTTCAGCACCGACAGGCCGCGGATCGGCTCGATCGTGACCCTCGGTGAGACATCTTGGGCCAACACCTTGCACGCGAGCTGGTTCCGACCGTTGATCAACATCGCGTCGGACCCGCAGATCCCGTGGGCGCACGACCGGCGGAAGCTCAAGGTCCCGTCGTGATGCCATTTGATCTGGTGCAGCACCTCGACGAGGCGTTCGAGCGGGTCGCAGCGGACCGTCCATTCGTCCCACCACGAGTCCTCCGAGACCTCCGGGTTGAATCGACGCACGCGGACCGTGAGCGGGATCGTGTCCACGGGCGGACGCTCCCGGTCGGACGCGTCGAGGACGTCCGCGGCGGTCACCATCAGTACTTGCGCTCCATCGGGACGTACGGGCCCATCTTCACGGGCTTGTACTCGATGCGGATCGACCCGTCGGGCTCGCGGTAGGCGAGGGTGTGCTTGAGCCAGTTGGCGTCATCGCGGAGCGGGTGGTCCTCGCGGTAGTGGGCCCCGCGGCTCTCGGTCCGCTCGAGCGCGCCGGCAACGAGCGCGTCGGCGCAGTCGAGCAGGTAGCCGAGCTCGACCGTCTCCATCAGATCGGTGTTGTAGCGCGCTCCCTTGTCGGTGATCGCGACCCGCTCGTAGCGCTCGCGAAGGCTCGCGAGGATCTGCTGCATCTTCGCGAGGCTCTCGTCGGATCGAACGACGAAGGCGAGGTCGAACATGTTGTCCTGGAGCTCCTTGCGGATCTCGCCCGCGTTGTCACCGGTGGTGCGGCCCAAGATGCCATCGAGCAGCTCGAGGGTCGGCTGCTCGGGACGTTCCGACGGGGTGGCTAGATCGGCCTCATGGACGTACCTCGCCGCGTCGTCCCCCGCCCGGCGGCCGAACACCACGAGATCGAGCAGGGAGTTGGTGCCCAGCCGGTTGGCGCCGTGGACGGAGACGCACGCGCACTCGCCCACCGCGTAGAGGCCGGGGACGACGTCCTCGTTCGCGCCTACCACCACCCGACCGTCCGTGTCAGTGGGGATCCCTCCCATCGCGTAATGCGCGGTCGGTTGGATCGGGACCGGCTCCCTCATCGGCTCCACCTTGAGGTAGATCCTGGCGAACTCGGTGATGTCGGGCAGCTTCTCCTCGATCACCTTGGGATCCAGGTGGGAGATGTCCAGGTACACCTGATCGCCGGCGGGACCGGCGCCGCGGCCCTCCTTGATCTCCTGGTAGATCGCCCGCGACACCATGTCACGAGGCGCAAGGTCCTTGATCGTGGGGGCATACCGTTCCATGAACCGCTCGCCCTCGCTGTTCAGCACGATGCCCCCCTCCCCCCGTGCGGCTTCGGACAGGAGGACGCCCAGTCGGGCGAGGCCGGTTGGATGGAACTGGAACATCTCCATGTCCTCGAGGGGGACCCCTCGTCGCCACACGACGGCCGGCCCGTCGCCGGTGAGGGCGTGCGCGTTCGAGGTGACGCGGAACATGCGTCCGTACCCGCCCGTCGCGAACACCACCGCCTTCGCGCGGAACACGTGGAGCTCTCCCGTCCCGAGCTCGTAGGCGACGATGCCCACGGTCATGCCGGCGCCGTCGCGGAGCAGGTCCAGGCAGTAGAACTCGTTGAAGAAGCGGACGTCGCGCTTGACGCACTGCTGGTAGAGCGTCTGCAGGATCATGTGCCCCGTTCGGTCCGCCGCGTAGCACGCCCGTTTGACCGGGGCCTCACCATGGTTTCGCGTGTGTCCCCCGAACCGCCGCTGGTCGATGCGCCCGTCGGGTGTGCGGTTGAAGGGCAGGCCCCAGCGCTCCAGTTGGTAGATCGCCTCGATGGCCTCCTCGGTCATCAGTCGAGCCGCGGGTTGATCGACGAGGTAGTCGCCGCCCTTCACGGTGTCGAACGCGTGCCACTCGGGCGAGTCCTCCTCCACGTTGCCGAGCGCGGCGCAGACCCCGCCTTGCGCGGCGCCGGTGTGCGAACGGGTCGGATACAGCTTGGAGATCACCGCGGTCCTGCACCGCTCGGAGAGCTCGATCGCCGCGCGCAGCCCCCCCCCGCCGCCGCCGACGACGAGCGCATCGTAGGTATGCGTCGTGGTCATCCGACGGGTCCCCACCTGGTGGGATCGAACGTCACGACGATGACGGTGCCGAGCACCATGAGCGTGAATCCGATCACGTAGTACGCCATGGTGAGGGCGAACCGCCACCCGGGCGGGCGCACGTAATCGAGCGTGATCGAGCGCAGTCCGTTGATCCCGTGCAGCAGGGCGAGCATCAGCAACATCCAATCCCACGTCCGCCAGAACGGGCTCTGCCAACGGACGGCGACGAAGCCGAAGTTGATCCGGTCCACCCCGCCGGCGGGCAGATGCATGATCAGCGTGTGTCCGACGGCGAGGACCAACAGCAGGAGGCCGCTGATCCGCATGAACACCCACGTCCAGAGCTCGAAGCCGCCGATCGGCCGTCCACGTCCGAGCGCGGCCTCGCGCGCGTCGGGGGGAGCGGCGCGGCGCGGGGACGTGGTGGTCGCCATGGTCACCTCCGTGCGAGGTCCCACGCCTGGCCCAGCATGATCCAGGCGGTCGGGATCAACGTCAGGATGAACACGACCGTGAAAGCGATCGAGATCGGCCGGATCCGCGACACGAGCCGGGGGAAGAAGTCGATCAGCGTGATCTTGAGGCCGTTCAGCGAGTGGTAGAGGACCGCGACGACCAGACCCAACTCCAAGAGACGGACGATGGGGTTGTCGTACGCCGCCGTGATGCGGTTGTACGCCTCCGGGCCCCAGCCCACGGCAGCCGTGTCGACGACGTGTGCGAACAGGAACAGGATGACCGCGACGCCGGTGATGCGATGCAAGATCCACGACCATTGGCCCTCGTGGCCCCGGTAGATCGAGCCGTAGTCGCTCTTGGACTTCCTCGATCGGATCGCCACGTCGCGGTCGCTCCTCGTTCGCCCAGGGACGTTCCCTTCCAGGCTATCGCGTCACCGACGACGGTCGTTGGCCGGGCGGTCCAGCGAGCCCGGCGGAGTCTACTCCGAAGCGCCCGTGGGCGGACCCTGCGTCATGAGCGCACGAGTGATGTCGATGTCCCTACCGGACGCGCGATACCGCGCCGTTCGACGTGCGAGGTTCCTTCGGCTCGGCGCGATGAGCCACAGGAGGAACTCACCGAGGACGACGCCGAGCAGGTACAACGGTCGCGTCCCGGTGACGAGGAACAGCGTGATGCCGAACAGTGCCGGGGTCATCGCGAAGCCCAACCGAAGGAAGTAGATGACCGTGAAGCCCGTCGCCGCCATCGGTTCGTCGGTCGCGAGATCCATGCGTCTCTCGGTCGACACGATCTCGAAGAGACCGAGGCCCGTCGCGCCGATCACGACGATCCATGGCCATACCGGCGTCGCGTCGGTGGTTCCGCCGGGGGTCACGAACGAGAAGGCAACGACGAACGACACCAACGACGCGGCCATCGAGAGATGGGTCGTCCGCATGGCGATCAGGCCTCGTCTACGGGTCCTGCTTCCACGCATCGACCAGAGATCGACGAAGGGGATCAGATGGCGCGGCAACGCCTTGACGGCAGGAAGCCAGCCAGGATCCTCCACCGCAGTCACGAGACCCGGATCGCGACGAGAACCCCTTCCCGGGTGGGAACGATCGTCGAGATGCATCGTTCGTCCTCGGCGATCAGGCGATTGTGCTCCCGGATCGCCGCCGGGCCCTCACCCTCGTCGAACACGGTTCCGGCTCCGTATCCGAGCGTGTTGTCGCAGAGGTAGAGGCCGCCGGGGCGGATCCGCTCCGACGCCGCACGCCAGGCGGCCGGGTATCCGGTCTTGTCGATGTCGCAGAAGACGACATCGAAGGGGCCGTCGAGCAGCGACAGCTGCTCGACGGCATCGCCCACGTGATACGTGACGCGCTCGCCGAGGCCGGCGCGAGCGAGGAACCTCGCGCCGGCCTCGGCGTTCACCGGATCGCCGTCCGTGCAATGCACCTCGCCGCCGGGCCCGACGGCTCGTGCGAACCAGTAGGCCGAGTACCCGAACCCGGACCCGAGCTCCATCACCCGGCGCGCACCGACCGACCGAGCCAGCACCTCCAGCGTGACCCCGACGTTCCGCCCCACGATCGGGAAGCTGCGTCGGACGGCCTCGGCCTCCATCTCCAACAGCACCGGCTCGTCGAAGCGTCGGAGCCGCTCGGCCATGTACGCCTCGATCCGGGGATCCACGATGTCCATGATCTTCACGCTACCCGACCGGGCGGGTGGGATAGGCTCCCGCCGATGTCGGAGACGAACGGCTCGGGTGAACCGGCATGAGCGACGAGCGCCGCGTCACGGATTCGGGGATCGAGCTCCGGGCTCTGTACGAGCCGATGGATCTCGATGGGTGGGACCCGGCCGACCGGCTCGGCGATCCCGGCGCGTTCCCGTTCACGCGCGGGCCCTACCCCTCGATGTACCGCGGCCGTCTGTGGACGATGCGCCAGTACGCCGGCCTGGGCGCCGCCGAGGACACGAACCGCCGGTTCCGGTACCTGCTCGAGCACGGACAGACGGGCCTGTCGGTCGCGTTCGACCTGCCGACCCAGATGGGGCTCGACTCGGACCACCCCCGCGCTGAGGGCGAGGTCGGCAGGACCGGGGTCGCCATCGATTCGGTCGAGGACATGGAGCGGCTCTTCGACGGGATCCCGCTCGGCCTTGTGTCGACGTCGATGACGATCAACGCCACCGCGCCGATCCTGCTGCTGCTGTACGAGCTCGTCGCGGAGGAACAGGGCGTCCCCGCCGCGGAGCTTGCCGGGACCGTCCAGAACGACCTCCTGAAGGAGTACGCGGCACGCGGCACGTACATCTATCCACCCGGACCCTCGATGCGCCTGATCACCGACCTGTTCTCCTATTGCAACGAGCGGATCCCCCGGTGGAACACGATCTCGATCAGCGGGTACCACATGCGCGAGGCCGGTGCGACGGCCGCACAGGAGATCGCGTTCACGCTCGCGGACGGGATCGCATATGTGCAGGCGGCGCTCGACGCCGGGCTGAGCGTCGACGAATTCGCGCCGCGCCTGTCGTTCTTCTTCGCGTGCCACATGAACTTCTTCGAGGAGGTTGCGAAGTTCCGCGCCGCGCGCCGTTCGTGGGCCCGGATCATGCGGGACCGCTTCGGTGCGACGGACGAGCGTTCGATGACGCTCCGGTTCCACACGCAGACCGGGGGGGCGACGCTCACGGCCCAACAGCCCGAGAACAACATCGTGCGGACGGCGCTCGAGGCGTTGTCCGCGGTGCTCGGGGGTACGCAATCGCTGCACACGAACGCCTTCGACGAAGCGTTGGCGCTCCCGACCGAGCGCTCGGCAACGATCGCCCTCCGGACGCAGCAGGTGATCGGGTACGAGACCGGGATCTCGGAGGTGGCGGATCCCCTCGGCGGGTCGTACTTCGTCGAATCGCTCACCGACGACCTCGAGCGGGCGGCGGCCGAGTACCTCGAGAAGGTCGACGCGATGGGCGGGGCGGTCGCGGCCATCGAGGCGGGCTTCTACCAGGACGAGATCCACGAGGCGGCGTTCCGCATCCAGCGATCGATCGAGCGAGGTGAGCGCGTCGTGGTCGGACTCAACCGGTTCCAGGTCGATGAGACGACCTCGCCCGAGCTGCAAGGGATCGGAGAAGACGAGGTCGCGCGTCAGGTCGAGCGCCTGCGCGCGCTCCGAGACTCTCGCGATGCCGCCGCCGTCCGGGCGACCCTCGCGAGCGTGGCACGGGCGGCGCGCGGGACGGGCAACCTCCTGCCGCCGATGAAGGAAGCCCTCCGCGCCCGATCCACACTGGGTGAGGTCTCCGACGCCCTGCGGGACGTGTTCGGCGAGTACCGCCCCGGATGACCGCGCGCCGCGTCGGTCCTCAGGTGAGGTCGACGGTCGCGTGGATCGCGGCGATGAGACCAGCGATGACGAGCACGATCGCGAGGAACCGCGTCCGGGGCCACACCACGGCGCCGAGACCGAGGCAGGCGAGGCCGACGAGGAGCTCGATCACGCTCGTCACGGTGGCCACGGCGCGGCAAGGCTAGCCGGTACGCTGTGCCGCCATGGACGTTGCGATCGTGGGCGGAACCGGCGCGGAGGGGTTCGGGCTCGCGCTGCGACTGGCGACCGCTGGGCACCACGTGACGATCGGCTCGCGGGTCGCAGAGAAGGCCGCCGCGAGCGCCGGCGAAGCCAAGGGGCTGCTGGGCACCACGGCACCCGTGGATGGAGACGCGAACGCCGGATCGGTCGTCGGCAAGGCCGTCGTGTTCGTCACGGTTCCGTTCGCAGGCCAGGCCGTGGTCTACGACGCGATCAAGGATGCCCTCGCGGAGGGAACGGTGGTGTGCGACTGCACGAGCCCGCTGATGACGGCAGTCGGCGGCCGAGCCAGCCACGTCCTGCGGCCGTGGCACGGCTCGGCCGCCGAGTTCGCGAAGACCCTCCTGCCCAAGGGCACGCGATTGGTCGCCGCCTTCCATACGATCG
Organism: Actinomycetota bacterium; assembly: GCA_036395715.1. GTDB lineage: Bacteria > Actinomycetota > UBA4738 > UBA4738 > HRBIN12 > AC-51. The sequence goes on along the minus strand of DASWDB010000029.1, from coordinate 1,332 downwards.
CGGCCGACGCCCTGCGGCACCTGGACGAGGAGGTCGACTCGGACGCGCTCGTGATGGGGGACGATCCCGACGCCAAGTCGATCGTCGGCTCGGTGATCGCGGACATCCCCGGGATGCGTTGGGTGGATTGCGGCGGTCTGCAGATGGCCAGGATCGCCGAGGGTCTCACGCCGCTCCTGATCTCGATCAACGGGCGATACAAGGTTCGCGACTCCGGGTTCCGCCTCACCGGTCGGGATGCGTGGGGCGACCCGCGGGGATGAGTTGTCCCGGATCCCCGGTACGGATCGACGATTGTTCGCTGTGGGTGGTCGAGCGGGGACCGGATGATGGGCTTCCGCTGATCGTCCTGCACGGCGGGCCGGGGCTCGATCATCACGAGTTCGGCGACTATCTGGATCCGATCTGCGACGCCGGGATCCGGCTGCTGCTCGTCGACCAGCGTGCGCAAGGCAGATCGGAGCCAACCCCGCCGGGCACCTGGACGCTGGAACGGATGGCCCAGGACGTGATCATGCTCGCGCTGGCGCTGAAGCTCCCCCGCTACGCGGTGCTCGGCCATTCCTTCGGAGCGTTCGTGGCACTGCAGAACGCGGTCGACTATCCGGGCCAGGCCGTCGCGACGGTCGTGAGCGGGGGGGTGACATCCGTCCGGGATCTCGAAGGGGTCGCCGATGCGCTCGGGTCGTTCGAGCCGGCCGAGCTGCGCGAGCAGGTCGCGTCGTCGTGGGAGCGTGAGTCCATCGTGACGACGCCGGACGATGTCGAGCGGCTGCTCCACGACCAGATGCCGTTCCACTTCCGGCACCCGAACGACCCGCGGATCGCCGGATACGAGCGGCGGTCGGCCGGGGCGGTCTATGCGCCCGACGTTCTCCGCCACTTCGCGACCGCCGACGACGGCGGGATCGAGCTCGAGGCCAGGCTCGTGGACGTCACGCAGCCGGTGCTCGTGCTTGCGGGACGTCACGATCGCGCCTGCCCGGCCGAGGCTTCCGAGCGGATGGCCCGGCTGCTTCCGCACGCAGAGCTCCACGTGTTCGAAGACAGCGCCCACATGACGTTCGTCGAGGAGCCGGAGCGGTACCTGGACGTCCTCGGTGGGTTCCTGGCTCGCTCACGGTGACGGAGCCTCTGCCCGGGCCCGGGGACCTCCGACAGCCGCGCGGAGCGTTCGGGCTCCGTCCGGGCGGCGGATCGAAGCGCCGACCCCGCCGATGCCGAGCGCTAGTCGATCACCGCGAGCAGAGCGCCGAGCTCGACGACCTGGCCCGCTCGGATCGGGAGATCGGTGATCTCGCCCTCCCGCGTCGAGGCGATGTGGTTCTCCAT
>DASWDB010000028.1:0-17637 GCA_036395715.1 Actinomycetota bacterium | reverse complement strand
GTCGGTCGTGCAGATCGGGGGGTTCGCGTTGCAGCGGAAGGATCGGTTCGAGGAGGCGTTCCCGAAGCTCGTCGAGGATCTGGACGGCGCGATCGCGAGGATCCCCGCCGAGCCGCGCGAGGAGGTCGGGGCGCGGTGAGCACCGCGGACTGGGCGCGCGTCTCGAGCGACGCCTTCAACGCCGCCCTATTCGCCTACATCGCCGCGATGGTGCTCTCGTTCGCCTACCTCGCGTTCCGGACGAGGTCGTTCCACACGGCGGCGCTCGTCGTCGGCACCACCGGGCTCCTCGCGAACGGCCTGTCGATCGTGGGCCGGGGCATCTCGGCGGGGCGTACCCCCTGGGGCAACATGTACGAGTACTCGGCGCTGCTCACGTTCCTGATCGTGCTTGCCTACCTCGTCATCGTGGAGTGGCGATACCACGTCACGACGCTCGGCGGCTTCATCTACGGGTTCGCGATCTTCACGATGGCGATGGCGGTGTCCTTCTTCTACGTCGGACCCACCGACCTGTTGCCCGCGCTCAACTCGTACTGGCGACAGATCCACGTGACGGCGATGATCACGGCCTCGTCGCTGCTCGGGATCGGCTGCCTGTTCACGGTCCTCTACCTGGTGAAGGTTGCCGCGGAGCGCCGCCAGATCGCGACGCTCCCCGCCGGACCGCCGCCGCCCATCCGCGGCGGCTCCGTCGACGCCGACCTGGACGTGCCGCCCGACTACGTACCCGGCGCAGACGAGCCGGTGGGATCCGCCGCGCCGGCGGAGCCGGCGCGGCGGATCGGCCTGCCCCCGTCCGCCACGCTGGACCGGCTCGCGTACCGCTTCATCCAGTTCGGGTTCCCCATCTGGACGTTCGGCGTGATCTGCGGCGCCATCTGGGCGCAACAGACCTGGGGTCGGTACTGGGGCTGGGACCCGAAGGAGACATGGTCGTTCATCACCTGGACGATCTTCGCGGGGTACCTCCACGCTCGCGCGACGGCCGGGTGGAAGGGCGCGAAGGCGGCATCGATCGCGCTCGTCGGATTCGTCAGCCTGCTGATCACGTATTACGCGGTGAACCTATGGATCGCCGGCTTGCACACGTACGCGAAGTGAATCCGGGCGCTCGGAAGGCCGCCGAAAGGCCGGATGGTACAGTCGCGCGGACCTGCGCCCCGGGGACGGGCGCGGAGCTCCCAGGGGGACGAGGAACGGTGCGGAGAACGCGGTGGTGGATCCTCGCGCTGCTCGCGTTGACGGTCGTGCTGGTCGCCTGTTCGAAGACGGCGCCGCAGAACACGATGAACCCTGCCGGTCCGACCGCCCAGACCGAGAAGAACCTCCTCGTCCTCGTCCTGTGGCCGGCCGCCGCCGTCTTCATCGTCGTCGAGGGCGGGATCCTGCTGATCTCGATCAGGTTCCGGCACCGCAAGGATCGCGATCGGATGCCGCCACAGATCCACGGGAACACGCGGCTCGAGATCGGGTGGACGATCGCCCCGGCGATCGTCCTGGCCGTCATCATGGTTCCGACCGTGTCCACGATCTGGCAGCTGGCACGCCAACCCGCCGACGCGATGCAGATCACGGTCGAGGGCTACCAGTGGTGGTGGGGTTTCAAGTACACCGACCCCGATATGGCGGTCTCCTACGGGGACCGCGACGCGATCGTCACGGCGGACGTCCTCGTGATCCCCACGGGCAGGACGATCGACCTGTCGTTGACGTCGCTCGGGGGCGGCGCACACAGCACATCGGGCGTGCCCGACCACGAGGTGATCCATTCGTTCTGGGCGCCTCGATTGTTCGGGAAGCAAGACGTCGTTCCGGGTGAAACGAACCACATCGTGTTCTCCGCCGACGAACCCGGGACCTACTCCGGGCAGTGCGCCGAGTTCTGCGGGCTCCAGCACGGCAAGATGAAGTTCCAGATCCGTGCGCTCGACGAGACCGAGTGGCAGCGCTGGGTCGCCAACGAGAAGGACCCCGCGGTGAAGCCAACCAGCGATGAGCTTGCGCAGCAGCAGGGTATGGACCTGTTCTTCGGCACGAACGGCGTCGGCGGGCAGTGCATCCAATGCCACGCGGTCGGCGGGACGAACGCGACGGGCACGGCGGCTCCCAACCTGACGCATTTCGCGGCGACGACCCACGAGTGTTTCGCGGGTTGCGACTTCGCGACGGTGGATGAAGCGGCGTTGAAGGCGTGGCTCCGTGACCCGAACGCGGTGAAGCTCGGCGCGAAGATGCCCGACTACGGCCTCACGGAGCAACAGATCGACGCACTCGTCGCCTATCTGTATAGCCTGAAGTAGGAGCGAACACGAGCGAAATGGTGACCGCGACGAGCGTTCCGGCCCGCAGGGGGATCATCCGTCGTCCGACGGCGATCACCGGCTGGTGGAGCTGGTTCACGACGGTGGACCACAAGAAGATCGGTCTGCTGTACGGATTCAGCGCTTTCGCGTTCTTCCTGATCGGGGGGATCGAAGCGTTGCTGATCCGCAGCCAGCTCGCGAAGCCCGACAACACGCTGCTGAACGCCGACCAGTACAACCAGATCTTCACGATGCACGGGATCACGATGATCTTCCTGTTCGTCATGCCGATGTCGGCGGCGTTCTTCAACTACCTGATCCCGTTGATGATCGGCGCGCGGGACGTCGCCTTCCCGCGGCTGAACGCCTTCTCGTTCTGGGTCTTCATCCTCGGCGGGCTGTTCCTGTATTCGAGCTGGTTCCTCGGCGGAGCGCCGAACGGGGGCTGGTTCGGTTACCCGCCGAACTCGACGACGGACCCGAGCATCGGGATGACCTTCTACGCGCTCGGGCTGGTGATCACCGGCATCGCCTCGAGCGCCGGCGCGATCAACCTCGCGGTCACGGTGGTCAACATGCGCGCCCCCGGCATGACGTTGTTCCGGATGCCCGTGTTCGTGTGGATGGGCCTGGTCGTCCAGTTCCTGCTCGCGTTCGCGCTGCCGATCATCACGGTGGCGCTCTTCGAGATGCTGTTCGACCGTCGGTGGGGCACCCACTTCTTCGATCCCACAGCCGGCGGCCAGCCGTTGCTCTGGCAGAACCTGTTCTGGTTGTTCGGGCACCCCGAGGTCTACATCCTGATCCTGCCGGCCTTCGGGATCATCAGCGAGATCCTCCCGGTGTTCAGCCGGAAACCGTTGTTCGGCTACCAGTTCGTCGTGTTCTCCGGGATCGCGATCGGGTTCATCGGGTTCGGTGTGTGGGCGCACCACATGTTCGCCGTGGGCCTCGGCCCCGTCGCCAACACGGCCTTCGGGATCACGACCGCGATCATCGCCGTCCCCACGGGGATCAAGATCTTCAACTGGATGGGCACGATGTACAAGGGCGACATCCACTTCGACTCGCCGATGCTCTTCGCGGTCGGGGCGGTCGCCATGTTCGTGATCGGGGGGCTGTCCGGTGTGACCCACGCCGTGGTGCCGTCGGACTACCAGCAGACGGACACGTACTACATCGTGGCGCACTTCCACTACGTCTTGTTCGGCGGCGCCGTCTTCGGGCTCTTCGGAGCGATGTACTACTGGTGGCCGAAGGTGTTCGCACGCCAGCTCGACGAGCTTTGGGGGAAGGTGCAGTTCTGGATCCTGCTCGTCGGGTTCAACCTCGCGTTCGGACCCATGCACATCCTCGGGCTCGGCGGGATGATCCGTCGCGAGTACACGTATCCGGCATCCCTGGGGCTTACCTTTTGGAACCAGGTCTCGACCGTCGGGGCATTCTTGATCGCCCTCTCGGTGCTCGTGTTCACGGTGAACGCCGTCAAGACGCAGCGGAAGACCAAGGGGCTCGCCGATGAGGATCCATGGGACGCGAGGACGCTCGAGTGGACGACGTCGTGCCCCCCGCCCATCTACAACTTCGAGGAGATCCCGGTCGTCCATTCGGTCGACGAGTTCTGGCACCGCAAGTACGTCGAGGACAGGGAAGGCAGGTTGGTCCGCGTGCCGGCAGGTGCGTCCGACCATCCTGCCGATGGACACACGGAGGGGCACGCGATCCACCTGCCGAGCCCGTCCTTCTGGCCGCTGGTCGCGTCCGTCGGCTTGCCCGTGATCGCCTACGGCGTCCTGTATTCGTGGTGGTTGGTCGGGGCGGGGGCGCTCGTCACCGTCGTCGGATTCATGGGCTGGGCGATGGAGCCCCCGGTGGCGGAGTAGCGATGGCAGAGACCACCGTGCACGCGGCACCGGTCGAACGCACCAGTACCGGGCTCCCGAGCGTGAAGCTCGCGATGTGGCTCTTCTTGGCGTCCGAGTGTCTGCTGTTCGGCGCGCTGATCACGACCTACGTCCTCTATCGGGGTGCCAGCACGACCGGGCCCTACCCGAACGAGATCTTCGACATCCGGTACACGTCGGTCTCGTCGTTCGTCCTGCTCGCGAGCTCGCTCACGATGGTGCTGTCGCTGACGGCTGCGGAGCAACGCGACTTCGCGCGGATGCGGCTGTGGCTCGTCGCGACCGCGATGCTGGGACTGACGTTCGTCGGTGGCCAGGTGTACGAGTTCACGAGCTTCTACCACGAAGGCCTGACGATCAAGAGCAACCTGTTCGGGACGACCTTCTACGTGCTCACCGGGTTCCACGGCGTCCACGTGACGGTCGGGATCCTGATGCTGCTGTCGCTCGTCGGGATGTCGTGGGCGGGCCGGCTCCCCGACGATCAGGCGTTCCCGGTGGAGATGGTCGGGTTGTACTGGCACTTCGTCGACATCGTGTGGATCGTCATCTTCACGGTCGTGTACCTGATCCCGCAGGCGAAGCCGGCCGGGTGATGCGATGACGATGGAACGGTTGGACGAGTTCCACGAAGAGGTCGGTGCGCAGGGCATCGCCGACCCGCGCGAGGCCGGGCACGCTCGCCGAAGGCACCCGAGCGCGAAGGAGTACGTCCGGATCGGCATCATCCTCGTGGTCCTCACGACGCTCGAGGTATGGACGAGCTATTCCGGTCTACCGCACGGGTTGTTGATCGGGATGCTCTTCGGTCTCGCCCTCGTGAAGTTCGTGCTCGTCGTCCTGTGGTACATGCACCTCCGGTTCGACGACGCTCGGTACTCGCGGTTCTTCATCATGGGTGCGGCCGGCGCCGGCATCCTGTTCCTGGTCGTGCTGCTGCTGCTCAAGGCGTTCGCGGGGTAACGGCGATGCTTCCTCCCTGGCACGCGCACGTCGACGTCTGGGTGATCCTGGGCTCGCTGGCCGCGGCGTACCTGATTGCATGCCGTCGGCATTCGGAACGCACGGGCGCCCCGGTGTCCCTCCACGCACGCCGTCTCTTCCTGTCCGGTGTCGCGGTCCTCTGGGTCGGGGCAGATTGGCCGATCCACGATCTGGCCGAGCGGTACCTCTATCTCGTGCACATGACGCAGCACCTGCTGTTCGCGCTGGTCGCGGCGCCGCTGTTCGTCGCCGGGACGCCGGCATGGCTCTGGCGCGACCTCCTGCGACGACGGACGATCCGGCGGTCGTGGCGGTTCATCACGCGGCCCTTGCCGGCCATCGTGCTGTTCAACGGCGTCCTGCTGTTCACCCACTGGCCGGCGGTCGTGAACGCGTCCGTGCATTCCGAGCTCACGCACTTCCTGCTGCACTCGGTGCTGTTGGGGTCGGCCGTGGTGATGTGGTGGCCGATCGTCTCGCCGCTTCCGGAGATGCCCCCGCTGACCCCTCCCGGACAGATGCTCTACCTCTTCGTCCAATCGCTCGCCCCGACGATCCCGGCATCCTTCCTGACGTTCGGGCACGTGCCGGTCTACCCGGTCTACGCCACGTTCCCGCGCATCTGGGGCATCTCGGTGATGACCGACCAGATGATCGCGGGTCTGACCATGAAGCTCGTCGGAGGCGCGATCCTGTGGACGGTGATCACGGTGGTCTTCTTCCGCTGGGCGCGTCGCGACCAGAAGGATGGCTGGGACGCGTTGCAATGGCGGAACGTCGACGCAGAGATCCGCGCCGAGATGGGCCGATGAGCGACCACGCCCCGGAGCCTCGCGAGCGTCTGCTCTGGCCGATCCTGATCCCGGTCGCGGTGCTCGTGGTGATCGGCGCGGTCCTGTTCCTGTTCTCCCGTGTCCTGCTCCGCGTCACGCCGACCGCCGCGACCCTCACGGCCCTCGTGGTCGCCGCCTCGATCCTCGGCGTGGCCACGGTGGTCGCCAGCCGTCCGCAGGTGACGGGCGCCTCGTTGCTCTCGATGGTCGGCGGGGTCGCGGGGATCGCGATGCTCACGGGGGGGCTGGCGTTGCTGCTCGGCGAGCCAGCCCAGGAAGCCCAGCCGTTCATCGTCGCGTTGACCGCACCCAAGGGCGCCGCGACGAAGGGGTTCGAGACCAAGACCCTGTCGGCGCCCGCCGCCTACCCGCTCACGATCGCGTTCACCAACGACGACGCGGGTGTCCAGCACAACGTGGTGGTCGCCGAGAAGAAGACCGTGGACCCGACCGGGGCGATCGCCGCCGGACAGCCGGCGACGGGGGTCGCGACGGTCGACGTGCCGGTGGGGCCGCTCGCCGCAGGCAGCTACTACTTCTTCTGCGAGTTCCACCCGACGACGATGACCGGGACGTTGACGGTCGCCGGGCCGCCGCCGTCGGCCGGCGCTCCCGCCGGCCCCGTGATCACGGCCTCCGACTCGACGGGATTCTCGCCCAACTCGATCGACCTTCCGGCCGGACAGCCCGCCACGATCACCTTCGATAACGAGGATCCGGGAGTCACGCACAACCTCGACGTCTTCTCCGACAAGGACTACACCTCGGAGGTCAACAAGACCCCGGACGTCGTGGGCGTCGGTTCAGGGCAGGTCGCGTTGCAAGCGCTCAAACCCGGCACCTACTACTTCCGCTGCGACTTCCACCCGACCACGATGCAGGGAATGATCACCGTCACGAAGAGCAGCGGCGGCTCGTTGTCCGGCCCGAGCGGGGGGTCGTCCGGTCCGAGCGGGGCGTCGTCAGGCCCGAGCGGCTAGGCGCCCTCTCGGGCGACGTGTCACCCGGGTCGCGATACCGTTGAGCTCGTGCGGACCATGCTCGCGATCGTCGCCAGCCTGACACTGATCGGGTGCAGCTCGGCTTCGGGCGCGAACGGCGGCCTCGTCCGCGTCGAGGACAGGCCGCTGCCGCGGCTCGAAGGGAAGGGCCTCGACGGCGCGCCTCTTTCGGCCGCGGAGCTCCGGGGGAAGGTCCTGGTCGTGAGCGTCTGGGCGACGTGGTGTCTCGATTGCGAGCGTGATCAACCCGGATTCGTCCGCGTCGCGAGCCGGTACGCCGGCAGAGGCGTGGCGTTCCTGGGTGTGAACCCCGAGGAGACCAGCACCCGGCAACCGCTGACATGGGTCCGACGCTACGGCGTCCCGTACCCGAGCATCGAGGACCCGTCCGGGCGGTTCGCGGCCAGCCTCGGGTACACCGGGCTTCCCGCGACGTACGTGGTCGATCGAGGCGGAACGATCAGGTACTCGATCATCGGCTCCACGACGAGCGAGGTTACGCTGAGCCGGTTGATCGATCGGACCCTGTCGGGCGACATCTCAGGGACGCCGTCCCCGTAACGGGGCGCGTCACACGAGTGCGTCGATGGCGACCGCGGCGAACAGGGCGCCGAGGTAGAGCACCGAGAATTTGAAGAGCGCCCATGCCTTCGCGTCCGACGGGTCCCGCCACAGACGGAGGGCCCGGTAGACGAAGCTGCCGCCGAGTCCGACGGCCGTGAGCAGGTAGATCGGGCCCATCGAGGCGACCGGTACGAGCAGCAGCGTCACACCGAACAGCACGAGCGAATACAGGAAGATCTGGCGACGCGTCTCATCGTCCCCGCGGACCACCGGCAGCATCGGGACGCCCGCGGCCGCGTAGTCGTCGCGCACCCGCATCGCCAGCGCCCAGAAGTGCGGAGGGGTCCAGACGAACACCACGGAGAACAGCACGATCGCCGGCCAGGCGAGCCCGCCGGTCACGGCGGCCCAGCCGACGAGCACGGGCACGGCGCCGGCCGCACCTCCGATCACGATGTTCTGCGTCGTCGAGCGCTTGAGCCACATCGTGTACACGAACACGTAGAAGGCGATCGCCGAGAGAGCGAGCGTTGCGGCGAGCACGTTCACGGTGAGTGCCAGGAACGTGAACGCCACGGCCCCCAACGCGAAGCCGAAACGGAGCGCGGCCTCCGGCTCGACCGCGTGTCGTGGGAGGGGACGCTGCCGCGTGCGGCGCATCACCTGGTCGATGTCCCGGTCGAGGTACATGTTGCACGCGTTGGCAGAGGCGGCGGCGAGCGTCCCGCCGACGAGGGTCGCGAGCACGAGCCAGGCGCCCGGCAGCCCGCCGGCCGCCAGGATCATGGGCGGCACCGTCGTGATCAACAGCAGGACGATGATGCGCGGCTTGGTCAGTGCCGCGTACGCCCGCACGGTGTCCTCGAACGAGCGATCGGCCCTCGATGCGGACGCGTCCTCCGCGACCGCGGTCCGGAGCGCATCAGGCGACGGTTCCCGTCGGGCGGTGACCGCGAGGGCAACGACGGTTGCCCAGATCAGGGCGGAGACCGCGACGTGGGCGGCACGCGCCCACGTCGCGAGCTCCGTGACCACGTTGAGCGCGCCGACGGCGATCTGCATCAGCACCAGCACCAGCGCGAGGGTCGAGAGGGCGACGAGTTTCGCGGACCGAGGTCGCATCGTCCGGGCCCGTACCATGCACCAGGCGATCAGGGCGGTGACCCCGATCGCGAGGAGACGGTGCGCGAACATCGGTCCGGCGCCCGGCTTCGTGAGATCGGGTACGAGTCGCCCGCTCATCAGCGGCCAGTCGCGGAAGGCGAGGCCCGCGCCCTCGGCCCGCACGTACGTACCGACCAACAGCAGCGCGTACGTGGCGAGGGCAGTGACGATGGTGATCCGCGCGTAGCTCCGGATCCCTCCTGCCTCGACGAGGTGAGCGAGCACCACGATCGCGACCGCCACGCCGAGGACGACGAACGCGACCGCGAAATGCAGCGTCACGACGGCGGGGTCCTCATGTGTGGCGATGATCCACCCTCCGATCGCGGCTTGGATCACGAAGAGCGGCGCGAGTCCCACCGCGAGCCATGCGGGGAGCCTCGGGACGGCTCGAGCTCCCTCGCCGTGTCGGCTCCGCGCGAGGGACCACGCTCCGACGACGGCGAGCGCGATCGACAGCCCCGCCGAAACGAAGGCGAGCAGCCGGTGGAGATACTCGATCAGGGTGTGGTATTCGACGCGCGGCACCCAGGAGCCGAAGCACCTCGGCCAGTCCGGGCAGCCGTCCCCCGAGCCCGTGGCTCGAACCACGCCGCCCCACGCGATCAAGAGCACGGTCGATGCGGTCGTGGCGATCGCGAGGGTGCGGAACGCGCGTCTCATGTCCAGGTCCGGCCCGGCGGCCGGCGCCCACATGATAGAGGTGGCCGCACGAGGCGGCGTCGCTCGCGTTCGCACCTCCGCCCTTGGCATACTGGCCGCGATGGCTTCCCCATCAGGCCTCTCGCCGACCGATCCGGTCGCCCTCGAGGACCGTATCGACGACGTCCTCCGCTCGTTCCTCTCCGCCCGCCGACAGGCGATCGAGTGGATCGATCCCCGAGCGACCGAACCCATCGACGAGGTGATCGGCCTGTTCGAAGCGGGCGGGAAACGGATCCGACCGGCCTTCTGTTATTGGGGGTTCCGCGCCGCGGGTGGCCCGCATGGCGAGCCGATCCTCCGCGCCGCCGCTTCGCTCGAGCTCCTGCACACGATGGCCCTGATCCACGACGACGTGATGGATGCGTCGGCGACGCGTCGCGGCCAGCCCACGGTGCATGCGCGCCAGGCCGAGGCCGCGGCGCGTCGCGGTCAGCCCGACCCGGAGCGGATCGGGACCGCCTTCGCGATCCTCGCCGGCGATCTCTCGGCCGTGCTCGCCGACCAGCTGTTGCTCGAGTCCGGGTTCCCACCGGCGCGCCTGGCCGCGGCGCTCGAGCGATATCACCGGATGCGAACCGAGATGGCCGCCGGAGCCTCCCTCGGGCTGATCGGGGCGGACGCGGACGCGCGGCGGTTGGCGTTCCTCAAAGGCGGGTCGTACACGGTGGAAGGACCGCTGCTGATCGGGGCCACGCTCGCGGGGGCCTCGCTCATGGTGATCACCCGGCTCGAACGCTTCGGAGAGCCGCTCGGGGAGGCGTTCCAGATGCTGGACGACCTGCGCGACGGCGACGCGGCTCCCGGCGTCACGATGATCGACGCGCGCAAGTTGATCGCCGAGGCCAGGGACGCGCTCGATCCGGATGTCCTCGCCGGCGAGGCGGTGCAGGCGCTGGGGCTGCTCGCCGATCTCGTGAGCCGCTCGTGAGCGAGGACGTCGAGCTGCTCCGCCGGGTGTTCCGCGACGCGGCCACCTGCCGGATCGCCACGGTACGACCCGACGGAGGACCCCACGTTGCGCCTCGGTGGTTCGTGTGGCTCGAGGATGCGGTGTGGGTCTCCTCGCGGGTGGGGGACCAGACCTGGGAGCACGCGGTCCGCGATCCACGGGTGTGCGTCTTGATCGATCGAGGCAGGGAGTGGGGGGAGCTGACGGGGGCACGGGTCGAGGGTGTCGCGGAGCTGCTCCCGGCCGAGCATCCCGACCTCCGCGAACCGATGTCCACGTGGCACGAGAAGTACCGGAGCATGTTCACGGGCGACGGGTTCGAACGGTTCGCCGCCGGTGTTCCGGCGCTCGGGTTCATCCGAGTCGTCCCCGCGAGGGTGGGCTCATGGGACCACCGCGATGCCGCGCGCCAGGGCGCGACGTGATCGGGCGGCCTGCGGTAGCCTGAACGTCGAAGCTTGTGAAGTTTTTCACAAGCCCTGCCGGCGGTGGGGCCGCGGAGGGGGACGCGTGAGCGCGGAGCACACGATCGAGACGGACGTCCTCGTCGTGGGGGCCGGTCCGGGCGGCTCGGCGACCGCCTATCACCTCGCGCGCCACGGGATCGACGTCACCATGGTCGAGCGGGCCGCGCTCCCCCGAGAGAAGGTCTGTGGCGACGGCCTGACCCCGCGCGGCGTCGCCGCGATCAGCGACATGGGGATCGACACCGAAGACCCGGGCTTCGAGAAGGTGATCGGGCTTCGTGTGTACACGCGGAACACGACGATCCAGCTGCCGTGGCCCGAGCTGACCTCGTTCCCGGGCTTCGGCCTCGTGATGCCGCGGGATCGATTCGATCATCTGCTCGCGCAGCGCGCCGTCAAGGCCGGAGCGCGTCTGCTGGAACGGACCGAGGCGGTCGCCCCCGTCATCGTCGACGGATGGGTCCAGGGCGCCGAGATCCGACCCTCCGACGACCGGCAGGCCGACATCGCCAAGATCCGCGCCCGGTTCGTGGTCGCGGCGGACGGCGCGGCCGGGCGGTTCGCCCAACCGGCCGGCGTCCGTCGCGACGACTCGCGACCGCTGGGGATCGCCGCTCGTCGCTACTTCCGGACGTCCTATCGACCCGGACCGTGGTTCGAGTCCTGGCTCGACCTGTGGGATGGCGACATGCTGCTCCCCGGATACGGGTGGCTGTTCCCGGTCGCGGGCGGGCGGATCAACCTGGGCGCCGGTCTCCTCAACACGTTCCGGCACTTCGAAGAGGTGTCCGCGCAACAGCTCTTCTCCGCGTTCGCGCGGATGCTGCCCGCCGAGTGGCAGCTCACGGAGGAGGCCGCCGAGGGCCGGCTGCTGTCGGGTCCGCTGCCGATGAGCTTCAATCGGTCGCCGCAAGCCGTCCCGGGGATGCTCGTCGTCGGCGACGCCGCAGGCGCGGTGAACCCGTTCAACGGCGAAGGCATCGCGTACGCGATGGAAACGGCGAAGCTCGCGGCCGAGCTGTTGTCGGAGGCGCTCGTGAAGGACCGCCCAGGTCTCGCCATGAGCTATCCGCAGCTGCTGCGCGACACCTACGGTCGCTACTTCTTCATCGGGCGGCAGTTCGCCAAGATCATCGGGAACCCCGCGATCATGGGTCGCGCGACCAAGTACCTCCTCCCTGATCGGCGCGTGATGGCGTTCGCCCTGCGGGTGATGGGCAACCTCACCGACGGATGGGACGGCGACGCGCAGGACCGGCTCTTCCACGTGATGACGATGATCGGAAGAGCATCGTGAGCGCGCTCCGTAGGATGGTCCGATCGTGTTGATCGACTATCTGCCGATCGTCGTGATGGGCATCCTCGCCGGGGTGTTCGCCGTGGGCTCCCTGATGGCCTCGGCGATGCTCCGGCCGAACCGACCGGATCCCGTGAAGCTGTCGGCCTACGAGTGCGGCAACGACCCGGTTCGGCTGCCGAGCGGGGAACGCTTCAGCGTCAAGTTCTACCTGGTCGCGATGTTGTTCATCATCTTCGATATCGAGACGATCTTCCTGTTCCCGTGGGCGGTCTCGTTCCGCTCGCTCGGGTTGTTCGGTCTGGTCGAGATGGCCGTGTTCATCGGGCTCGTCTTCGTCGCGTACGTCTACATCTGGCGCAAGGGCGGGTTCGACTGGAGCGCCGGCGAGATCGCGCCGAGCGAAGCTGAGGAGGTCGTCGAGCGCGAGCGCGAGCTGCAAGGGGCGGGTCGTGCCGGCTGAGCGGTTCGAGGGGGTGCACCTCGGGAGGACGCCCGAGGAGGTCGAGGACGAGGTCGAACGTGGCGTCCTGCTGACCACGATGGACCGGGCGGTCGGGTGGGCGCGCAAGCAGTCGATGTGGCCGGCGACCTTCGGGCTGGCGTGCTGCGCGATCGAGATGATGTCGTCGGGCGCCGGCCAGTACGACCTGTCCCGGTGGGGGATGGAGCTCTTCCGGGCGTCGCCGCGACAGGCCGACCTCCTGATCGTCTCCGGCCGCGTGTCGCAGAAGATGGCGCCGCCCCTCCGTCGGATCTACGACCAGATGCCCGAACCGCGATGGGTCATCGCGATGGGCGTGTGCGCCTCGGCGGGCGGGATGTTCACGAACTACGCGATCGTCCAGGGCGTCGACACGATCGTTCCGGTCGACGTGTACGTGCCGGGGTGCCCGCCCAAGCCCGAGATGCTCATGTTCGGGATCTTGAAGCTCCAGCAGAAGGTCCGGACGACGGAGCCGTTCCGGTGAGCCGGGGGGAAGCGGCGTGAACACGGACGCATTGGCGAACAGGATCGGGGAGCGTGTCTCCGATGTGCTGGTCGCGCGCGGCGAGGTCACTGCGGTGGTCGAGCGCGAGCAGCTCCTCGAGATCCTGATGTGGCTGCGCGACCAGCCGGATCTCGCGCTCGACTTCCTGTCGTCAGTCACCGCCACCCACTGGCCGGACGCCGACCCTGCGTTCTGGGTCGATTACGAGCTCCGCTCGCTCTCGCTGAAGCATCGGACCAGGGTGAAGGTAGGACTCAGCGAAGGGGACGCGCGCGTCCCGAGCGTCACGCCGATGTTCCCGACCGCGGACTGGCTCGAGCGGGAGACGTTCGACTTCTACGGGATCGTCTTCGACGGACATCCGGATCTGACGCGGATCATGTTGCCCGACGATTGGGAGGGCTACCCGCTTCGGAAGGACGAGTCGCTCGGCGGCGTTCCCACGTGGTTCCGCGGCGCGACGATGCCGCCGGTCGACGAACGGGGGATGGCCTGATGGGCGAGGCCCCGGAGATCACGACGGCGCGCGACGGTCCGGCGGCGGGGCCGGCGCCGTTCCGCGACCCCGCGACCGGTGAGCTCCGGCAGGAGACCATGGTCATCAACATGGGGCCGCAGCATCCTTCCACCCACGGCGTGCTGCGACTGCTCCTCGAGCTCGACGGGGAGACCGTGATCCGTTGCAAGCCGGTGATCGGCTACCTGCATACCGGGATCGAGAAGAACACGGAGTACCGGACCTGGATGCAGGGCGTGACGTACGTGACGCGAGCCGACTACCTGTCGCCGTTCTTCAACGAGCTCGCCTATTGCCTCGGCGTCGAGCGGCTGCTCGGGGTCGAGGCGCCTGAGCGGGCCGCTCTGATCCGCATCCTCGTGTGCGAGCTCAACCGGATCACCTCGCACCTCGTATGGCTCGCGACGAGTGGTCTCGAGCTCGGCGCCGTCTCCGTGATGCTCTACGGCTTCCGGGAGCGCGAGGTCATCATGGAGATCTTCGAGGCGATCACCGGCTTGCGGATGAACCACGCGTACATCCGGATCGGCGGCGTCGTGATGGACCTCCCCGAGGAGGGACCGCGCAGGATCCGAAACCTGCTCGATCTGCTCCCCGGGAGGATCGACGAGTACGAGACGCTGCTGCACGACAACCCGATCTGGCGCGAACGCAACGAGGGCGTCGGCGTACTCACCGCCGAGCAGGCGTTGGCGCTCGGCGTGACCGGGCCGACGCTCCGGGCGAGCGGGGTCGGGGCCGACCTCCGCAAGGACATCCCGTACGGCGGGTACGAGACCTTCGGGTTCGACGTCCCCGTGCGCACCGAAGGCGACGCCTACGCGCGCTACGTCGTCCGCCTCGCGGAGATGCGCGAGTCGTTGAAGATCGCCCGACAGGCGCTCGATCGGATCGGGGACACGCCGGGCCCGGTGATGATCGACGACCCGAAGGTTGGCTGGCCACCGCGGCTCTCGGTGGGCCCGGACGGGATCGGCAACGATCCGGACTACCTGCGCCACATCATGGAGGAGTCGATGGAGGCCTTGATCCATCACTTCAAGATGGTCACGCAGGGGGTCGAGGTGCCTGCCGGCGAGGTGTACACCGCGGTGGAGTCCCCGCGGGGCGAGCTGGGGTACCTGATCGTGTCCGACGGGGGTCACCGCCCCTACCGCGTCAAGATCCGCGATCCGTCGTTCGTCAACCTCCAGGCCTTGCCGGCCATGATCGAGGGATACCTGATCGCCGATACGGTCGCCTCGGTCGCGTCGCTCGATCCCGTCCTCGGAGGCGTCGACCGCTGATGACCGTGTTCGAGGGCCCTCTCCGAGCGGATGCGGACTCGATCCTGGCTCGCTACCCGGAGGTCCATCGGAGGTCGGCGGTGATGCCGCTGCTCTACCTGGCGCAGTCGGTCGAGGGTTCGGTGACACGCGATGCGCTCCGGGAGATCGGCGAGCTCCTCGGGATCACGACCGCCGAGGTCGAGGCGGTCGCCAGCTTCTACACGATGTACCGCCTGCGACCGACGGGAACACATGTGATCAGCGTGTGCACCAACCTCGCGTGCAAGCTCCGTGGGGCGGAAGCCGTGTTCGAAGCTGCGCACGAAGAGTCCGGGGTCGCGCACGGCGCTGAGATGTCCGATGACGGTCTGTTCACCGTTCACGAGGAAGAGTGCCTGGGCGTCTGCGACTTCGCGCCCGCCGTGCAGATCGACCTGGGCAACCACGACAACGTCAGCCCCGAGCGGATGCGTGAGCTCGTCGCGGGGCTGCGCGCCGGCGAGGTTCCCTCGCCGGCGCGCGGCCCGGCGTTCGACAGCTTCAAGGCGGCGTCCCGCGCGCTCGCCGGATTCCAGGAGGTGCCGTCGGCGTGAGCCTCCGGTTCGAGCCGCGGCTCACGCGCGACTGGGACGACCCCAGCGTGATCGGCCTCGACGGCTACGTCGCCAAGGGCGGCTATCGAGGGCTGACGAACGCGCTCGCCATGACCGACGTGGAGATCGTCGAGCTGGTGAAGTCGAGCGGGCTCCGGGGTCGCGGTGGCGCCGGGTTCCCGGCCGGGATGAAGTGGGGCTTCGTTCCGCGCGACACGGGCAAGCCGACCTACGTGGTCGTCAACTTCGACGAATCGGAGCCCGGGACCTGCAACAACCGAGAGCTCGTGGAGCGCGATCCGCATCGGCTGCTCGAGGGGATGGCCATCGCCGCCCTCGCGATCGGCTGCGAGACCGCCTACCTCTACGTGCGCGGCGAGTACCTGTGGCAGAGCCTGGTGCTGGAGCGCGCGATCGGTGAGGCGTACGCGGCGGGGCACCTCGGTCCCGACGTCCAGGGTTCGGGCAAGCGGATCGACGCGGTGCTGCACCGCGGCGCCGGCGCATACATCTGCGGCGAGGAGACGGCGCTGCTCAACTCGCTCGAGGGTCTTCGCGGCCAGCCCAGGCTCCGCCCACCCTTCCCGGCCGTCGAGGGCCTGTTCGCGTCTCCGACGGTGATCAACAACGTCGAGACGCTGATGAACGTCCCCGACATCGTCGTCCGAGGCGCGGACTGGTTCCGCGAGCTCGGCACGGAGAAGTCTCCCGGCACGAAGATGGTCACCGTCAGCGGGAAGGTCGAGCGGCCCGGCAACTTCGAGGTCCCGCTCGGGACGCCGTTCCGTGTGGTCCTCGAGGAGCTCGCCGGCGGTGTCCTCGGCGGGCGCGCGCTCAAGGCGTGGACCCCCGGCGGATCCTCCACCCCGATGCTCACCGCGGGGCATCTGGACGTGGGGCTCGATTACGAGTCGCTCGCCGAAGCCGGTTCCATGTTGGGGACGGCCGCCATCATGGTGATGGACGAGACGGACTGCGTCGTCGATTGCGCGACGCGGATGGTCCGCTTCTATGCCCACGAATCCTGCGGCAAGTGCACCCCG
Organism: Actinomycetota bacterium; assembly: GCA_036395715.1. Taxonomy (GTDB): domain Bacteria; phylum Actinomycetota; class UBA4738; order UBA4738; family HRBIN12; genus AC-51. The sequence continues at coordinate 1,050 of DASWDB010000028.1, read as the reverse complement.
TGCCGCGAGGGGAGCTGGTGGGCGACCCGCGTGCTCGAGCGGCTCGAGGACGGCGAAGGGCGGTCGGCGGACCTCCCGATCGTGCGCGACCTCGGCGCGAACCTGCTGTTCCGCGCGTTCTGCGCGCTCGCCGACGGGACGGCGTCGGTCATCAACTCGAGCCTGCAGCACTTCCCGGACGAGTTCGAGGAGCACGTTCGGCTCGGCGGCTGCCCGCTCAAGGTCGAGCACCTGGAGGAGGTGTCCGCCTGATGCCCGGGGAACCGGTCACGCTCACGATCGACGACAAGGACGTGACCGTTCCGAGGGGGACGCTCATCATCCGGGCTGCCGAGCAGCTCGGCATCGAGGTCCCGCGGTTCTGCGACCACCCCTACCTCGCGCCGGCCGGCGCCTGCCGACAGTGCTACGTCCAGGTCGAGGGACAGGCGAAGCTGCAGACCTCCTGCACGGTCGCGGTCGCGCCCGGGATGGTCGTCCGCACGCAGAACACGAGCGACGCCGCCCGCCAGGCGCAGGTCGCGAACCTCGAGTTCCTGCTCCTCAACCACCCGCTCGATTGCCCGATCTGCGACCGGGGCGGCGAGTGCCCGCTCCAGGACCAGGCGCTCGCCTTCGGCCCCGGGGAGAGCCGCTTCACCGACGCGAAGCGCGTCTTCCCGAAGCCGGTGCCGCTGTCGCCGTTGGTCGGCCTCGACCGCGAGCGGTGCGTCCTGTGCGCCCGGTGCACGCGGTTCTGCGACGAGATCAGCGGCGACCGGTTCATCGAGTTGTTCGCCCGCAGCGCCGGTGAGCGGGTCTCGATCGCGGCCGGGGAGGACTTCCGATCCCCCTTCAGCGGCAACACGATCCAGATCTGCCCGGTCGGCGCGCTCACGGCTACCCCGTACCGGTTCGCGGCCCGGCCCTTCGATCTGACGTCGGGCGATTCCGTCTGCCAGCACTGCAGCGCGGGCTGCAACGTCCGCGTCGACGTCCGTCGCGGCGAGGTCGTGCGCGTGCTGGCCCGGGAGAACCCCGACGTCAACGACGCGTGGATCTGCGACAAAG
>DASWDB010000027.1:0-17253 GCA_036395715.1 Actinomycetota bacterium | reverse complement strand
CGGTCGGAGCGCCGACCTCGAGCAGGTGCATCGCGACGATCACCGCACTCCAGACCGCGAAGAACACGAGCGACGGCCGCAGGAGCCGCATCACCCGGCCCTGCACGAAGCGCGCGTCGGGTTCGCCACGGCGCCGGGACGCGTCGAGCGTGACGAGGTTCGAGAACCCCCCGACGAAGAAGAAGATGGGCATCACCTGGAAGAACCAGGTCGCGAGCCAGAGTCCGGTCGTCACGCCGACCGCGCTGGTGGTCCGGAGCAGCCCGTCTTGCCACCAGACGATCCCGATCATCCAGTGGCCGAACACGACGGCCACGATGCTCGCGGCCCGCAGGAAGTCCACCACTCGGTCACGGGTCGTCGGCGTGCTCGCGACCAACCGGTCGAGCCGCGTCGTCTCACCCAGCCGTCTCACCGACGCTCACGTACTCCCACGGGACCCCCCGGTCAACATCCAGGCCATCCTTCCCGTGGGAGGATGGCCCGCATGAAGCGCGGGTTGAAGCTCGGGTTCGGGATCCCCCTCGTTCTGCTCGGGCTGTTCATGACGATTGCCGGCATCGCCCTCGTGGTGCTCGTGGGGACCGACGGCTCGTTCATGCTCCCGGCCACGCGTGGCACCAGCAGCGGGCACGCGCTCGTCTTGGAGACGCTCGATCTGAGCGAAGCGCTCCCTTCCAGCGGGAGTTTCGCGGCGACGGTCGGCGTCACGGTTCGGGGGAACGACGGAGACGGCAGCGTCTTCGTCGGGATCGGTCCCGCCCTCGACGTCGCACGGTATCTCGATCGGGTCCAGGTTGACCGCATCGTCCAGGTCAACTGGCCCGGAGGGATGAAGACCGAGACCGAGCCGGGAACGAGACGGCCGACACCTCCCGACAGGCAACCGTTCTGGGTCGCCAAGGCGCAAGGGTCCCCGGCAACGCTGAGCTGGCCGGTTGCCGCCGGCGACTGGACCCTGGTGATCATGAGGGCGAGCGCGGCCGCGCGGGTGGACGTGATCGCGTCGGGGTCCATCACGCTCCCGGCGCTCGGTCCGATCAGCATCGGCCTGCTCGTTGCCGGATTGGCGATCTTGATCGGCGGGGTGTTCCTGACGATCAGCGGAGCCAAGACGCCATCGACCCGAAAGGGCGTGCCGCCCCCCCGACCGGACGGGCCGACCCAGCCCGCATCGGGATTCAGCTGACCCGCTCGGCAGCCTCGTCCAGATCGGCGCGGGTGTCCTTCCGAGCGGCGGCGACCAACACGACGCCCGTCGCGACGAGCACGATCGCTCCCCCGACGATGGCGAGCGGCGGGAGCGCCTCGCCGAGCAGGACCCAGGCGAGCGTCACCGTGATGACGGGCGAACACTGCGTGATCAGGGCCGAGAGCCATGAATCGACGTGCCGGTGCGACCAGATCACCAACGTATGCCCGACGAAGCCCGGGACGAGCGCGACGCCCACGATCGCGAACCAGTCGCGGGCAGCGGGCCACGCCGGGACGCCGGCCAGCAGGAACGCGGTCGGCGTCATCACCACGGCAGCTGCGAGCATCACGCAGGCGAAGTACACGATCGGGTCGGCGCGTTCCCGCACGTGTCGCGAGAAGAACCAGTAGGCGCTCCACGTCCCGATCCCACAGGCCGCCAGCAGATCGCCGACGGGACTCCACGAAGGCAACCCGGAGGACGCGATCGCGACAACCACGACCCCGATGAACGACAGCCCGACCAACACCCAGTCCCGCCCCTCGATCCGCTCGTGGAGGCGACGCGCCGAGACGATCGCGATCGCGACCGGCGCGAGCGCGCCGATCACGGCGACGTCGGCGATCGTCGTGTGTTTGATCGCCGTGAACCCGAGTCCGATGTCTGCGGCGAAGAACACCCCGCCGAGCGCACATGCGCGGAACGTCGCGCGTGTCACGCGGCGTCGGGTACCGAGAAGGGCGATGCACGAGATGCCCGCGCCCGTCCACAACCGGAACATCGCGAAATGGAGCCCATCCACGCTGCTCCATTTCACGAGGATGTAGCCCCACGCCCAGGCGAACGTGGCCACCCAGACGGCGGCGATGCCGAGCCGACGAGCCGATCGTTCCGAACTGGCCGCCCGGCGGAGCATGACCCATCTTCCCAGCTGATCCCATCGGCCGATCCGCTGCTAGGCTCGGCCGATGCGTGAGCATCGAGGGCTCGCCGCTGCGATCGCGGTCACCTCGATCGCGTTCCTCGTTGCCCTCCCGTTCGCCATCCCGAGCACCATCTGGGTCGTGCTCGTCGTCTACGCGATCGTGAAGGCCTTCGGGTCGGCGCCCGAGCAACCCGACGCCGCCGCGCTCCTCCTCGCGATCGTCGTGATCGTCACGTTCTTCACGATCGCGATCGCGGTGGCGGTCTCGCTCTTGGGTCGGGCGATGAGCCCGAAGCGTCGGAAGCGTGGCGCCACGCAGCATCGTCCATGAGGCCCGCGGGACACCGACCGCTCCCGACGTCACCGAACGGCAACGCCGTACGGCGATCCGAGCAGCTCCCGCACCTCGCCGCCGTCGTCGAAGAACAGGAACCGATCCATCAGCCGCATGAACCACCGGTCGTGCGTGACGGCGACGACGGTTCCCTCGTACCGACCGATGGCCTCTTCCAACGCGTCTGCCGAGGCGACGTCGAGGTTGTCCGTCGGCTCGTCCAGCAGCAGGAGGGTGGGCGAATCGATCTCCATCAGCATGATCTGGAATCGCGCCTGCTGGCCGCCGGACAATACCTGGTACGGGTTCCCGGCCACGTGATCCAGCTCGTAGCGGCGGAGGGCGGACATCGTCCCGGTCCGGTCGAGTCCCTTCTTCAGGACCACGTCACGGATGGGTTGATCGCCCACATCGGCCCGATCGTGGAGCTGCGCGAAGTGTCCCGGCGTCACCCGAGCCCCTAGCACCCACTCGCCGTCGTGCGGCACGAGCTCGCCCGCGAGGAGCCGGATCAGATGCGTCTTGCCCGTCCCGTTCGGCCCGATCACGCCCACCCGCTCGCCGAACCTGACCTCGGCGTCGAACGGTTCGACGATCCCCGTGATCGAGAGGCCACGGGCCCGGAAGACCACCTTCCCTGTTCGGCCGCCGCCCAGGCGCATCTTCACGTCCTGGATCGCGGCTTTCTGAGGCGGCTTCTCGCGCGTCTCGAAGCGCTCCAGCCGGTGCTCGGCCGACCGCGCCTTCGACGCCCAGCCGTCGTTGTACGCCGCCTTGCGCTTCATCTCCTTCACCATCTCGCTGAGACGGTGGTGCTCGTCCTCGTACCGGCGGTGACGCTCGTCGAGACGCTCGATCCGGGCATCTCGAGCGTCGGCGTACGTCGAGAACCCTCCGATGTGGGTCCACGCCGCACGTCCCTCGATGGTCACGATGCGGGTCGCCGCCCGGTCCAGGACCGTCCGGTCGTGCGACACGAACAGGATCGTCCGAGGGTCCTGCGCGATCGTCGCCTCGAGCCATCCCTTGCCCTGGATGTCGAGCGTGTTGTCCGGCTCATCCAGCAGGAGGACGTCGAAGGACGAGGCGAAGACGATCTCCAGGGCGAGCCGCTTGCGCTCACCGCCGGAGAGCGTGTCGACCATCCGCTCGGCGCTCTCCGGAAAGCCGCCGCCGAAGGCTGCGTGTGCGCAACGGTCCCAGAGGACCTCGGCGCGGTACCCGCCGGCCTGCTCCCAGGCACTGAGTTCCGAGGCGTATGCCAGCTGCGCCTTCTCGTCGGGCTCCACCGAAAGGCGCTCCTCCGCCGCGCGCACCCTCGCCGCGGTCGCTCGGACGGCCGGCTCGCTGTAGGCGAGCAGGGAGTCGCGCACGCTGATCGAACGCGATCCGATGAACTGCTGCATCAGGCCGACGCGCCCCTCGACACGAACGGCCCCTGCCGCCGCTCGATCCTCGCCCGCCATCAACCGGAGCAACGTCGTCTTGCCGATCCCGTTCGCACCGATCAAGCCGGCGTGCTCGCCGTCGGGCACGCGGAACGACACCCCTTCGAACAGGGTCCAGCCCCCCGGGAGAGCAACGGTGACGTCCGTGAGCTCGATCACACCCATGCCAACGCCGCAGCATACGAGCGCAACCGCCCGCCGGTTGCGCTCGACGACGGCGGTGGGTACCGTGCTCGATACAGGGGGAGGGGCGGGGCGTGGAGATACGGTTGCGAAGGGCCCCTGGGATCGTTATCGAGCCCTTCGATCTTCCTTCCTACGGTAGATTCCGGCCCAGCGTGCAGGTCTCGACGCAACGACCGTTCTCCCTGGCTCCAAAAGCCAAACGCGCCGTCGCAGCATCGATCGGCGGCATGGTGTTCGTTGCCCTCGTCTGTGCGACACCCAACTCTCCGTTCTACCCGTTGTTGCCGATCGGGATGGAGGCCGCCAACCCCTTGCGCTGGATGTCGGGGGTGATCGGACTCGGTCATCTCGGCACGACCCCGTTGATGATCGTCGGGCTGCTCGCCACCATCAGCGCGGCCGCAGGGTTCGTGCTCCTGGTGCGCGAGGCATGGGCGGGACGCATCCCCGTTCGCACGGTCGTGTTGCTGGCCATCGGCTTCCACGCGATCGTGTTGATGCTTCCGCTGCTGTTCTCGCGCGACGTGTACAGCTACGCGTACTACGGACGGATCGTGAGCACGTACGGAGGGAACCCCTACGTGCTCACGCCCAGTGATTTCCCGTTGAACGGGTTGTGGCACCTGACGTGGCCCGGATGGCGCGAGACACCGTCGGTCTACGGTCCTCTGTTCACCTGGATGTCCGCGTTGATGACGAGGATCGTCAAGGATCCGAGCGAAGTCGTCGCCAGCTTCCAGCTGCTCGCTGCCCTCGCGAGCCTCGGCACGGTCGCGGTCGTGGGACGCCTCGTGCAGAAGGTCCGGCCAGAGCGAGCCGCCTTCGCGATCGCGATGATCGGGTGCAACCCGATCGTCGTGTACCACGTCGTCGGCGGCGGTCACAACGACATCCTCGTCGCGTTCTTCGTCGCGTGTGCCGTGTCCCTCCTGTTCGCGCGTCGCGAGTTGCTCGCCGCGATCGCGCTCGCGCTCGGCATGTCGGTGAAAGCCAGTGCGGTCGTCCCTCTCGTGTTGCTGGTGGTGGCGTTCGTCGCGAACGCGCCGCCCGAGCGCCGCCGCCGCGTCCTCGCGATGTACGGCGCCGTCATCGCCGGTGTATGGCTCGCGCTCGCGCTGCCCTTCCTCCAATGGACGAACCCGACGCTCGGGTTGATGGAGGTATCGGGACATGACTCATGGATGGCGCCCGGCGAGCTGATCGTTCGCGTCGGTTCCGGCCTTGGGGGGCTGGTCGGCGACTCGTTCCGGGAGCCGGCGGCGACCGCCGCTCGCCTCCTCTTGTTCTCGCTGTCCCTCGCGGCGGTGATCGCGATCGGTCACCGGATCTGGACATCGGTTCAGGCTCGAACCCCCGAAGCGATGGCGGCAGCCTGGGGATGGGCGTTCCTCGCGATCACCCTGCCGTCACCGGTGCTCTTCACGTGGTACCTGGTGTGGGCCCTTCCCCTCGCGTGGGTGATGCCCAAGATCGCGCGGCGGGGCATGGTCATCCTCTCCGCGTTCTTCGTGGTGACGCAGCTCGTCACCGAGTCGTCTCGATTGCCGACGTACCTTCAGACCGTCAGGCTCCCGTTCGGTCACCCGATCGCGATCGCGGTCTGTGTGTGGGTCGGGGCCGACTTCGTCCGTCGTATCCGTCGGGGGACCCCGCTCGAAGGGGAGACCGACGAGCCGACGTTCGGCGACGCGTTCGAGGCGGGCGCCTATCGCCGGTCGGCGCGTAAGCCATCGCTCGACATCGAGCTCGAGGTGCCGACCGCGATCGAGGACCCCCAGCTGCTTCCTGCCCCCGTCCCGTTCGACGACACCGAGCCACTCCCCGTCCCCGTTCCGATCGACGTCGGCTAACTCCGGGGGATCGCCCGGGCGCCTCTCCCGGTCACTACCCTGGCACCGATGCCCGACCCACGGCCGACAGCGCCAATTGGCCGCAGGCGGCGTCGATGTCCCGACCGCGGGTATCGCGGACCGTGACGTTGACGCCGGCCAGCTCGAGCGCGGTCACGAACTTCCTGATCCGCGCGGGTGGCGACCCGACGACGGGGTAGCCCGGCGTCGGGTTGAGCGGGATCAGGTTCACGTGCGCATCGAGTCGCCGGACGATCGCTGCCAGCAGCTCGGCCTGCTCGACGGTGTCGTTGACGTGATCGATCAGCGCCCACTCGATCGAGGGTCGCCGTCGCGTCGCCGAACGCCACGCCGCGATCGCCTCCTCGAGCACGGGGAGGGGATACCGGCGGTTCGGCGGCACCAGCTGGTCACGGAGCTCATCGCTCGCCGCGTGGATGCTCACCGCAAGGCCCACCTGCGGATGGGCGGATGCCAACCGACGGATCCCCGGCGCGATCCCGACGGTGGACACCGTGACGTGACGCCCGCCCATCCCGAAGCCTCTTCGATCGGTCAGCTTCGCGAGCGCTTCGAAGACGTGGCGTTCATTCGCGAGAGGCTCCCCCATGCCCATGAAGACGACGTTGCCGAGTCGCCGCGACGTCGTGGCCGGCAGCCTGCTCGCTTCCCGTCGCGCCCACACCACCTGCGCCGCGATCTCGCCGGCGGTCAGGTTGTTGCGAAGACCCATCTGACCGGTCGCGCAGAAGGTGCACCCCATCGCACATCCGGCCTGCGACGACACGCACACCGTCACGCGGTCCCGGTACCCCATCAGGACGGCCTCGATCACGTGCGTGCCGCCAAGCTTGAGCAGCGCCTTCCGGGTCGCCCCACGGTCGGCCGTCCGCTCGTCGAGGATCTCGACGCCGAGCGGGAGCTCAGCCGCCAGTCGCTCGCGGAGCGCCGGTGCCACGTCGGACATCGCGTCGTAGGTCGCGGCCCGCTTCCACAGCTGCGCCCACACCTGGTTCGCGCGGTAGGAGGGTTCGCCCCAGGACGACAGATGCGCGGTGAGCTCCTCGAGCGGGAGGTCGTAGACGGTCGGCATCGCCAACGAGCGTACGCTGAGCGGCACCGTGACCGTCCGCCGGATCGAGCTGCAACATCCCGTCGACCTCCGACGGACCGTCTTCCCGCTGGTCCGAGGGGCCGGCGACCCGACCACGCGCGTCGACGGCCGAACGGTGTGGCGCGCGGTGCGAACGCCGGAGGGCGCGGCCACGATCCGCCTCAGCCAGTCGGCGAGCAGGACGATCGATGCGGAAGCGTGGGGTCCGGGCGCCGAGCACGCCGTGTCGGTGGTCGCGCCGGGCACGGTCGGGGCGTTCGATGACCCGACCCCGTTCGTCCCCCGAGACCCGGTCCTGGCCGGGGCGTGGCGCGATCACCGGACCGTCCTGCTCGCGCGCGCCGACCCGTTCCCGGTACTCGTCGCGGCGGTCCTGGAGCAGAAGGTCACGGGGAGCGAGGCTCGGACGGCGTGGCGCGAGGTCGTCCGCAGGACCGCGGATCTCGCCCCCGGTGACCTCGGCCTCCTGCTCCCACCAGACGCGGAACGGGTCGCCCAGTTCCCGTCGTGGGAGCTCACGCGCCTCGGTGTCACCGGCATGCGGGCGACAACGCTCCGCGAGGTCGCGCGCCATCCGAAGAAGATCGCCGCGCTCGCCGGCGCGCCGCTCGACGAGGCGCGCGCGTGGCTCGGCAGACTGCCGGGGGTCGGTCCGTGGACCGTCGCCGAGGTGGCACGGCTCGCGCTCGGCGACCCCGACGCCATCTCGGTCGGGGACTACCACCTGCCGAACATCGTCTCGTGGGCGCTCGCCGGCGAGGCCCGCGGCGACGACGACCGGATGCTCGAGCTCGTCGAGCCCTATCGGGGTCAACGTGGCCGCGTCCAGGTGCTCCTGGAGGCGAGCGGCATCGTCGCGCCGAGGTTCGGCCCCAAACGGGAACCTCGGACCTTCGTCTGAGCCGCCGACCTATCATCGCGTCGTGCCCGAGCGATACCGCACGATCGTCGAACCGTTCCGGATCCACTCCGTGGAGCCGCTGCGGTTCCTCACCGAGGACGAACGCCGGGCGAAGATCCGCGATGCCGGCTACAACCTGTTCAACCTCCACGCCGACGACGTCCTGATCGATCTGCTCACCGACTCCGGAACGGGTGCCATGAGTCGCGATCAGTGGGCGGCGATCCAACACGGCGACGAGAGCTACGCCGGGTCGCCCTCATGGTTCGCCTTCCTCGCAGCCGTGCAGGAGCTGTTCCCGTTCCCGCACGTGATCCCAACGCATCAAGGCCGCGCTGCCGAGAAGATCCTGTTCTCCGTGGTGGCAGGTCCCGGGAAGGTCGTTCCGAACAACACGCATTTCGACACGACACGCGCCAATGTCGAGTTCGCGGGCGCCGAGGCCGTCGACCTCGTGATCCCCGAGGGTCGTGATCCCGCGGCACTCCATCCGTTCAAAGGCAACATGGACCTCGAGGCGCTCGAGAAGCTCCTCGTCGAACGGGCGGACGACGTGCCGGTCGTGTTCGTCACCGTTACGAACAACTCCGGCGGGGGGCAGCCGGTCTCGCTGGAGAACCTGCGCGGCGTCCGGTCACTCTGCGATCGGTTCGGGGTGCCGCTCTTCCTCGATGCGTGCCGGTTCGCGGAGAACGCGTGGTTCATCAAGACCCGCGAGACAGGGCAGGACGGACGATCGGTCCCGGACATCGTGCGCGAGATGGCGTCGCTCGCCGACGGCATGACGATGTCGGCGAAGAAGGATCCGCTGGCGAACATCGGCGGCTGGCTGGGGCTGCGCGACGACGCGTGGGCGGAGCGGTGCCGCAACCTCCTGATCCTGACCGAGGGGTTCCCCACGTACGGCGGGCTCGCCGGCCGCGACCTGGAGGCGATCGCGCAGGGGCTCCGTGAGGGCGTCGACGAGCACTACCTCCGGTACCGGACGCGCTCCATCGAATACCTGGCAGATGCGCTGGTCGCCGCCGGCGTGCCGATCGTTCGGCCTGCGGGCGGACACGCCGTCTACCTGGACGCTCGCTCGCTCCTGTCGCACGTTCCGCCGTTGCGGTACCCGGGGCAGTCGCTCGCGGTCGCGCTGTACGAGGCCGGGGGGATCCGTGGGTGCGAGATCGGGACGGTGATGTTCGGGATGAAGCCCGACGGCACCGAGGAGCCGGCCGCGACGGACCTCGTGCGCCTCGCGATCCCCCGACGCACGTACACGCAGTCGCACGTCGACTACGTGATCGAGGTCGTGACCGATCTCGCCGCGCGCGCGAAGGACCTGCCCGGGTACCGGATCGTAGCGCAGGCGCCGCAGCTGCGGCATTTCACGGCACGGTTCGAGCCGCTGACGGCAGGGACGTAGCGGGTCGACGGCCACGGTACCCTGAAGGTCATGCGTATCGCGTTCGTCTCCACCTATCCGCCCCGCCGCTGCGGGATCGCGACCTTCACCTCGGACCTGATCCACGCGATCCGCCAGGCCGACCCCTCGACCCGCGCCCGGATCGCGGCGATCGACGAGCGCAATTCGGTACGTGCCTATGGGTCGGAGGTCCGATGGCGGATCCGCCAGGGGAGCCCCATGCCCTACCGGGCGGCCGCCCGGGCGATCAACCGCTCCAACGCGGACGTCGTCTGCGTCCAGCACGAGTTCGGTCTCTACGGCCTGTGGAAGGGCGGTGGATGGGTCGGCGACCACTGGATCGAAGGGACGTACGAGGATCACCTGACCCCGTTCCTCGACGAGCTCGAGAAGCCCGCCCTGGTCACCCTGCACACGGTGCTTCCGGAACCGTCGCCGGCGATCCGTGAGACCGTCCGGTCGATCGCCGACTCCGCACACGGCCTGACCGTGATGGCGGAGACCGCGGTCGAGATCCTGCGCGACGTCTACGGCATCTCGCAGCGTCCGATCGTGATCCCGCACGGGATGCCCCATATCGAGCCGATCGGGCGACGCCGCCTCAAGGCGAAGCTCGGCCTGGACCACCGTCAGATCGTGTCCACGTTTGGTCTCGTGGGTCCCGGCAAGGGGCTCGAGTACGTGATCGAGGCGATGCCCGCCATCGTCGCCCGGAACCCCGATGCGCTCTACCTGATCGCCGGCCAGACCCACCCCGAACTGCTCAAGCAACGGGGCGAGGAGTACCGCAATCGACTGACCGCGCTCGTCGAGGAGCTGGGGCTGACCGAGAACGTGGTCTTCGTCAACCAGTACCTCGAACAGAAGGACATCATCGACTACCTGCTCGCCACCGACGTCTACGTGACGCCATACCTCGACCCGAACCAGATCACCAGCGGAACGCTCTCGTACGCGCTCGGCGCAGGGAAGGCCGTCGTCTCCACGCCGTACCTGCACGCGAAGGAGGCGCTCGCCGACGACCGGGGGATCCTCGTCGACTTCCAGGCGGCGGATCAGATCGCCGAGGCGGTCAACACGATCTTGGATGACCCCAAGCTGAAGGCTCGGTTGGAGAAGAACGCGTACCGCTATGCGAACGAGGCGACGTGGCCCAAGACGGGTGCTCGCTTCCTCGACGTGATGCGCGAGCTCGTTGCCGAGCACGCGCCCGTCCAGAAGGAGCGGCGACGCGACAAGCCGCTCACGGTGGCCCATCGCCTGCGCACCAACCCGTTGATCCAGCCCGGGGACGTGCAGCCACAGCCGGGGTTCGAGGTCATCTCCACGATCAACCCCGGCGTCGCGACCGTCGGCGACGAGACGGTCCTCCTCGTTCGGGTGACCGAGCGGCCCCGGCCCGACGTCGAGCCGGGTGGGGACGCACGGATGGTCGACCTCTCGGGTCCCGAGCCTCGGCTCGTCCCCCTCCCGGGCGGGCTCCGGCCAGAGCAGCTGATCGGGATGGCGTTCTTCGACCATCAGCAGGAACCGCCACAGATCGTGATCGGCTACGTCCCCAGGGACCTGCCGGGACTCGATCTGTCCGACCCTCGCACGATCCGGTACCGGAACACGGCCGGGGGATTCACCCAGGGGCAGGCGGAGTTCACGGACTACCTGTCGCACATCTCCCACCTGCGTGTGGCGCGCAGCACCGACGGGATCCGGTTCACGATCGACCCCGAGCCGACGATCGTCTCGGCGACGCCGCTCGAGGAGTACGGCGTCGAGGACCCTCGGATCACGCGGATCGGTGACGTGTTCCAGATCACCTACGTCGCCGTGAGCCGGTTGGGGATCACCACCGCGCGCTTGACGACCAAGGACTTCCGCTCGTTCGAGCGAGACGGCACGATGCTGCAGCCCGACCAGAAGGACGTCGTCCTGTTCCCCGAGCAGGTCGGTGGCCGCTACCTCGCGTTCACGCGCCCGATGCCCGGCTCGTTCGGACGCGTGCTGGGTCTATGGCTCTCGGAGAGCGACGACCTCGTGCATTGGGGGAACCCTCGGCCGATCGCGCAGCCGCGGACGGGGATGTGGGACGAGATGCGGATCGGGGCGTCGTTGGTGCCGATCCGCATCGACGGAGGATGGCTCGAGATCTACCACGGCGCGAACCGGGACAACCGCTACGGGGTGGGCGCGTTGTTGCTGGATGCCGGCGATCCCACGAAGGTGCTCGCTCGGACCGACCGGCCGCTGTTGACGCCCGAGGCCGACTACGAGCTCGACGGGTTCCTCCACGACGTCGTGTTCCCCAGCGGACACGTCGACCTCGGGGACGGCGACATCCGCGTGTATTACGGGGCAGCCGACACGAGCGTCTGTGCCGTCGATATGGCGATCGACGACGTGCTGACGGCGCTGGACCCCGTGTAACGCGAGCCCTGGCCCTTCTCCTTCCGTCCTGCGAGACTCCGCTGCCATGCTCCGACAGCTCGCCCGTCTGACCCGCCCGATCCCGGCCGCCGGGGACGGCGCCCTCGCCGTCGCGGTTTACGGGGATGGCCATGGCGCGCAGATCGTCGACGCGGAGTCGGGGTTCGAAGGGGTCGCCTGCGTCGACGACGCTGCGCGGCTGCTCGACGTGCTGTGCGACGTGTGGGCTCGGACGAACCAGCCGTGGGCGGAGCGATGGGCGCGTGGGCTGCTCGAGTTCGTGTTGTGGATGCAGGAGCCCGACGGGCGATGGATCAACTTCGTCTACGACTGGGACGGCGCCCGCAACCTGCACGGCATCACGTCGGCGATCGGCGAGAGCTTCTGGCACGCGCGCGCGCTCGTCGGCGTGAGCCACGCGTGGCTCACGTTCGCCGACGAGCGCGCGCGCGACGCGGTGCTGTCGGGACTGGACCACGCCGTCTCGAAGCCCGCACCGCCCGACGTCCGCGCGCTGCATATCCTCACCGCGCGCCGGCTGATCGCGGACGCGGGCGTCACGTCGCTGCGCCCGGCCATGCTCCGCTGGGTCCACGAGCTCGCGGCGTGCCGGGACGGCGACGTGCTCAAGAACAACGACGAGGAGGTCGGGTCACCGCATCTGTGGGCCCATATCCAGGAGGGCGTGCTCGCCTGGTCGTCGTCCCTGCTCGAGGAGCCCGAGCTCCTGGACGTCGCCGCGCGCAGCGTCGAGGCGCTCGTCGTGCCCGCGGTGGATGCGAGGTTCGAGGCGACGAGCACATCGCCGTACGACGTCGCGTCCTGCATCTACTCGCTGGATCGGCTGTACGAGGCGACCGGCGAGCAGCGATGGGCGGCTGCGGCATCCAACGCGCGCGTCTGGTTCGACGGGCGGAACGCGGCCGGGGCGCCGGTCTACGACCGGCGCCGCGGCCGCGTCGCCGACGGGATCGACCAGGGCCGCGTGTCCGGGAACTCAGGCGCCGAGTCGAACATCGTCGCCGCCGAAGCGCTGCTCGACGACGCGCTCGACGTGGCGCGATCGCTCGAGGATCCGTTCGGTCGCCCGTCGGTGGATCTGCTCGGGCCCGGGTGATGACGGTGCTCGTCGTGATCGCCGCCACGGTGGCCATCGCGGCGGCCATCCAGGCGACGATGGGCTTCGGGTTCGCACTGGTCGCAGTGCCGATCGTCGCGGTCGTGGCAGACCCGAAGCTGGCCGTCGTTGCGATGACCGCGATCGGGGTCCCGATGACCCTGTGGAACACGGCGCGTTGGCGCGCGCACATCCAGATAGGACCGATGGCCACGGTGGTCGGCGCCTCGTTGATCGGGATGCCGGTGGGGGCGCTCATACTCACCCGGGCACCCGACCGCGCGCTCACGTTCGCGATCGGGATCGTGGTCCTTGGTCTCACGGCTTGGCTGTGGCGCGGTCTCCGGCTCCCGTCTGGACCGCCGACCGAGATCACGGCCGGGATCGCCTCGGGTGCGCTCGCGACGAGCACCGGGACGAATGGACCGCCCCTCGTGATCGCGTTCCAAGCGACCGGGATGGAGCGGGACCCCTTCCGCGCCACGTTGGCAGGGTGTTTCCTGGTTCAGGGTGTGATCGCGCTCCTCTTGTTCTGGGCCGGCGGTCTCCTCACGCGCGACGTCGAAGCTGCCTTTGCGGTCGGCGTGCCCGCGATCATCGCGGGCACGCTGGCGGGCGAGCGCCTCTCGGCCCGGCTGCACGGCCCCGCGTTCCGCGTGGCCGTGCTCACCTTGCTGGGGCTCTCCGGCGCCCTGGCGATCGTCGGCGCCGTCACTTCGTAGGTGGAGAAAGGGGGCGGGACCGATCAACGGTCCCGCCCACTCTGCCTTCCCTTATCCCAGCTTGGGCATCACGTACCAGGCCAGGAAGGCGAGGATCGCGAGCACGATGATCACGATCGCCGAGTACTTGATGGCCGCGTACCCGGTGAGGCTGCCACGATCCGGCTCGACCGGGGTCGGACCGACCGGGAAGTGCTCGTGCGTCTGCGGATAGCGCTCGCTCATCTCGTTCGACCTCCTTCCGTCGCGGCGCCGCTGACGCCGCCGGAACCCTTCTCGTACCCGTCACGCGAGCGTGCGAAACCAGGTGCGATCGCAGGAGCGGATCGGGATCAGCCGGCCACGCGCTCCGCGAGGTCGATCAACCCGTTCCGGGTCGTCACGCCGAACGCCGGTGTCCACGCCTCGGGCCAGGTGGAGACCTTGGCGACGACCACGTCCGCCGGCCAGTGAACGAGCACGGTCTGACCGTTGATGCCCGACGCCATCACGATCGGCGCGCGCGGATCGACGACCCAGAACTGGTTCCGGTAGTACGCACCGGCCGGGAACTCGGCGGCGTCGGGAGCCGCCGCGAACGCCGCCACGGTTTCGGGGTCGGCCGTCAGCGTGTCGTTGATCCATTCACGCGGGATCACCTGCTCGCCGCTTCGAAGGCCGCCTCGCAGCAGGAGAAGCCCGAACCTCGCGAGATCGCGGAGCGTGCAGGAGATGCCGCCGTCCGCCATCGCGTTGCCGTGTGTATCGACGGTCACTTCGGCATCGTCCTCCGCACCCATCGGTCCCCAGAGCTCCTTCGCGACGAGGTCGGCGAACCGAGCGCCGGTGGCCCGTTCCATGACCCAGGCCAACACGTCCGTGAGGACCGATCGGTAGTCGAAGCGTCCCCCGTGCGGACGTTCGTTCACGAGCGTCCCGTAGTAGGCCGTGATGTCGGTCGGCAGGTCGAGAGCCGTGCGGGGACGCCACAGATAGATCTGCTCGTACACCCGGACATCGGCCTCGAGGTTCGTATAGTCCTCGTCGAACCGCGTCCCGGCTCGCATGTCCAGCAGCTGCCGCACGGTGCACCCGTCCCACGACGTCCCCGAGAGCTCGGGCAGATGGGCGGCGACCGGATCCTCGGGCGTCAGCAGCCCCCGACCGACGAGTCGGCCGCAGACCGCCGACGTGATCGACTTCGAGACCGACATCAGCAGATGGCGCGAGCGGGGCGCCAAGTCGTTGAAGTACGACTCCGTCACGATGCGTCCTCCGTGGAGCACGATGATGCCGTCGGTGTACGTGCGCTCGAGGAAGGTCGCGAGGGGCACGGGCCGCGCACCCGCGTGGATCGGCGTCGTCGAGAGATCACGCAGCTGCTCAGGGAGTAGCCAGGCGGGGGCGTCACCCCGCGCGATCCGGGCGGTGGGAACCAGTTCGCCGACGTGCCGGAACGCCCATCGGTTGAAGGGTGGATCCTGCCAGTTCGCGAGCGTCACCAAGCGTTCGGCGGGGAACGGCGGAGGGCCGGCCATCAGCCCGAGGTCCGCGGCCGTCTGGATCTTCTCGGTCTTCACGGTTCGTCGGTCGGCTCGGTCCCGGCGCTCCCCGTCGTCCGCCGCTCCTGGCCCAGGCGGGAGACGACCAGCGCGACGGCGCTCACGAGGTAGAGCTGGCCGAGCAGGGCTTCGGTGACGGCGATCATCCGAGGGACGTTCTCGCCGAGCGTGAGATCCCCGTACCCGACCGTGGTCATCGTCACGTAGCTGAAGTAGATCGTCTGCGCCGCCGTTGCCTTCGTCGAGAGCTGGACGAACATGGGGTCGCTGTCGACGATCTGTATGAAGCTGTAGATGAACGTGAAGAACAATCCGAGCAGCAGGTACAGGCACAAGGCCCCGGCCAGCACCTGGAGGTCGATGATCCGCTCGCGCGAGAGCCGACGCAGGATCGCGATCGGGGCACCGATCGCCATGAACCCCCCCACCACGGCCGCCGCGAGGCCCGGACCCTCGCCGGTGCCGAAGATCGCGACGAGGCTCGCGACCGTGACCGAGACGATGACGGCGATGCTGGCGATCCCGTAGAAGCGCGTGTGGGCGTCGGAGGTTCGCAGGATGAACAGGAGGGCGGTGCCCTCCAGCACGAGCGCGAGGACCCGCGCCCAATCGGAGGAGCCGGCGAAGGAGACCGCGAAGATCGTCGCGACGATCAGGAGCAACGAGATCCCGAACTGGGCGGGGCGGAGGCCCTCTCGCCGCTCGAAATCGCGTCGCCGGATCCGCTGCATCCCCGCAGGATAGAGGCCGCCACTCCCGCAGGTCGGTACCCTCGGTCGATGGACGGCAACCGACACCTCACGATGACCGCGCACGACGAGTACTCGATGACCGCGGTGAACCGCAACGGCGTGCAGCTCACGATCGACGGCAAGGGAGAACGCGGGTTCACCCCGCTCGAACTCTTCCTGGCCGCGCTCGGCAGCTGCAGCGCGGTCGATTTCGCGCTCCTCATGGAGAAGCAGCGGGAACGGGTGACGCCGTTCGACGTCGACGTCGATGGTCTGAAGGAGGATCTGCGGATGCAGTGGATGCGGGTGACGTACCGCATCGGCCTCGACGTCGATGCGCGCAAGCTGGAGCGCACTCGTGTGAAGACGGCCGAGGACCTCTGCACGGTCTCCAGGACGCTCGCGGCGGGCTGCCCGGTGGAGCACATCCTCGGATGACGCATCGCTTGCTGCTCGACGTGTCGAGCATGATGTACCGGGCGTTCTTCGCGCTCCGCGACCCGGGTGTCTTCACCCGGGACGGGCGCCCGATCGCCGCGGTTCACGGCTACCTCGACATGGTCACGAAGCTGACGGTCGACCGGAGCCCCGACGAGGTCGTCCACGTCTACGACCACGACTGGCGACCGGTCGCACGCACGGACATCTACCCGGCGTACAAGGGCAACCGCCTGCCCGACCCCGAGGATCTTCCGCCGCAGTTCGTCTTGCTCCGTCAGGTGCTCGACGCGACCGGGATGCTCCAGGCGCAGACCGAGGGGTGGGAAGCAGAAGACGCGATCGGCGCGTTCTGCCTGGACGCTCGGGAGGACGACCGGATCGAGATCGTCTCGGGCGATCGCGATCTGATCCAGGTCGTCCGCGACCCCGTCGTGAAGCTGCTGTTCACCGTGCGCGGGGTCTCGGAGCTGTTGGAACTCGATGAGGCGGCTGTCCTGGCGAAGTACGAGGTTCCGGCCAGCCGCTACGGAGAGTTCGCGATCCTGCGCGGGGACCCCTCGGACGGCCTCCCGGGCGTCCGAGGGGTCGGCGCGAAGACCGCGCGCGACCTGGTGCTGGCGTACCCCTCGATCGACGCGATGCTCGAGGCGGCGGCCGCCGGCGACGTCCGGATGAAGGCGGCGGTACGCGCTCGCCTCCTGGAGGCCCGCGCGTACCTCGACGCGATGTCCCGCCTCGTCCCGGTCAACGCCGATGCCCCCCTGTCCCTGTGGGCGGGCGACCGGGATGAGGCCGCCCTCCGGGACCTCGCGAACGAGCTCGGCCTCAAGGGGCCCGTCCAACGTCTCCTGGCCGCCCAGGCGACAACCGGTACCCGCTGAACGACCCAGGGCCGAACGGTCCCCTCCCGAGCGAA
>DASWDB010000026.1:0-1734 GCA_036395715.1 Actinomycetota bacterium | reverse complement strand
AACTTTTCCGCTCTCGTACCCGCTTGCTACGTGGTTTTCACGGGCCAGGAACGGATGACCACGACGACAGTGCTCGGTTTGCGTTGACGTAGCGAGCCAGGCGTGAAGGGTCACGAACTCAGGGACTGACCGCCAGTTCTTTCAGAGGAGGACGAGGGGCGTGTTGGTCCCCGGGGATGCACTCGTCCCCTTACTCCACCGAGTCAGGCTCAACGGCTCAGAGTGGCGGATGGATCGTGGTGGCAGTGCTTATCTCGAGCCGACCGGTGAGCGCTCGACAGATCGCGCTGCCCCCCGGCTTTGACTACGGCTTCGTCAAGCGCATCGTGCGTGGGCTCGTCGCGTGGCGGGCTCAAGGCGGCGAAGGCCATCGTGCCGGAGACACGGCGCGATGGTGGCGGTGCCGAGCCCGCGACCTCGGACGCCTCGATCAGGACGAACCCCGAGGCACGCGCCCGCATCCAGGCGTTCGTCGAGAGAAGGGGTGCGCTGCGCCGTCTAGCGCCCCAGCTCCTCCGCGTCGTCCCACTGGGCGATGACAGCGTAGAGTTCGGCCCCGTCGACCTGGGCCACGATCCACGGATCCACCTGCTTCTGGCTGAAGTAGGCCGGCGTCACCACGCTGAACGCCGAGAACAGGCCGCTCTGGACGGCAGCGTCGTACTTGAGCAGCGCCTCAGCGGGAATGGGTCCCTGGTAGCTCTCGATCGGCTCGAAGACGGCGCGGCGGATGAACCCGACCTTCTGGTGCAGCGTCTGCGCCACCCGCTGCTGGATTTCGGCGAGGCTATAGAGCGGGCCGTACTCGAGGCGCGCCGTGTCGAGGCGCTGACGTCGGGCCTGTCCGGGAAGTCGACGGCGGATCTCCTGAGCGCGGGCGGCGGTGTCGGCAGCCGGGGGTTGGATAGTAGCGTTGGTTTGGATCGTCATGGCCTTTCCTCCTGCTGGCTCGGGCACGCGAACGTCATGCGCCGAGGATCTGCCCGAAGAGGGTCCGCGTCAAATAGCTTCGGCCCAGGCTGCAGGCGAGTCGGCGAAACGTATCAACGAACCATCCCGACGTCTTACGACAATAAAGACGTGATGATCCTGCCATTGCCCTATCGCAAAAACCGCGGAATGAGCGGCCGATTTCGTACTTATTCTGGGCGATAGACGTCTCGGGAACAGCCCGGGTCAGCACAGGAGCACAGTGCCGCCTCCCGATCATCGCCTCTCATCCCGAACATCCGTTCCCGGCCCCTGAAAACCTCGCAGCGGAGGGGGTAAGCGAGCGAAAAAAAGGAGCGTTCCGAGACTGTCCAGGGGTTCCTAACCCCGCGAAGCGATTGAAGGTTGTCCAGCGTCCGGAAACTGTCTGCCGGCTCCTAATCCCGCGAAGGAATTGATCGTTGTGGCTCTCGTGATCCGGACCCCAAACGATCGTTGAACGTCTCCCGGACGGCGCAATGCGTTTATGAGAAGAGTGTGAGATGTTCACGCTGGTGATGCGGGCCAGCAACGATCGTCGAACGTCTCCGGCCCGACGCATCGATACCGTGTTCACTTACGAGTCCGAGAAATGTGGATACACGATGAAGAAAACGTTGAAGCGGCGGCCGACGCGGTGAACACGGTGCGGAGGACGATCCGATTCGCGAGCGGGCTCTCCTGACTCCGCACTTCGCGGCACGAAGCGGGAAGATGACGTGGGCGGACCAGAAGATCACGGTGCGGAGGTGGAAGGCGTGAGCA
>DASWDB010000025.1:0-16175 GCA_036395715.1 Actinomycetota bacterium | reverse complement strand
GCGGTCGCGCCCCACCGAAGAGAGGAGGTCTGAATGGGCTGCCTGTTCGCGATCCTGGCGCTCATCACGCCGCGGTTCGTGGTCTTCGTGCTCTGGATCTTCACCGATTACCTGGCCACCGCCTACGGAAGCTGGTTCTGGCCCACGCTCGGCTTCTTCGTCGCGCCGACCACGACCCTCGGCTACGCCGTCGCGCGCAACGACCTCTCCACCGCAACCGGCGGGATCACCGCCGCCGGCGCGCTCGTGATCGTCCTCGGCGTCCTGATCGACATCGGGCTGATCGGCGGAGGTGCCCGGCGTAGGCGTTCGTGAAGCCCTGACGGGAATACCCGAGGCCCCGCCGGCCGTTCCGCGGGGCACAGACGAACGGAGGCCTCCCGATGCCCGCACTGACCCCCGCAGACACCACGATCCTTCCCCGCGTCGACCCGGCCGAGGGCGAGCCCACCCGGCCCGTCGTCGAGGTGGTCGACGCTCCGTCGTTCCTCGAGGGCGAGGGGTTCAAGGTCCGCCGCGCGACCGCCGGCATCAACCTCAGCCTCGCCGACCCGTTCCTCATGCTCGATCACTTGGGGGCCGTGGAGTACGCCCCCGGCGAGGCCAAGGGAGCGCCCGACCATCCGCATCGAGGGTTCGAGACCGTGACCTACCTGATGGACGGGAAGATCCGTCACCGTGACTCCTACGGCGGTGGTGGTGTCATCACCGACGGCGCCACGCAGTGGATGACCGCCGGTTCAGGTGTCGTCCACAGCGAGATGCCGACGGAGGACCTGCTGCAGGGCGGCGGCCTGTTCCACGGCGTCCAGCTCTGGGTCAACCTCCCGGCGGCACAGAAGTGGACGCCCCCGGCCTACCAGGACCTCGAACCCGCACAGGTCGGGCTCGTCGCGTCCGAGGACGCCGGGGCGGTCGTGCGGTTGATCGCCGGCGACCTCGGGGGGATGAGCGGCCCCGGGGTGACGCGAACCCCCATCACCTATGCCCATGCCACCCTGGCGCCCGGCGCCCAGCTGCGGACGAGATGGCGCGCCGAGTTCAACGCGCTCGCCTACGTCCTCTCCGGGCGTGGCACCGTCGGTGGCGAACGTCGGCCGATCCACGAGGCTCAGCTCGCCGTTTTCGGCAACGGCGCTGCGATCGAGCTCGGGGCCGACCCGACGCAGGAGGCGAGGGATCGCTCGGGGCTCGAGGTGCTGCTGCTCGGTGGCCTGCCGATCCGCGAACAGGTCTCGTGGTACGGACCGTTCGTGATGAACACGAAGGAAGAGATCATCGAGGCGATCGAGGACTACCAGGCCGGCCGGATGGGCTCGATCCCGCCCGGGCTCAGCAGGAGCTGACGTCAGAAGCGGTTGCGCATCGATTCAGCGGCCGTCTCGAAGTAGTCCTCGAGCGCACGGCGAACGTCGGGCTCCGGGTCCAACGACGCGACGGCCGCGCGCATGTGCCTCAGCCAATGGTCCCGCTCACCCGGACCGATCGCGAAGGGAGCGTGACGCAACCGGAGCCTCGGGTGCCCTCGCTCATCGGAGTAGGTCGTGGGTCCTCCCCAGTACTGGGCGAGGAAGAGCGACAGGTGCCGGCGCGCGGCGCCGAGGTCCTCGGGGTCGGGATACAGGCGGAGCAGCACCGGATCGCTCTCGACCCCCCTGTAGAACAGGTCGACGAGCCGCTCGAAGAACGGCAACCCACCGACCCGCTCGAAGACACTCGTCGTTGGAGCGGACACCGAACGAGTGTACGGACGAGCGCCGGGTACTCGTGCGAGGATGGGCCTTCGCCGTCGAGGGAGGGTGCCATGAGCGAGAGCATCTACCGGGTCACCGAGGTGATCGGGACGAGCACCGAGTCGTGGGAGGACGCCGCCAAACACGCCGTGGAAACGGCTTCGGCCACGCTCCGGGATCTCCGGATCGGTGAGGTCGTCAAGCTCGACGTCACGATCGACGATGGGCACGTGACGCACTACCGCGCGAGGGTCGCGATCTCGTTCAAATACGAGCACGGGAACTAGGCCGGGCCGGGGCGGGAGGCCCGATCGTCGGCGATCGACCTGGCCTCCCTCGGAGCGATCGCTCGGCGAACGGGGGGACAACGGTCCCGACCATCGGCGGATTGCCCGGAACGCCTTGGGGAGCCGATGATGCTCGCCTGAAGGGCTCCAGGGGGCTCGGGTGGCGGTACGAACGAACCGGCGGTTCCTCGGCGTGACCGCGGCGGTCGCGTTGATCGCGGCCGCCGCGAGCCTCCCGGTGGGCGCTGCGAACGCGGCCCCCACTCACACGGCCGAGACCGTCGCCCCGGGGCACGGACGCGGACTGGTCGACCGCAACGGGGACAAGATCTCCGACATGCTCGGCCGCGCCATCGCTCGCGCCGACGCAACGAAGCGATTCGACGTGGTGGCCACGTTCGACGACCGGGCATCGCTCACGGTGGCTCGGCAGAACCTCGATCGCGTCGACCGGACGTTCACGTTGATCCCGGGCTTCGAGGCGCACCTCACCTCGGGCCAGATCCGATCGCTCTCGCACCGGTCGGGCGTCCTCCGTGTGGAGCAGGATTTCGCGATCCACGCTCTCGATGACGCAGCGAACCGGGACTTCGGCGTGACGGCCGCACAGAACGACTTCTCGGCGACGGGAGCCGGAACGGAGGTCTGCGTCGTCGACACCGGCGTCGACCCGAACCACGAGCAGCTCGACTCGAAGACACCGATCCCGTGGGTCGATTACATCAACAGCCGGGCGACCCCGTACGACGACCAGGGTCACGGCACGCATGTGGCATCGATCGCCGTCGGTGATGGGATCGGGCCCGGACCCATCGCGGGGCTGATGAAAGGTGTCGCTCCGGCGGCCGATCTGTCTGCGGCCAAGGTGCTCGATTCGACCGGATCGGGCGACGACTCCCTCGGCGTCCTCGGGATCCAGTGGTGTGCGGGGCGCGCCAGCGTGGACGTGATCTCGCTGAGCTTGGGATCGGACGTGCCATCCGACGGCCTCGACGCGCTGTCGCAGGCGGTCGATGCGGCCGTCCTGAACCACGGCAAGATCGTGGTCGCGGCCGCAGGCAACGGCGGCGACCTTCCCGGCACGATCACCTCACCCGGTTCGGCGGTTCAGGCGCTCACGGTCGGCGCGACGGCGGATTGGTCGTCGGCCCACCCGGAGTACGGAGCCCAAGGGCCGTTCCTCGCATGGTTCTCGAGCCGCGGGCCCACGGCGGATGATCGGACGAAACCCGACGTCGTCGCGCCGGGCGTGAACATCGGGGCGGCCCTCGCCGGCTCGACATCGGACTACGTCACGGAGAGCGGCACGTCGATGGCGACGCCGTACGTGTCGGGGGTCGCCGCACTCCTGCGTCAGAAGCAACCGACGTGGACCCAGGCGAACGTTCGAGCCGACATCGAAGGCACCGCCCTCGATGCCGGCCCCCTCGGGAAGGACGATGAGTGGGGAGCCGGGCTCCTCGACGGATACGCGGCCGTCGCCGCGGCCGCGGGCGGATCCGGGCACACGCCCTTCCCCGCCTACCAGCACTTCACGCGCTCGGTCGCCGACTCCGGGGTCTCGAACACGACCTTCACGTTGACCGCCGCGGACCTGGGAACGCCGATCGCCGCGACGATCACCCTCAACGGCGCCGCCATCTGCACCCTCGACCTCGGGCCTCTGGGTTGCCTGCTGTACGAATGGAGCCCCGACCTCGACGCACAGCTCATCGATCCGAACGGGTTCGTGGTTACCGAGAGCACATGCGCTGCCGGAACCGAGTGCAGCTCGGGTCGTCAAGAGACGTTGCACGCTGTCCCAACGCTGGCAGGCACGTACGCCATCAGGGTCACCCCGTTCGCGGGCGACCCGAACCTGGGCGCCGGCGGGTCGTTCTCGATCGACCTGTTCCGCGGCCCTGTTGGGAGCGCCCCGCCTCCTCCCCCTCCACCCACCGTGCACGTCGGCGACCTGGACGATACGAGCGCACTGCTCAACACCGGATGGCGCGCACAGGTGCGGATCTTGGTCGAAGACCAGGACCAGGCGGTGGTCGCGGGCGCGGTCGTGACCGGGAAGTGGCCGAACGGCACCACGGGGACCTGCACAACCAACACCAGCGGTCTCTGCCGGATCGGTCGCAAGCTCGCGAAGTCCAAGCTCTCGATCGTCTTCACCGTCACGAAGGTCGCCTCGGCCGTCGGCGCCTACACGCCGACCGCGAACCACGATCCGGACGGCGACAGCAACGGCACGAGGATCACGCTCGTCAAGCCATAGCGATCACCAGAACTCGAGCTGCCGCGTCTCCGTTCCGGCGTACGCTTGAACGCGTGACCGTCCGAACCGGGAGCTCTCGGCGTCCCGCACGGATCCGCGGATTCGGGTACTTCTCTCGGCTCGGCCCCGCGATCGTCACGGGTGCGGCCGACGACGATCCGTCGGGGATCGGCACGTACTCGCAGGTCGGCGCGGCGTTCGGGTTCGGACTCCTATGGATGTCCGTCGTGACGCTCCCGCTCGCGGCTGCCGTCCAGGAGTTGGCCGCCCGACTCGGGCTCGCGACGGGACATGGGCTCTCCACCTCCATCGCCCGCCGCTACTCGCGGCGCGTTCTCCTCGGGGCGGTCGCGCTGGTCGCGACGGCGAACGTCTTCAACATCGGCGCCGATCTAGGAGCGATGGCCTCTTCGGTTCGCCTGCTCGTCCCCGTTCCGTACACGGCCGTGATCGTTGCGATGACCGCCGTGATGCTCGCCCTCGAGATCGGGGTCCCGTACCGAAGCTATTCCCGTGTGCTCAGATGGCTCACGCTCTCGCTCGCGGCGTACGTCGGCGTCTTGTTCTTCATCGACGTCGACTGGGCGCACGTCCTTCGGGCGATGTTCGTCCCGTCCACAACGATGAACCGAGCCGAGCTCGGCGCGATCATCGCCATCTTGGGAACCACGATCTCCCCCTACCTGTTCTTCTGGCAGGCCAGCGAAGAGGTCGAAGAGGAAGAACAGGAGGGGGTCGAGCCGGGTTCGCTCTTGGCTCGTCGTCACGTACAGGCGATGCGTGGGGACGTCGCAGCGGGGATGGCCTCGGCGGTCTTGGTCATGTTCGCCATCATGGTGTCGTCGGCATCCACCTTGCACGTCGCCGGCGTCACCACGGTGCAGACGGCGGCGCAGGCGGCGAGCGCGCTCGCGCCCGTGGCCGGGCGCTTCGCGAGCCTGCTCTTCGCGCTCGGCATCATCGGAACCGGGATGCTCGCCGTTCCGGTGCTGGCGGGCTCGACCGCGTACGCGCTGGCGGAAGCCATCGGTTGGAACGCGGGGCTCAGCAAGTCATTCAGGCAGGCGCGCGGCTTCTACTCGGTGATCGTGGGAGCCATGGTTGTCGGTCTCGCGATGGACTTCGGCGGCATCGACCCGATCCACGGTCTCTACCTCGCCGCGATCTTGAACGGGCTCGCCGCACCGCCCTTGATCCTGTTGATGCTGCTCCTCGGCAACGATCGAGGGACGATGGGACGCTGGCGTTCGGGACGGCTGTCGAACATGATCGTGGGACTGGCGCTCCTCGCGATGGTGGTGGCCCCGATCGCGTACCTCCTCTCCTGAGAGCACCCTGAAGCGAGCTTCCTCGCAGTACATCGCGTACGCCAGGCGCATGGCGACTTCTAGCCGGGGGCGGGCGAAGAATCGGGTATCCGAGCAGAGCTGAGCCGACGCGGGCCGTCCCGGTGGGCCCAGCGGAAAGGACAGCTCATGAAGGGATC
This sequence comes from Actinomycetota bacterium, assembly GCA_036395715.1. GTDB lineage: Bacteria > Actinomycetota > UBA4738 > UBA4738 > HRBIN12 > AC-51. The sequence goes on along the minus strand of DASWDB010000025.1, from coordinate 10,406 downwards.
CCGTCTGTTGGTCGCGGCGGTGATGCTCGCGGCCACGGTTGGACTGGTGGCGCCCCCCGCCGCCGGGGTCGCGGCGACATCCGCGCCGCTGTGGGTCAAGCATGTGCAGAACTTCCCGGGCGGCATCTCGAACGGCGTTCGATTCAGTCTGGACCCGACGGTCATGCAGGCCCAGGCGAGGTACACGGCCTCCGTGAGCGCTACAACCTCCGCGGCAACGTCCGCGACGACGCTGAACAACGTCCAGATGAACGACGACAGCTACCCGCCGCTTCCTCAGAACGAGGAGTCGGTCGCGTACAGTACCGACAACCCGATGGTGGCCGTCGCGGGCGCGAACGATTACGTGAGCGGCGGCACGGTCGTCATGCGGACCTCAGACGGCGGACGCACGTGGGCAAGCACGCGGGTCGTTCCGGTCTTCCGCCCGACCAGCGACATCTGCAACGGAGGAGACCCGGCCGTCGCCTACAGCGCACGCGACCACGCGTTCTACCTATCGCAGCTGTGCTTCTTCCGGCAGCTCCCGCAGTCGGAGGTCCAGATCTACAAGTCGCTCGACAACGGCGCGACGTGGACCCCGGGTCGTCGGGCAGCCATCGCCGCGACGAACTTCGACCCGACGACGGGAACGGTCGACGCGCACTCGTTCAATGACAAGGAGTACCTGACGGTCGATAACAACCCGGCCAGCCCGTGGTACGGGCGTCTGTACGTGACGTGGACCCGGTTCCACATCCTGGACGACGGCTCGAGCGACACGTGTCCCATCAAGCTGGCCTACACGGACTCGGTCCCCAGCCAAGACCCATCGCTGGCGGTCTGGACCCACAAGAACGTGGTGGCAGACAGTCCGGGCGCGGGCGGCCTGGGCGTCTCCGCCAACCAGTTCTCCGTCCCGGTCGTCGAGAAGAGCGGGAAGCTGGACGTCGCGTACGTCCTGGAGGAGTGCAACACGGCGCTCGACCACGGCCTGCGATTCAAGAAGTCCACGAACGGGGGTGCGAGCTTCTCGTCCAGCGTCAAGGTGAACAAGTCCGGGCAGTGGGCCGACAACCCGGACCCGGCCGACCAGATCCCCAACACGCATTTCCGCACGCCGAACACCATCGCACTGGCCTACAGCGCGGTGACCGGAACCCTCGCGTTCGTCTACACGAACTACATCCGTGGGCAGGGGAACGGCGATATCGACGTGAGCCTTTCTCACGACGGCGGGACGACATGGTCGAACGCGATCCCGATCAGCCTGAGCAACGGCAACCCGGCGAGGAACAACCAGTTCTTCCCGTGGATCGCGGCGGATCAGAGCGGTCGATTCGTGGCGATATGGCTCGACCGGCGTCAGGATCCGAACAACCACGACATCGGAACGTTCGAGACGGTGTCGGCGGATGACGGCGTGTCGTGGCCGAACCAACGCATCAGCACCGCGACGTGGAACCCTGATAACGGGTTCTTCGCCTCTGGCGCGTTCATCGGCGACTACAGCGGGCTGGCGGCGAACGACAACGTCGTCTACCCGACGTGGACCGACGGCCGTGATAGCGCGATCGCCGTCACGGGGATCGGAGAGACCGACGTCTTCACCGACGTCGAGATCCGCTCCTAGTTCCTCCACTCGGGTGTGAGGAACGGGTGGATGGGGCGGCCCACGCGGGTCGCCCCGTTCACCCACGTCCTGACGACCAGGTGCTCGTAGCTCGGCCGCGCACGTCCATGAAACGAAACTCATCCAGCTTTCACCGGTACCTCATCGTCCGCCCCGCACGCTGTCGGGGAGACGATGGGGGAGGTGATACGGATGAGGATGAAGCGGGTAGCGATCGCGGTGGTCGCGGTGATGGCATTGGCGTCGGTCGGCGGGGCGGCCCTCGCCAAGACCCCGGTGCAGCGGCAGAATGCTCCTGCCGTCACGTCGTCGGGTACGAGTTCCGGTGCCGACACGGACGGCATCCAGGCAGGAGATCAGACCACCCCCGACAGCGGCGCCGACGCCACCGGCGAGGCCGGCGGTGAGCGGGCGACCGAGTCGGGCGGCGGATCGACCGGCGAGTCGGACGGCCCCGGCGGCCACGAGGACCCGGCAGGGAACGTCGACCACCAGTTCGAAGGGCAGGGATGACCCTGACAGGCCGGCTCGAGGAGGGCCCGGCATCGCCGGGCCCTCCTCACTGCGTCGGAGCGCGAGCGACTCCATCGCCGGGGAGCCAGAAGGAGAAGGATCCCCCGGCGCCCGGGCGAGCATCGACCCAGATGCGGCCGCCGTGCGCCATCACGATCTCGTGACAGATCGCGAGACCCAAACCGCTCCCGCCGTCGTTCGATCGAGCGGCATCGCCACGGACGAACCGCTCGAAGATGTGCCCGGCCAGCTCGGGAGAGACGCCGGGTCCCTCATCGTTGACCGTGCACCCTGCGCCACCGTCGCGCAGCCAGGTGGTGACGGTTACGTCGCCCCCTGCCGGCGAGAAGCGGATCGCGTTGTTCACGAGATTCAGCACGACCTGCTCGATCCGAGCTCGGTCCCCCTGCACCGTCGCGCTCGGGCCATCCGTCACGATCGCGATCCGCTTCGGCCGAGCCATCGGAGAAGCGTTCTCGGTCACGGCCTCGGTCACGTCTGCGAGATCCACCGGTGCGCGGAAGAGCTCGAGGGACCCGTCGTCGGCTCGCGCAAGCGTGAGCAGGTTCTCCACGATCGACCGCATACGCTCGACCTCCTCCTGGGCGCTCTCCAACGCCTCGCGTGCGCTCGTCGACAGGTCGGCTTCGCGCAGACTCACATCCAGCTCGGCTCGCATGACCGCGAGGGGCGTTCGCAGCTCGTGCGAAGCATCCGCCGCGAAGCGTCTCTTGTCCTCGACGCCACGCTCGAGTCGGTCGAGCATCGCATTCAGCGTCACCGCCAGTCGCTGTACCTCGTCCGATGCTCTCGGGACGTCGATCCGCTCGTCGAGGCCCTCGATGCCGATCGTGTCTGCTTCGCGAGTCATCCGCGCAACGGGAGCCAACGCACGTCCCGCCAACCACCAGCCCCCGAGCCCTGCGACCAACAACGCGATCGGCACACCGATCGAGAGTTGGATCAGCAGCTCCCGCACCGACCGCCCGACCTCATCGGTCGAGGTAGCCACGACGATCACGCCGGAGCACGCGCCGGAGGGAAGGGATACCGCGAGCATGCGGAACGCCTCGGCGTCGGGCCCGGTGTGGACCGTTCCTCGCAACGCGGCGCCGTTCAAGACGGAGCGCACCTGGTCCACGGAAAGGAGCGGTCGTTGGGCGGCAGGATCCCCGGTCGACTCCAGCACCGTCCCGGCGGGACCGAGCAGCTGCGCGCCGGATTCACCCTGCGGCAGGCCCACGAGTGACGCGTCGCTGACATCCTGGAACTCCCCCTCGCAGCCACCCTGGAGACCGAGCGAGATCTGTGCGGCGCGCGTTGCCAAGCTGTCATCCAGTCCATGGACGAGGCCGGCATGCAGGCGCAGGATCAAGAACCCGCCGAGGACGACCAAGACAACCGCGAGCAACCCCACGTACCACATCGTGAGCCGCGCCCGGATCGGCATGCTCACGGAAGGCCCACCCCGTAGCCCACCCCCCGCACGGTGCGTATGAGTGGGCGACCGAACGGCACCTCCAGCTTCTTCCGCAGGTATCCGACGTAGACGTCGACGACGTTCGAGAACCCCTCGTAGTTCACGTCCCACACGTGCTCCAAGATCCGGGATCGGGCGACGACCTCGCCCGAGCGGCGCATCAGGAACTCGAGGAGCGCGAACTCGCGCGCCGTCAACTCGATCGGCTCGGTGTTGCGCGTGACCGTGTGCGCCGCGGGATCGAGCACGACATCGTCAGTCGTCATCGTCGTCGGTCTCTCGCTCGCGCCTCGGCGAACGAGCGCGCGCAACCGAGCGAGGAGCTCTCCGAACGAGAACGGTTTCACGAGGTAGTCGTCGGCGCCCGCGTCGAGCCCCCGGATGCGGTCCTCCACCCCGTCGCGGGCGGTGAGCATCACCACGGGCGGCCACAGCCCCTTCGTCCGCAAGTCGCGGCACACGGCGAAGCCGTCCCGACCGGGAAGCATCACGTCCAGCACGATCGCGTCATAGTCCTCGTGGAGGGCCCGGTGCAGGGCGTCCTCGCCGTCCGAGACGGCATCCACGGCGTAGCCTTCTTCCTCCAAGCCGCGACGCACGGCTCTGGCCATCTTGAGCTCGTCTTCGACCAAGAGGATCCGCATCGCTGGGCCAGTGTTGCACCCCTTCATGAGAGTTGGATGAGAGATGTGGCCAAGGCGGCCCATCCTCATCGCTTCCTCATCTTCGGTGACGTACACCGGAAGCCCATGGATGAGGAGAGGAACTGAGGATGCGGCGCTTGACCACGTTTGGCGCGGCGACGCTGATCGGGGGTACGCTGCTCGCGGCGTGCTCATCGGGTTCCCCGATCAGCACATCCGTCACCTCGAGCCCGGCACCCGGCGGCTCAGGTTCCCCGAGCGTGTCGCCGACCGAGGCACCCGTCTCGTCGGAGCCCGCCGCACCGGTCGAGTCGAACCCCCCCGGCGACATCCCGGACAACACCGTGTTCGTCCCGTACCACTCCGCGAAGGGCGGCTGGACCGTGACGGTGCCCGAGGGCTGGAGCCGAACGACGACCGGCACGACGGTGACGTTCACGGACAAGCTGAACACCGTGCAGGTCGACGCGCGGCCCGGCACCCCGGTGACGACGACCGGCGCGAGGAAGAACGATGTGCCCGCACTTGCGAACAGCACGCGCGCGTTCAAGCTGACGAGTGTGACGACGGTCACGTTGCCGGCGGGCTCTGCGGTGCTGATCACCTATCAGGCCAACAGCGATCCGAACGCCGTCACCGGCAAGCAGTATCGGTTGGACGTCTTGCGCTACGAGCTCTTCCGCGCCGGGACCCGGACCACGTTGACGCTGCTCTCGCCGGTGGGTGCGGACAACGTGGATCCGTGGCGGATCGTCACGGAGAGCCTGAAGACGGCCTGATCATGACGGCGAGCCCGACGACCGGACCTGGGCCCGGCACGGTGTTGGAAGCGCACGACCTCTATCGCTTCTACCACGCCGGCGACGACGAGACGTTCGCCCTGCGAGGGGTGTCACTGACGGTTGCGACCGGTGAGATCCTTGCCGTCGTCGGCCCCTCGGGCAGCGGGAAGTCGACGCTGCTCAATTGTCTGTCGGGGCTCGATGAACCCGACGGCGGATCCGTCTCGGTGGCCGGCGAGCGGATCACCCGGCGACCCGAAGTCCAGCGTGCCGGGCTCAGGGCGCGTTGGATCGGGATCCTGCAGCAATCGGGCAACCTCCTCGACCACCTGAGCGTGGCGAACAACGTCCGGGCGGCGCAGACGCTCGTGCGGAGCACGGATCGCGCTCGAGCGTCGGTTCCGTCGCTGCTCGCCGACGTGGGTCTGGCCGAGCGCGCGCACGCGCGCCCGGCCACACTTTCAGGGGGTGAGGCCGCGCGCGCGGGATTGGCCGTGGCGCTCGCCAACGACCCGCCGCTGCTGCTCGCCGACGAACCCACCGGCGAGGTGGACGAGGCGAACGAGCAGTTGATCTTGGACCTGTTGCGACGGCGGGCCACGGCCGGCCAGGCCGTCGTGCTCGTGACCCACAGCTCGCGCGCCGCACTGGAAGCCGACCGCACCGTGCACCTGGCCGACGGAAGGATCGTCGATGCCTGAACCGTTGGTGCACGCCGTGTCGTTGGAACGCGCGTATGGCGTCGGCGGGGCTCAGGTGAAGGCCTTGACCGACGCCACCTTCAGCGTCGAGGCGGGCGACACCGTCGCACTCGTGGGCCCTTCGGGCAGCGGGAAGTCCACGCTCCTGCATCTGGTCGCCGGCCTCGACACCCCCACGTCCGGCTCGATCGAATGGCCCGCGCTCGGGAGCCGTCGAGATCTACGCCCGGGTCCCGTCGGCATCGCGTTCCAAGGCCCTAGCCTGCTGCCGGCACTCACCGTCGTGGAGAACGTGGCGCTGCCGATGATCCTCGCCGGCGCGGACGAAGGCGGCGCCACCACCGCGGCGCGTGATCTCCTGGACGTCTTCGAGGTCGATACGGTCGCGAGCAGACTCCCTGAGGAGCTCTCGGGCGGGCAGTCCGAGCGGGTGGGGATCGCGCGAGCCTTCTCGGGATCGCCTCGGCTCGTGCTCACCGATGAGCCCACCGGCCAGCAGGATCGGGCGACCGGCGCCCGCATCCTCGAGGCGATCGTGACCTTGGCCGTCCTCGGAGGCGCCGCGTTGCTCGTCGCAACCCACGACCCCGCGGCCGCCGAGCGACTCGCGGCTCGATGGACGATCCGAGACGGCCTCTTGCACGCGGAGGAGCTCACGTGCTCGTCCTGACCTGGTTGCGCGGTCTGCTTCACCGACGGGCCGGAAGGATGATCGGGCAGTCTGCGGGTGTGGCATCGGCCGTCCTGCTGCTCGCGGCGCTCGGGGCGTTCTTCGCCGCGAGCCGCGCGTCGATGACGGCTCAAGCCGTTCGGGCGGTGCCCGTCGATTGGCAGGTGCAGCTGTCGCCGAAGGCCTCGCTCTCCAACGCCTCGTCCACCGTCGCCGCGACGCGCGGGGTTACCGCGGCGCTCCCGGTGGGATACGCGGACACCTCGGGCCTCTCCTCGCGCAACGTCGGCACGGTGCAAACGACGGGACCGGGCACGGTCCTGGGGATGCCAACGGGCTACGCGACCACGTTCCCCGGCGAGATCCGCCCCCTCGTCGGCGCGACGACGGGGGTGCTGCTCGCGCAGCAGACGGCCGCGAACCTTGGCGCCTCGGTCGGCTCCACGGTCACGATCGCCCGACCGGGCCAGCCCAAGACCACGGTGACGGTCGACGGTGTCGTCGATCTGCCGGCAGCCGACTCGTTGTTCCAATCGATCGGTGTCGCGCCAGGGTCGGCCCCCACCGCGCCACCGGACAACGTCGTGCTGTTGCCCGCCGCGATGTGGCACGGCATGTTCGCGAACGCCGCACCGGGGACGGCATCCAAGCAGATCCACGTCCAGCTCGCCCACGACCTGCCGACGGACCCCGGCGCCGCGTTCGCCGACGTGCTGGGGCGAGCGAAGAACCTCGAGGCAGCTCTCGCGGGAAGCGGCCTGGTCGGGAACAACCTCGCCGCGCAGTTGGACGGGGCGCGTACCGACGCGATCTACGCGCAGATGCTGTTCCTGTTCCTCGGGTTGCCGGGCGTGATCATCGCGGCGCTGCTCGCTGGCGTGATCGCCTCATCCGGCCGCGAGCGTCGTCGTCGCGAGCAGGCCCTCTTGCGGGTTCGTGGCGCGTCGCCCACGCGGATCGTTCGCCTGGCTTGGGCCGAGGCGATCCTCGTCGCAGTGGCGGGCATGCTCGTCGGCTTGATCGCCGCCGCGATCGTCGGACGCATCGCCTTCGGGACATCCGACTTCGGCGCGACGACCGGTCAAGCACTGGCGTGGGTCGGAGCGTCCGTCGTGTTCGGGCTGGCGCTGTCGGCCGCGACGATCGTCGTGCCCGCGTGGCGCGACGTGCGCATGCTCAGTGTCCACGACACGCAAGCCTCCGTCTCGACCGGTCTCGGCCGGCGCCCCCTGTGGGCGCTGGCATACGTCGATGTGATCTGTCTCGCGCTGGGCGGGCTGATCTACTGGCAGGCCGTGAGGAGTGGCTATCAAGTGGTGCTCGCGCCTGAAGGCGTGCCTACGATCTCCGTGAGCTACTTCACGTTGCTCGCGCCACTCCTGTTCTGGATCGGCACCGCGCTGTTGATGTGGCGTGTCGGAACGAGACTGCTTCGCCGGGCCTGCGGCTGGCTGAGGGTCGCGACGCGTCCGCTGGCTCACCGCCTGGCCGGCGTGGTCGCGGCCTCCATGTCACGGCAGCGGCGAGGCTTGTCGCGAGGACTGGTGTTGATGGGACTGACGGCTTCGTTCGCCATCTCGGTCGCGATCTTCGATACGACCTACGCCGCGCAGTCGCGTGTGGACGCGCAACTGTCCAACGGTGCCGATGTGACCGTGAGCACCCCCGCAGCGAGCGGATTGCCGGCGGGGATCACCGAGGCGGTGGCGAAGCTTCCCGGCGTCGCGGCGGTCCGGCCGATGCAGCACCGCTTCGCCTACGTCGGCAACGACCTGCAAGATCTCTACGGCGTGGACCCGGCAACGATCGGGCAGGCCACGTCGATGTCGGACGCGTTCTTCGCGAACGGGAACGCCGCACAGACGCTGCAGACGCTCGGGTCTACGCCGAGCGGCGTGCTCGTGTCCGAAGAGACCGTCCACGACTTCCAGTTGCAACTGGGCGACACGGTGAACCTGCGGCTGCAGTTCGCGTCGGACCACGCCTACCATCCGGTGCCGTTCACGTACGTGGGGGTGGCTCGTGAGTTCCCGACGGCCCCACACGACTCCTTCCTCGTCGCCAACGCCGACTATGTGTCGATCTCGACGCGGTCGCCCGCCTCACAGGTGCTGCTGATCCGCACGAACGTGTCACCGCCGACCGTGGCCGCCGAGGTCCAGCAGCTGCTCGGGCCGGCGTCGGGGGCAAACGTCACGGACATCGTCACCCAGCAGCAGATCACCCTCTCCGGGCTGACGGCGATCGACCTCGCCGGCCTCACCAAGCTGGAACTGGTCTTCGCCCTGCTGCTCGCGGCGGGAGCTTCGGGCTTGGTGCTGGCGCTCGGGATGGTCGAACGGCGTCGCACCTTCGCGATCGCCTCGGCGCTCGGGGCGAGGAGCCGACAGCTGGGGGGCTTCGTCTGGAGCGAGGCCGCGTTCGTCGCGATCGGCGGGCTCGCGCTCGGCGCGCTCAGCGGCTGGTGGATCGCACAGGTGATCGTGAAGATCCTCACCGGCGTGTTCGACCCGCCGCCCGAGCACCTGTCGGTACCTTGGGCGTACCTCACCGGGCTGCTGGTGGCGGTAGGCATCGCGATCGCCGGCGCCGGCTCGGGGATGCTGCGCGCGATCCGGCGTCCTGCGATGGCGGCCCTCCGCGACCTGTAGGCCCAGCCGCTGAAGCCGCTAGGTCGGTGGTCGGCGCGTCACATGAGCGGTCTCGGCGCGTACTTCCCCGTTGGCCTCGTCCGGCGGCTCATCCGTGACCACGGGGTATGACGCCGCCATGCCCTGCAACAAGAACAAGAACGCGAGGAGGGCGATGTCGAGGGCGAGCAGCCTCTGCGCCCAGAGGCTGAACTTCGGCACGCACGCCACCACGTCCCTGAGGGGGTGGCTGGGGTCGGGCGCGTGGCAGGGACCGCCCGGCGTTCGTTGCGTCCACCCGAGCACGAGTTCCGCCGCCGCGCGCACTTCGAGAACCACCAACGCCACGACGACGACACAGCCCGACGCCAGCGCCTTGAAGCGTCGAGGAGGGTCGCTGGGCCTCACGGCGAGCCCGGCGAGGCCGAAGGCGACCGCGCCCACGACCGCCCCGAGGACCGCGCGGACCGGGAAGGAGTCGGGGTCCGGGCTCGAGAAGAGACCCGCAAGAGCACCGGCGATAGAGCCGAGCAAGGCCGACCCGGCTGCGGACCCGAGCACGTCCCACCCAGCCACGCGCGCTCCGACGAGGAGGAGGGCCAGCAACGCCACCAGGCAGGTGACCCCCCATGCAACCGCGAGGACGTAGTCGTGGCGGTACAACATCAGCCAGACCGAAACACGAGCAAGCACCCCTGAGCAACGGCCGTTACAGAACCACCATCGAGATGCTGCGCCGAACGCGATCACAGGGGCGAACGAACAGTGGAACAAGACCAACCGGCAGGGAACGGCGCGGTCCGACTCGAGCGGTTGCCCAAGGTCGAGGGTGGTGGGCGCTGCGGGGCTCGAACGTGCGAACTTCCCCCCTCAGGAGCACGGCGCGCCGGCGCCGCAAAGGACCAAGTCTTCGTCTTGCCCCACGAACGTAGCGAGCTGCGACCGGGGGACGTAGGACAACCCGCCCGTCGGATCGAAGGACGGGACCGGGCCGACCCCGGCCGGAAGCGAGGAACGGTAGGTGACACACCCGCCAGGGACCTCGATCGTCTGGATCGCCGGGTCATCACTCATCACTGAGCAGGCCGGAGTCAGGGTCACGTCGACGACGGGGCTGCCGCCGCCCTGGCCGAGCTGCAACTGGACGCCGCCGCCGCCTCCCCCTCCTATCACCAACAGCTCGAACGTCGCACGGCCGCGCACGATCGTGGCTCCCGTCAGGCTCCACCCCAATGGAAGCGACCGGATGCACGGCAGCTGCTCCGCGGTTGGCACTGCCTGCGCCATCAGGATCATCGTCCGGTTCGTCTCGCACGAAGGCGTCGAGACATCGCCTCGGCTCGGGAAGAATAGCGAGAGGCTGAATGCCCCGGC
>DASWDB010000024.1:0-12344 GCA_036395715.1 Actinomycetota bacterium | reverse complement strand
CGTCGCCGGGTTCTCGTAGATCTCCTTCGGCTGGCCCACCTGTTCGACGCGACCCTGCGACATCACCGCGATCCGGTCGGACATGGTGAGCGCCTCTTCCTGGTCGTGCGTCACGTAGATGAACGTGATCCCGACCTCTTCCTGCAGCGCCTTCAGCTCGATCTGGAGACGCTTGCGGAGCTTGGCATCGAGCGCACCCAGCGGCTCATCGAGCAGGAGGACCTTCGGATTGAGGATCAGGGCCCTCGCGAGCGCCACCCGTTGCTGCTGGCCACCGGACAGCTGGTTCGGACGGCGGCGAACGAACTGGCTCATCTGCACGAGCTCCAACGCCCGACCCACCCGCTCGCGGATCTCCTGCCTGGATGCCTTCTGATACTTCAGGCCGAAGGCGACGTTCTCCTCGACCGTCAGGTGGGGGAACAACGCGTAGTTCTGGAACACGGTGTTCACGTCGCGCTTGTGGGGCGGCGTCTGCACCATGTCCACACCGTCGAGCAGGATCTGCCCTTCCGTCGGGCGCTCGAACCCGGCGATCATCCGCAGCGACGTGGTCTTCCCGCATCCCGACGGGCCCAGCAGCGAGAAGAACTCGCCGGAGGGCATCTGGAGGTTGATGCCGTCGACCGCGGCGAATTCACCGAAGCGCTTCACGAGGTCGACGAGCTGGACCTCTCCTCCCGCCATGGTCGGCGAGTCTATCGCTCCGCCCGCGCAGCGGCGCAACCGCAGGCGGATGTGGGCGTGGCATCATGCGCGGACCATGGAGGCGCCGCCGTCCCAGCCGCATCGCTCGTCCCCGATCGCGGAGCAGGAGGCGCGCCGGATCCCCGCGTTGCTCGCCGGCTACTGGTCGTTCGGGCAGTACTGGGGAACCTGGGTGATCGTCGTGGTCGAGCTCAACCGTCACCGCGGCCTCTCATACGGCCGCAACGGGGTGCTCCTCGCCCTGCTCTCGATCGTCGCGGTCCTGGTGATGACGTTCGGCGCTCCACGCCTGACCCGCTTCCCCATCAGCAGCCTCATCGCCGGGTCCCTGACGACGCTCGGCGTGGGTTCCTTGGCGATGGCGGTGCTGCCGACCGGCACGCTCTGGATCGCCTTCATCCTGGTCGGAGCGGGGAACGGGCTGATCGACGTCTTCCTGAACGTCGAGGCGCAGCGGGTCGAGGTCGCCACCGGGCGCCCCGTCCTGCAATGGCTGCACGCCAGCTACGCGGCGGGCGGGGTCACGGGGGCCATCGTGGGGGGCGCGATCGTGGCGGCGGGTGCGGGCTACCCGGCCGCCCTTGCGATCGCCGGCCTCCTCCTGTTCCTGACGGCCGCGTGGAACGCGCGACGCGGTGCGAAGACCAGGACACCGGCCGGCGACCCGTCGACGTTTTCGCTGTCGGCGTTCCGCCGGCATCCGACGCTGTGGGTGCCGGCGCTGGTGATCCTGTTCGCGTTCCTGGTGGAGGGGTCGATGGATACGTGGTCGGGCCTCTACCTCCAGGATCAGCTCGGGGCGTCGGCATCGAAGGCGGCCCTGGCGTTCGCCGCGTTCTCCGCGTCCCTCTGCATCGGACGTCTGTTCGCGGGGCGCGTGCTGTTCGGCTTCGGCCGGCGGACCACGATCGTGCTCTCCGGGATCGGGGCGGCCATCGGCGGCGGTGTCGCCGCCGCCACGAGCAGTCCCGCGGTCGTGGCGGTGGCGTTCCTGATCCTCGGGTTCGCCATCTCGGCGTCGGCCCCGGCCGCCTTCGGGCTGGTGGACGAGGCCGCGCCGGGGGATCAGGCGAACGGCGTCGCGGCCGTGACGACCGTCGGGTACTCCGGGTTCGTCTGGAGCCCGCCGATCTTCGGGTGGATCGCGCAGGCGTTCGACCTCCGGGCCGCCATGGTCGTGATCGTGAGCACCACCGCGGGGATCGTGGTCGCGGGATGGCTGGCTCCTCGAGCCCGACGCGACCTCACGACAGATTGAGGTAGACGGCCTTCTCCTCGAGGTAGTCGTCCAGCCCCTGCTTGCCGAGCTCCCGCCCCACGCCCGATTGCTTGTAGCCGCCCCAGGGCATCTCGGTCGGGGCCGGCTGCGTGTCGTTGATCCACACGATCCCCGCCCGGAGCGCTTGCGCGGTCCGCATCGCCTTCTTGACGTCGTTCGTCCACACGGCGGCGGCAAGCCCGTAGTCGTTGTCGTTCGCCATCGCGATGACGTCGTCGACCGACCGGAAGGGGATCACGGACATGACGGGACCGAAGATCTCCTCGCGCGCGATCGTCGCGTCGTTCGTGACGTCTGCGAAGATCGTGGGCGGAACGAAGTAGCCGTTGGCGAGCGACGGGTCCCGGGGGGTCGAGCCCTGCGCGGCCAGTCGCGCCTCGCCCGCGCCGACCTCCAGGTAGTGCTGAACCCGCTCCTGCTGCTCATGCGAGACCAGCGGTCCCATCGTGGTGCCGTCGTCCGACGGATCGCCGAGCACGATCCCGGTCGCCCGCTCACCCATCGCGTTCACGGCGTCGTCGTAGATCCCGTGCTCCACGAAGACCCGGGTCCCCGCCGAACAGATCTCGCCCTGGTTCCAGAACACGCCGTTCACTGAGCCTTCGACCGCGGCCTCGAAGTCGGCATCGGCGAACACGATATTGGGCGACTTGCCCCCCAGCTCCAGCGTGACCCGCTTCAAGGTGTCGGCGCCGCTGCGCATGATGAGCTTCCCCACCTCGCGCGAGCCCGTGAACCCGATCTTGTCCACGCCCGGATGGGCGACCAGGGGCGCCCCGGCGGTCTCGCCGAACCCCGTCAGCACGTGGAACACGCCGGTCGGCAACCCCGCTTCCTCCAGGATCTTCGGCAGCTCGAGGCACGTGAGCGGTGTCTGCTCGGGCGGCTTGAGGATGAAGGTGCAGCCCGCCGCGATCGCCGGCGCGGCCTTCTGGGTCGCCATCATCATCGGGTAGTTCCACGGCGTGATCCCGACCGCGACGCCGACCGGTTCCTTCCACACCATGAACATCGCGTCCGCGTCCAGGTGCTGTGACTCCCCGGCGACCTTCGTCGCCCAGCCGCCGTAGTACTCGAACATGAAGGCGACCTCGGCGATGTCCTCGCGCGCCTCGCCGATGGGTTTCCCGGCATCGAGCGACTCGAGCCGCGCGAGGCGTTCCAGCTCGCGGCCAACGATGTCCGCGACGTCGAGGAGGATCCGGCCACGCCGGCGGGCCGGCGTCCCCGGCCACCACGTGCCCTCATCGAATGTCCGCCGAGCGGCGGCGACCGCCGCCTCCACGTCTGCCGGTTTGGAGTGCGGCGCCGTCGCGATGACGGCGCCGGTCGCAGGGTTGAACACGTCGAACCGTTCACCGTCCTGCGCATCGACCCACTTCCCGTCGATGTAGTTCTGCAACGCGTCGGCCATCGTTCGCCCCGATCGACCTACGGGAACGATCGGATCTCGCCGTCGTGCCACTCGGGCTCCTCCTCGAGGAGGGCTCGGTACTTCAGGTACATCTCGTGCTGCTTCGGATCGTCCGCGTTGGCGTCGTACGTCGCCCGATCCTCGAAGATCGCGAGCAACCAGACGTTGTCGCTGTCGTTCTCCATCAACACGTGTGAGGCGATGTAGCCCTTGGTGTCGGTGGGCTCCTCGTCCATGACCGCCTGCAGCTTGTCCCGGTTCTCGGGCTTGACGACCATCCGTGCGCACGTTCCGTACATCGTTCCCCCTTCGTCGAGCGGGCCCAGAGCCTACGCCGCAAGCACCGAAGGCGGCACTCTCCACGGCCTGCCCTTCTACCATGGCCGGCGCATGGAAGAACGCTGGTTCGACGTGGCGGGCGACGGAGGCGTGCGCCTCCGCGCCCGGGAGATCGCGGGCGCGGCGAACGACGCGCCCGCGATCCTCCTCCATCACGGGCTGGCTTCCTCCCAGCGGATCTGGGATCTGATGCTCCCAGGACTCGCTCGACGGTTCCGTGTCGTGACGTACGACGCGCGCGGCCACGGCCTGTCGACGAAGCCCTCGTCCGGGTACGGGTACCATCACGTCACCGCCGACGCGCTTGCAGTGATCAGGGCCGCGCGCATACGCCGCCCGGTGGTGGTCGGGCACTCATGGGGCGCCGATGTCGCGCTCGCCCTCGCAGCGGATCGGCCTCGCGCGGTTGGTGGTGTCGTCCTCGTCGACGGCGGTGTCTTCCGGATGCGGAGCTCGTTCGCGACGTGGGAGGAGGCGAAGCGTCAGCTCGCGCCGCCCGTGCTCGCCGGGACGCCGCTGGAGGCGTTCCGCGGGGGTCTCACTCGCTGGTCCCCGGTCCCGCTGACGCCCGAGGTGGAGGCGATCTTCCTGTCGATCATGCGGGTCGACGGACGGGGCCGCATCCATCCGCGGTTGTCGCGCGCCAACCATTTCCGGATCCTCCGGGCGATCTGGAACCAAGACGAGGTGGCCTTGCACGCGCGACTCAGGGTTCCCGCGGTGGCGATCCTCGCCCACGGTCCCGACGAGGGAGCCGCGTTCGACGCCGCGAAGCGCGAGGCGGTCGAGCGGCTGAAAGCGGCCGGATCCCCGGCGACGTTCGTCTGGGTGGACGGGATCCATGACCTCCCCATCCAACAGCCCGGGCTCCTCGTGCGACGGATCCAGCGTTTCGTGGCGTCGGCCGTACCATTGGTCTCATGATCGTCCTGTTGTTCCTCCTGCTCCTGGCAGCGCTCGCCGGTGTGCTCGGTCTGGTCCTGAAGATCACCCTCGTGATCGTGCTGACCGCGATCCTGTCCATCGCGGCGTTGGTCGCGATCGGCTGGTTCGCGTGGCGTCACGAGTGGCGGAAGTTCCAGCGTGAAAACGGGCGGGGCAGGACGACGATCGACGTCGGTCGTCCGACCCGGGACCTGCCGGGGACGCGCGACGATCGCTACTGACGTCTCGCGACGTACTGCTCGCGGAGCCCGATCGGCCCCAACCCGACGAGCTCGTTCACCACGCCGCGACGTTTGCCGGCCTCCTCGCGGGCGTCACCCCGTTCCAGAGCGGACGCGATCGCCTTGACGGCCGGCCAACGGAACGGCTCCGGGGGCGCCTTCATCGTCTCCGGACGGTTGACGGCGAGGGAGGTCCACTCGTCATCGACCCCGAGCACGGTAGAAGCCAGGATCTTCCCGCCGACGAACGTCTGTGACAGACCGTGGCCGCTGTACCCCAGCCCGGCATGGATCGTGCCCGGTTCGAGGGTCCGGTAGAAGGGGACGAACGCCGGCGTCTGGTCGATCGGTCCGCCCCACGCGTGCGTGAACCTCGTCCCCTCCAGCTGGGGGAACATCCGGAGCAGTCCACGCGCAGCCACCTCGGCGACCCGGCGGTCGTGCGTCACGGAGCGGCCGCTCGCGCGACCCCCGAACACGACGCCACCGGTGCCACCTCCGATCGCGATCCTGCCGTCGTCGGTCGGGCGAAGGTAGTAGAACCACTCGCGCCCATCCGCGATCCCCAACTGCGAGGTCCATCCGATCTCCTCGAGCATGTCGGGGATCGGCTCCGTGACGACGACGTAGTCGACGATCACGGAGAAGCTGCGCGCGAAGTCTCGCCACCCTGCGGCCCACGCGCCGTGCGTGAGCACGACCTGATCGGACCGGACCGCGCCGTGGTCGGTCCGCACGACCGCGGGGCGCGTCCGGTCCACACCCAGGACGCGCGTCCGCTCGAAGATGCGCACACCTCGCTCCAGCAAGACGCGACGGAGCCCACGAGCCAGCCGGGCCGGCTGGACGACGGCGGCGTCGCGGATGAAGACGCCTCCCACGAACGTCGGCGAGTCGGCGCGGGCGCGCGTCTCGGCGGCGGTCAGTTCGATCATCCGGTCGCCCCAGCCGGGCACAGAGCTCGATCGTCGATCGCCGACCGATCCCTTCCTGCCACGACCCTGCTCGCACGCCCATCGCGCCGTCCAGGTGGAACCCGCACTCGATCTCGTTGTCCGCGCAGAACTCCCCGGCCTCGACGACGGAGTCGGCCACTGCCAGCGCGTAGCGCAGACCCTCCGCCTCGCCGAAGAGCCCGGTCAGGGCCGGCAGATCCCACCAGGACGACGAGAAGAACCCCCCGTTGCGGCCGCTCGCGCCGCCGGCGACGATGTCCTGCTCCAGCAGGGCGATCCGAAGACCGGGCTCGCGCTCGCTCAGACGAACCGCCGTCCACAGCCCGGCGAACCCGCCTCCCACGATGCACACGTCGGCGACGACGTGCGCCTCGAGCGGCGGACACGGCTCCCCCGGATCGTCCCGCAGCGCTTCTTCCAGCCAGAAGCTCCGCGCCGCCCCGGGATCGGGCATGTCGATCGATGTCACGATGCCCGCCGGTCGAAGACCCTGGCGCCGAGCACGGCCGAGATCGCTCGACCCAACCCGATCAGCATCGTCGAGAACACGAGGGCGACGAGCGCGAACGTCACCACCTCGTCGAGGCTCCAGCTCCGGACCCAGAGCGCCCGGAGCACGACACCGGCCGGGATCGCGATCAGGAGCGTCGCGACCAGGCCGATCGGCGTCGGCGGGCGATACGTGCCGACGAGCCAGGCGACGACGAGCCACGAGCCGGTGAAGGGCACGAAGTTGCGGAGGAAGATCGACACGGCCGCGGCGTCCGAGTGCGACCGCATCCCGATGAGGATGAACCCTGCGAGCGCGAGCACGTCCACCGTGAGCGTGAGCCGTGCTTGCGACGAGCCGTCGGTCAGTCGACGCATCGCTCCATCATGGCAGGCACCCGCATGCAGCCCGAACGACGGAAGGGGGAGGCGCGGGCAGCCTCCCCCTTCCGGGTATCGATCGGTTCGCGGTCAGTCGTTCCGGTCGCGCGCCTCGACGAGCTCGGCCGGCGTGTCCGGGATCGTGACGCGCTCGGCTGCCTCGTGACCCTCGACGTCGACCTTCGGCAGCCACTGGAGCCACCCCGGGAGGTACCAGTTGCGATCGCCGAGGAGCTTCATCGCCGACGGCACCAGGATCGATCGCACGATGGTCGCGTCCAGGAACACCGCGACCGCGAGCCCGAACCCCATCTGCTCGAGCGACGTCAACCGGCCGCTCGCGAACCCCGCGAACACCGCCACCATGATGATCGCCGCGCCGGTGATGATCCCGCCGGTGGTCCGCAGCCCGAAGGCAACCGCCTCGGAGTTGTCGCCGGTCTTGTCGTACTCCTCACGGATCCGGCTGATCAGGAACACCTGGTAGTCCATCGACAGCCCGAACAGGATCGAGAAGAGGAACAGTGGGAGCCACGCCTCGATCGCGTCGACCTGGGTGAACCCGAAGAGGTTCGCGATCGAGTGCGCGAACGACGGGCCGCCCTTCTGGAAGATCAGCACGATCAGCCCGTACGCCGCCCCGACCGACAGCAGGTTCATCACGATCGCCTTCGCAGGGACGACGATCGAGCGGAACACGACGGTCAATAGGAGGAACGACAGGCCGAGCACCAGCAGGATGATGAGCGGCGTGTACTTCTGCGAGATGTCGAAGAAGTCCTTGACGAAGGCGGTGTCGCCGCCGACGAGCACTCCCGAACCGGACCCGAACGCCTGCGGTACGTACTGGTCGCGCATCCGCGAGATCGCGGCAACGGCCGCCTCGCTCTGCGCGTCGGTCGCAGCGCCCGCGTTCGGGAACCTTACGAGGGTGTACCGGCCGTCGGCACTCGTCTGCGGCGGCGTCGGCGTGCCGAAGTCGGGGTCGTTCGCAACGAGCCCATCGAGCGTCTTGATCCCCTGTTGGACCGTCGGGTCGGTCGACGCACCGGGGATCACCACGTCCGCCGTCGATTGCTGACCTGCCTTCGGGAACTTCGCGATGATGACGTCGAACGCTTGCTTCGTTTGGACGTCGTCGGGGATCGTGCTGATGCCGGACAGGCCCGTCTTGATGCCCCTTCCGCTGTCGCTCGGGTGCGCTTGGGCCCAGAACGGAACGGAGAGCAGGATCATGAACATGGCCGCGAGGATCAGCCACACCCAAGGTCGCGCCATCACGCCCCGGGTCACGATGTCCCAGAAGCCTCCAGGACGCCCGTGCTCGAGTTTCCGACCGCGGCCGAAGACCCTGCCGGGTCGCACCAGCCGATCGGCGAACAGCGCCATCAGCGCCGGGAGCAACGTCATCGACAGCGCGAGCGAGACCGCCACCACCAGGATCGCGCCGCCCGCGAGGCCGCGGAAGATCGTGAGCGGGATGATCAGCATCCCGGCGAGCGCGAGGATCACCGTCAAGCCGCTGAAGAACACCGCTCGGTTCGCGGTCGCCCCGGTCATCCCGATGGACTCCAGGCTGTCACGGCCGCGTGAGCGTTCCTCCCGATACCTCGAGACGATGAACAACGAATAGTCGATGCCCACCGCCAGACCCATCATCGACATCAGGTTCGGGACGAAGAAGCTGAAATGCCAGAGCTGTCCGAGGAGGCCGACCAGGCCGAAGGCAACACCGATCGCGAAGATCCCCATGATGATCGGGGTCACACCCGCGATCGCCGATCCGAAGACGACCAGGAGCACGACGACCGCGACGAAGATCCCGATGGTCTCGCCCTTCTCAAGGTCCTTCTGGGAGATCTTCTTGAAGTCGTCGGTCGACGTCGGCTCCCCGAGCATGTACATCGTGGTGCCACCGGTGCTGTAGCGATCACGGATCGTGTTGAACTCGTCGACGTGCTTCGCGGTCTGATCGGCCTTGCCCGGCAGGATCACGGTGAACAGCACCGCGGTTCCATCCTGCGAATCGATCGGGCCCAGCGCCGCGACCCGCGGGTCCTTCTGCTGAGCCGCCGAAAGCGGATAGGACGTCGGAACGGTCGTGACGGCGTCCGGGCCAAGCGCGCGCAGGTCGTTCAGGGCGGCGTTGACCTGCTGCTGGAAGGCGGGGTCGTTGACCGCTCCCTGCCCGCCCGTCATCACGAAGGTCTCCGGGGTGACGTCTTGCTGGAGCTGCTCTTGATCCAGGATCGTCTTGGCTTGCTTCGCCTCGGGGTTGTTCGAGAAATCGAAGTCCGTGGTGAGCGCGCTGCTCAGCAGGGCGCCCGATGCACCGAACCCGAGCACGAGGATGACCGCCCAGATCCCGACGGTCCGCCACGGGTGCCGGCTGCTCGCACGTGCAAGTGTTTCCGGATTCAGCTTCACTGGGTCCCCCTTCAACTCCCCGCTGTGCTTCCTGAGCGCAGCTTGACGTACGGTGTACGCTTACGGTGTACGGAGGATAGGCGTACGCTGTAAGCCTGTCAAGCCGAACTTCGGTGAACGTTCGGAGAACCATGACTATCACGAAAGAACGCGAACGACTCACGCGTCAGCGCATCATCGGCGCTGCGCTTCACGTCATGGATACCGAGGGCCTCGAGGCCGTCTCGATGCGGCGGATCGCTCGCGAGGTCGGCGTCGAGGCGATGTCGCTCTACCACCATGTACGCGACAAGGAAGACGTGCTCGACGGGATCTGCGAAGCCGTGATGGGAGAGTTCGAATATCCGGATTCGGCCGGCGACATCACGGAGCGGCTCCGCGCCGGCGCCCGTTCGTACCGGCGGCTCCTGCAGGCGCATCCCGACGTGATGCGCCTGTTCGCCGAGCGCCACGGGCCGGCGCCGTCCTCACCGGACTCCTTCCGCCCGATGGAGTTGGCGTTGCAGCTGTTCCGGGAGGCGGGACTGTCGAATCGCGACTGCGTGCAGGCGTTCCACGCGTTCGGCGGCTACATGCAGGGATTCGTGATGATGGAGGGCGGCTCGATCGAGAGTCCGGAGCACGTCAAGCGCAAGGAGGATCTCGCGGCCAGCCTTCCCGTCGACGAGTTCCCGGTTCTCGCCGCGGTCTCCCGCTACTTCGCCGAGTGCGACGGGGACGAACAGTTCGAGTTCGGGCTGGATCTGATGATCCGCGGGCTCCAGGCCAAGGTCGCCGAAGAGCTGGTCGGCGACGCGTCAGCCGCCGAGTAGCCCGAGCTCCTTCCCCACCCGTTCGAACGCGGCGAGCGCCTCGGCCAGATCCGGCTCCGTATGGTCGGCGGTGACGATCGTCCGGACCCTCGCCTTCCCACGTCCCACCGTCGGGAACACGATCGCGGGGCAGAAGACGCCCTCCTCGAAGAGGCGACGAGCGAATGCCTGCGTCCGTGCTTCGTCGCCGGTGATGACGGGGGTGATCGGCGTCTCGGAACCCCCGGTATCGAAGCCGAGCTCGTGCAGACCGTCCTTCAGGAACCGGGTGTTCGACCACAAGCGCTCCAGTCGGTCCGGCTCGTCGCGGATGATCGCGAGCGCCTCGATGCAGGCCGCGACGACCGGCGGCGGCGGGCTCGTCGAGAACAGGTAGGGACGGCCACGGTTCTGCAGCCACTCGATCAGGTGCGGCGGCCCCGCGATGAACCCCCCGAGCACGCCGATCGCCTTCGAGAGCGTGCCGACCTGGATGTCGACGCGACCGCGCAGCCCGTAGTGATCCACCGTGCCGGCGCCACCCCTGCCGAGCACGCCGGACGCGTGCGCGTCGTCGATCATCATGATCGCGTCGCGCCGCTCGGCGACCAGAACGAGGTCGGCGAGCGGTGTGATGTCGCCGTCCATCGAGAAGACGCCGTCCGTGATCAGCAGCTGACGGCGACCGGGCTTCGCCGTCTCCGTCAGGAGCCGCTCGGCATCGGCGGCGTCGCGGTGCTCGAACACCTTGATCTCGGCCTTCGACAGCCGGGCGCCGTCGATGATCGACGCGTGGTTCAGCCGGTCGCTCACGATCACGTCCTCCGGTCCGAGGATCGCGGCGACCGTGCCCGCGTTCGCCGTGAACCCGGACTGGAACAGCAGGGCCGCATCCGCGTGCTTGAAGGCCGCGAACCGTTCCTCCAGGTCCAGGTGCATCCGCATCTGCCCGGCGATCGTCCGCACAGCGCCGGTGCCGGCGCCCAAGCGCTCGGCGGCATCCGCGGCGGCCCGGTTCATACGCGGGTGGTTCGAAAGACCGAGGTAGTTGTTCGACGCGAGGTTGATGACCTCGCGACCGTCGAACGTCGCGCGCGCACCCGTCGGGCCCTCCAGCGTCCGCGGCTGCAGCAGCAACCCGTTCGTCTCGAGCTCGACGAGCTCATCTTTCAGGTAGTCGAGCGCGTGACCCATCCTCGCCTTCCCTCGCGGCCGTCCAGCCCAACCGTACCCCGTAGGATGCGACAGTGGACATCGAGGCGTTCCTCGCCGACGCCGTGCAGGCATCGGGCGGGAAGCTGCACGCCCTGGGGATCGGCTGGCAGGTGATCCAGACGACCGCGTTCCCGGCCCGGCACGACCGTGTCGGGATCGGATTGATCGTGCGGACGGTCGCGACCGAGGCGGGACAGCACACGCTGACGTTGACGCTCCTCGATCCCGAGGGCGCCGCTCGGGCCTTCGGCCCGAGCGGCGCCCTCGAAGCGTCCTTCACCTCACCGAACGGTCCCGGGACGGCGACCCTCGCGCTCAACCTCGACGGCCTGGTCTTCGAGAAGGAGGGCGAGCACACGTTCGTCCTGGCGATCGACGGAGCGGAGCGGACCCGCTTGCGGTTCCGTGTCCAGACCGCACCGGAACCCCCGGTCACGGAGTACCGCACCGGCGTCTACCTCTGAGGCGGTCCCGCGACCGGTGTAGGTCGGATGCCACGCCGGACGTCACGGATGTCCTGTCACGCAATGAGCTGAACGTTTGCTCAGGCTCAAGGATCTCGGCCGTGGCGCCGATGGTTGACTACCCAACCCCCGGAGTGCCGTGCCCCATCCCGACGACGCTCGAACGGACGCGCACGCGATCGGCCCCGGCTTCCTCACGCCCGAAGCTCGCGATGATCGGTCGACCGCGGGTGCAGCCGGATCCGACCTCGGATCCCGGTACCGCGCCCTGATCGACCATCTCCCGGCGGTGCTGTACATCGACGGCGTCGCGGCCGGGACGACGGTCCTGGACGTGAGCCCGCGGATCTACGACCTGCTGGGCATCGAGCCTGCCGAATGGGTCGACACCTACGACCGCTGGGAGGAGCGCGTGCACCCGGAAGACCGGGACCGCGTCGTCGCCGCGTGTGAGCGCTCGATCGCGACCGGGGAGCCGTTCCGGATCCAGTACCGGGGACTCCACCGCAGTGGGGCGGTCGTGTGGATCCGAGAAGAGGCCGTCCTGATCCACGATGCCTCCGGCGTTCCGCAGTACTGGCTGGGCATCATGATGGATCAGTCAGAGCTGATCGAGGCGCAGGTCGGTCTGCGCGATGCGCGGTCGAAGTACGGCGCCCTGGTCGAACAGATCCCCGCGATCGTTTACATCGACCTCGCGGACGAATCGATGCTC
>DASWDB010000023.1:0-11089 GCA_036395715.1 Actinomycetota bacterium | reverse complement strand
GGGATGATGACGTCATACACGCGCTCCCCGAAGAACCGCTGGACCTCCTGGACGACCTGTTCGGAGAGCTTGGTCCGAGGGTCGAACATCGTCATCACGATGCCCGTGAGTTTGAGTTCTGGGTTGATGTTCTGCTGGACGAGGTTCACGTTCCGAAGGAGCTGGCCGAGGCCCTCGAGCGCGTAGTACTCACACTGGATCGGGACGATCAGTTCTTCCGCAGCCGTGAGAGCGTTGATCGTCAGCAGCCCAAGGGATGGTGGGCAATCGAGGAAGATGAAGTCGTAACGACCGTCGGCGACGGGAACGAGCGCCTTCTTGAGACGCGTTTCCCGGGAGAACTGGCTGACGAGCTCGATCTCCGCCCCCGCCAGGTCGATCGTGGAAGGAACCGCGTCGAGGTGCGTCACCGAAGTGGGAACGATGGCGCTTTCGACGGGCGCCTCGGAAAGGACGACGTCATACACCGTGACCCTGCGTGCCTCGTGGCGTATGCCCATGCCGGTCGACGCGTTGCCTTGCGGATCGAGGTCGACGACCAGGATCCGATAGCCGATCTCGGCGAGAGCCGCCCCGAGGCTGACCGCGGTGGTGGATTTCCCCACCCCGCCCTTCTGGTTTGCGATGGCGACGACCCGCGCCACGCCGGGCTCTGCGGGGGGATCGGGCGCTCTCTTCCTCACTCGATCCGTGTTCGTGACAGGGCCCTGGGTGCCCTTGTCAGAAGGAGCGGACGACGAGGTAGCACCGGGAGAAGGCTTGCTCACTGCCGGGTCATGATAACCACAGGCCCGGCATCCGCAAGGGCGGGAGCGGCAGAAACCGAGATGCTTGCTCCTTCAGGCGCTCCCGAGGTTACGTCGAAGGTCCGACCGGCCCAGAAGAGGAGCCTCCCGGCAGGCGAAAGCAGCGACTCGGCGATCCCCCACGCGCGGGCGAGGTCGGCGAAGGCTCTGGACAGGCCAACGTCGAACCGTTCGTCCAGATCCTCGGCCTTCCCGGCGAAGACCCGGACGTTGGGGAGTCGAAGCCTGTCGACCACCAGCTCGATGAATGCCGCGCGTCGCTGCCGGAGCTCCGCCAATCGGAAGGAGAGGTCTGGTCGGGCGATCGCGAGGGGTATCCCTGGAAGGCCCGCGCCCGACCCGAGATCAACGACCCGAAGGGGAGCGGCCCCGAGAAGCGGAGCGGCGCGGAGCGAATCGAGGATGTGGCGTTCGCGGAGCCTGCCTCGGTCGGCACGACCGATCATCCCGAAGGGGACGGCCTTCTCGAGGAGGAGACGCTCGTAGCGATCCAGTCGTTCGGCCATCTCGCTGCTGATGTGGAGGGCGAGCACCTGATCCCACCGACCCCAAGCCTCATGTTTCACGTGAAACATCCTCCCCGCCCGGGGCCCGGCGACCGGGTTCCTCACTCGGCGGGACTGACGACGACGAAACGGTTCGGGTCCTCGCCGCGGGATCCGCTCTGGACACCGTCGATCCCTGCAACGGCATCGTGGACGATCTTCCGCTCGAGGGCGTCCATGGGTTCCAGCTCCTGCTCCTGGCCGGTCGCCCGCGCCCTCTCCGCGGCCTCACGTGCACGCTCCTCGAGCTTTGACGCCCTGCGCTTCCGATAATCCTCGACATCGACAAGGACACGGATCCGCTCGTCCAGCCTTCGCCCAACGACATTGCGGGCGAGTTCCTGGATGGCGTCGAGCGTCTGTCCATGCTTGCCGATCAAGAGCGCCAGATCGTCCGGCGGTCCCTCGAGGATGTCGACGTAGAACCGATCGCCCTGTTGGGCCGGCTCCGCGATCGCGTCGATGTCCATGTGACCGAGGAGCTCCTCCACGAAGTCTGCGACGGCGTCGGCTTGTTCCTCGAGATCGACCTCGTCCGGCAGGTCGCTGCTCATCCCTCTTCCTCCGGTGGTTCAGGCTTCGGGTTGCGCCTCAGCTGATTGCCGGGGGCCGCCCCCTTCTTGCGCCGGCCGGGGTCCCCGGCGGGCGGCCGCCCCGTGCGTGACGACCCACCGCTCGGGGGCTTCCTCTGGCCGGGGTTGGGTTTGCCCGAGCCCTTCTTTCCCTGCGTCGCCTTGCCATCACCCTTGGGCGCCGGCTTCCGCGCCTGCTCCCGCTGGTTCTGCACGGCCTTCGCCCGGTCGGTCATCCAGCTCATCACACCACGCCTCGGCGGCGTCGGGTTCGCGGCTTTCTGGTTCTGTTCGGCCATGCGCCGCTCCAGCGCCTCAGGCCCGATGTGTCCTGCCCGCAGAAGGTACGTCTGTTGGGCTACCTGGAGACCGTTCGAAACGGTCCAATAGAGGACCAGCCCGGCGGGGAACTGCAGCCCGAAGAACGCGAACATCAGCGGCATCACGCGCGTGATGGCCTGCTGCTGAGATGATTGCGAGTCTTTCGGGCTCGCACGCTGCATCTGCCAGGTCTGGAAGAACGTCGATCCCACCATGATCGCGAGCAACAGGATGTACGGGATCATGTCGGGGAAACGCTGGTGCCCGCAGTCCAGGAATGCCTGTGTCTCAGCCTGGAACGGCAGGTCCGCGTTGTCCTTCCCGTAGATCTTGGCAGGCGTTTGGTCCGCTGGGTTCGGGTTCCCGGGTCCCGGTAGCTGCTTGACCTGCCCATCGCTCGGGTCCTTGTACTTGATCGGAACCTGGGTCCCGGCCCCTACGAGGTTGCACTGCAGGTTCATGAACAGGAAATCGGTGTTCTGGTGCGTCAGGACGTTCTGGAACAGGGCGCTGTCCTGCGGGAGATGGTTGTTGGCCACGACGAACGCGCCCTTGTGCTGTGGATCCTGCGACGGGGTCAAGGTCGGAGGCCGTATGACGGCATACATCGCGAAAAGGAACGGCAGCGTGAGGAGCATGGGGAGGCATCCGCCGAGCGGGTTCACCCCCGCCTCCTTGTACAGCTTCATCTGCTCTTCCTGCTGCTTCTGGCGGTTGTTCTTGTACTTCTTCTGGAGTTCCTTCAGCTTCGGTTGGAGCGCCTGCATGTGCTGCATGCTCTTGATCTGCTTGATCCCGAGGGGAAGCAACAGGAGCCGGATCGCGAGCGTGAGGAGGACGATCGCGATGCCGTAGTTCGGCACGATGTCGTAGATCCATGCGAGGACCCAGCCGAGCGCGTTGAGGAGCCCTTGCCAAAGGACGTTGGCGACCAAGCTCTACACCCGTGCCTTCCGGTCAGATTCCTTCCGGTCGGATGCCTTTCGTACGACATCGTCATACGCAAGATCGTGCCCGCGTCCGTCGGCGTGATCGATGCCGCCGCCGCCGAATGGGTTGCAGCGCAGCACCCTCCAGAGCGCCATCGCGGAGCCACGGACCGCGCCGTGCAGCCTGATCGCGTCTTCCGCGTAGCGACTGCAGCTCGGATAGAAGCGGCACTGACCGCCGAGCCAGCCCGAGAGGGTCAGGCGGTACAGCTTGATGGATGCGATGAGAAGCGCGCGGATCGGTCCCCCGGCCTCGTGCAGACCGCGTCGGATGGCGTTCATGGGTGCGTGATCTCCCCGCGGAGAAGCTGCCTCATCTCGGCCACCAGGTCCTGCGTCTTGGCCCCCCGGATGGCCTCTCGGGCCACGAGGACGGCATCGTGTCCGTTCCCGATCCTCGGAGCGACCTCGAACCACGCCGCTCGAAGGATGCGCCGAGCTCGGTTCCGCGTGACAGCGTTGCCGACCTTTCGACCGACGACGTACGCCGCTCCCCCGGTCCCGGGCGCGAGAAACACTACCACCCGGCTCCCGTGAACCGGCCGGCCTTCATCGAAGACGCGCTGCACATCGCGCGATCGCACCGGGCCTGTCCGCGCAGGTCAGACGGTGACCCGCGCTCGCCCTTTGCGGCGACGCGCGGCAAGGATCGCGCGCCCGGCCCGGGTCCGCATCCGGTGCCGGAATCCGTGCACCTTCGCGCGGTGACGGTTGTTCGGCTGATACGTTCGCTTGCCTTTGGCCATCCGTGGACGATCCTCGCTCGATGGGAGACCGGCTTCGCCGATCGAGCGGAGAGTATACGGGGCGTGCATCCTCGCTGGCCAAGCCTCTTGACAACAGAAAGAACGTCAAGACCCCGCAACGAGCGTGCGGCGTGGAAAACCACCGTGCTATCTTCCAGCCCGCCTTCCCCCCGGGGCGCGAGACCGGGCCGCCCCCTCGTTGTCGGAGAGCCCCTCCGTAGGGTTTTCCACCGTTGTGGAAAGGTTCTGTGGAATAGGCATGGTGACGGCCTACCCGGAGCATGCGGCACTCGAAGCGTGGTCGAGGGTGCTCGCGCGCGCGAGAGAAGAGCTCCCCGACACGACCCTCGTGATGTGGTTCTCCGACGTTCGGCCGGCCGGCCTCATCGACGACGTCCTCACTCTCGCGGTCCCCAGCCCGCTCGTCCGTGAGCGCTTGCAGCACAACCATCTCGCGCTGATCGAGGAAGTGGTCGCGGCTTCGTACGGCGGACCCGTGAAGATCGAGTTCGAGGTCGAAGAGGGGATCCGCCATCCGCTCGAGCAGACGCCCGCGATCAACTCCGCGCCGTCGACACAAGCTCGCACGCCCATCGGGGAGTCGAGCGAGGCGGTGCGTCGGCGCGCCGCGGCGATCTCACTCGGGGCGCCCGGCTTGCCCTTCCCCAACTACACGTTCGACGCGTTCGTGCCGGGGCCGAGCAACCGGTTCGCGCACGCGGCAGCGATGGCCGTCGCCGAAGCGCCACCGTCGACCGCGTACAACCCGTTGTTCATCTACGGCGGCGTCGGTCTGGGCAAGACACACCTGCTGATCGCGGTCGGTCACCACATGTACCGCGTTAACCCAGGGATCCGCGTGAAATACGTGACCTCGGAGCGTTTCGTCACGGAGTTCATCAAGGCGGTACGCGAACGCCAAGGCGACCAGTTCCGCCATCGCTACCGCGAGGTGGACGTCTTGCTCGTCGACGACATCCAGTTCCTCGCCAAACGCGAGGAGACACAGACAGAGTTCTTCCACACGTTCAATCATCTCCACGGGAGCGGCCGTCAGATCGCGATCGCATCCGATCGACCGCCGCACGAGCTGTCCGGTCTTGAGGAGCGTCTCGTGAGCCGGTTCCGTTGGGGTCTCTGCGTCGACGTGCAGCCGCCCGACCTGGAGACACGCATCGCGATCCTGCAGCTCAAAGCGGAGCGCGAGCGTCTGACCATCCCTCACGACGTGATCGAGTTCGTCGCGTCGAAGTTCGACCAGTCGGTCCGGGAGCTCGAGGGGGCGCTCGTCAGGGTGGTCGCCTGGTCCGAGCTCACGGCGCAACCCATCGACCAAGAGTTGGCCGAGCGCGCGCTCCAGGACCTGATCCCACAGACCGACCACGAGATCCCGCCGCAGCTGATCATGGAGCAGACCGCCGAGTACTTCTCGCTCTCCACCGGCGATCTCGTATCGAAGTCCCGCTCACGACCGCTCACCCAGGCACGGCACATCGGCATGTACCTCATGCGCGAGTGCACCGGGCTGTCACTGGTGAAGATCGGCGAGATCTTCGGTGGTCGCGACCACACCACCGTCCTCCACGGGATCAAGAAGGTGGAAGACGAGATGCGTGAGCGCGACGCCACCTTCCGGCAGGTTCAGGACCTGACCAGGATCGTCCGGGGACGCGTCCGAGGGACCTCCTGAGGTGTGGACAATGGTGTGGATGACCCGGGCTCACGGGACAGCATCCGGGTGTCGGGGGGAGAGCGGCACGACTTATCCACCGACCATCCACATGTCGGATATGGCTATTACGCTGCACGGATGACAGGGTTATCCACGGTTCCACCGGTCCTACTACTACAAGTCTTCATGAAGAACAGATACCGAAACAGGGGGTGTGCACGGTGAAGTTCCGATGCGATCGAGATGCGCTATCCGACGCCTTGCAGACGGTCCAGCGCGGTGTGTCGTCGCGGCCGGGGATCCCCGCGCTCACGGGCGTCCTGCTCGACGGGGCGGCCGAGGGCAGGCTGACGACGACGACGACCGACCTCGAGGTTTCTGCTCGCCTCACGATCGACGTGCAAGTGACCGAGCCAGGGATCGCGCTGATCCCCGCCCGGCTGCTGGCCGACACCGTGAAGTCGCTCTCCGACGCACCGGTCGACGTGGAGACCGACCAGTCGCAGGCACGGATCAGGTGCGCAGCCTACGAGGGCGCGCTTCGGTTGCTGCCCGCGGAGGACTTCCCCGGATTGCAGGAACCTGGGGGCACCCGGGTCGAGGCCGACGCCGGCGCCTTCGCGGAGGCCGTTTCGCAGGTCGCGCGGGCCGCCAGCCGCGACGAGGCAAGGCCGGTGCTGACGGGCGTGTTGGTGGAGGTGAGTCGCGAAGGCTGCGTGCTGGTGGCGACGGATTCGTATCGGCTCGCGGTCCGCGACCTCGTCGCGAGCGCGGACGGAGAGGCGAAGGCGATCGTCCCCGAGCGGGCGTTCTCCGAGGCCGGGCGTGCCGCTTCGGGTGACGAGAAGGGCAAGGTGGAGATCCTCGTGGACGACGCGCAGGTGTCGTTCCGCACCGGAGGGTTGACGCTCACGTCCCGGCTCATCGAAGGCGAGTTCCCGAACTATCGCCAGCTGCTCCCGGATACGCACGAGAGCAGGTTGACGGTCTCGCGCCAACAGCTGCTCGACGCCGTGCGCAGGGTTGGGCTCCTCGCTCGCGACACCACGCCCGTCCGACTCGAGTTCAACGCCCTCGGCGTCAAAC
The DNA here is from genome assembly GCA_036395715.1 of Actinomycetota bacterium. Classification (GTDB taxonomy): domain Bacteria; phylum Actinomycetota; class UBA4738; order UBA4738; family HRBIN12; genus AC-51. The sequence continues at coordinate 4,352 of DASWDB010000023.1, read as the reverse complement.
TGTCGTCCAGCTCTCCCGATCTCGGCCAGGCAGTGGAAACCGTCGAGGCTCGTTACGAGGGAGACGATCTGACGGTGGCGTTCAACCCACAGTACCTGATCGACGGTCTCACGGCCGCGGTCGGTGAATCGGTGCGTCTGGACGTGCGAGACGGGCTGAAGCCCGGGGTGGTGCACGGGGAGAGTGATGGGTTCACCTACCTCGTGATGCCAGTGCGGCTCCCGGCCGCGGTGGTGTAGCCCGCTCCGACCCGGGTCCCGCCATGCGCCTGTCGTGGGTGGAGTTGCGGGACTACCGCAACCACACACATACGCGGGTCGACCTCGGACACGACGGGATCATCGTGGTGGCCGGACCCAACGGCGAAGGCAAGACCAATCTGTTGGAGGCCATGCACTTCCTGTATTCGCTCGGGAGTCCGCGCGCGAGCGCGAGCGAGCCGCTCGTGCGACACGGCACGGACGCCGCGTTCGTCCGAGGGGAATTCGAGACCCGCGATGGTCGCGTGCTCGTCGAGGTCGAGATCAGGCGGAAGGGTGCCAACCGCCTGCAGGTCGATCGCTCGACGGTCCGGAGGCGACGCGACCTTCGTCGAGCGGTCCGCGTCGTGTTGTTCGGACCGTTCGATCTGCCGATCGTCACCGGCGATCCGGCTCGACGCCGCGGATTCATGGACGAGGTCGTCGTGCTGCTCCAACCCACCCGCGACACGCTCACCAGCTCGTACGAGCGCGTGCTCAGGCAGCGGAACCGGCTCCTGAAGGAGCACGAGGGCCGAGGGGCCCCCCCCGAGCTCGAGGCATGGGACGAGCAGCTGATCCAGACCGGCGCCGCGGTGATCCGGGCGCGCGCCGAGTCCGTGGATGCGATCGCCCCGGAGGCGTCGCAAGCGTTCTCGGCTGTCTCCGGATACGACCTGGTGGTCCGGTACGCGCCGAACGTCCCCGCCAACGACGTGGAGGCGGGGTTCCGTCGGCGGCTCGACGAGCGGCGGTCCGACGAGCTTCAGCGTCGGACGTCGCTCGTCGGACCGCACCGGGATGACCTGGAGCTCGCCGTGCGCGACCTGGGAGCCAGGAGCTTCGCGTCCCACGGGGAGACCTGGGTGGCCGCGCTCGCCGTCCGACTGGGACTCGCGACCGCCGTCGAGGCCGCGATCGGCGAGCCCCCGCTCCTGCTGATCGACGATCCTTACAGCGCCCTCGACCCGTCGCGCAGGGACCGGATCGCGTCGATCCTCGCCGCGCGACCCGGCCAGGTCGTGATCAGTGTGGCCGACGAGGCAGACGTGCCGCCACGGGCGACGGCGATCCTGGACGTGCGCGCCGGCAGCGTCATCGCTCGCAACGAGGCGGCGTGATGCCGCATTCGAAGGGGTTCGGACGGCGCGCCGACCGGCGTACCGGAGACCCGGTTCCGATCGGCGACGTCGTCGACGCCTTGATGCGGGAAGAGGTCTTCAGTCGCGGGATGCCGATCGCGACGCTCGCCCGCCGGTGGCCGGAGCTGGTGGGGGAGCGGCTCGCGCGCGCGACCCAGCCCGCGTCATTGGAGGAAGGGATACTCATCGTCTGGGCGTCCGACGGACCCTGGGGGGCGCAGGCCAGATACCTCGCGGAACAGATCCGGGAGCGGGCCGATGCGGCGTTGGGAACGGGGTCGGTCAAGGCCGTCCGGATCGTCGTCGGCTCGGGGGCCCGGGAAGCGCGAAACCGCAGGTCACAGGGCTGATTTCGGCCCGGGAGATACGGTCAGACCACCCAGTCGTCCGGTAGAATAGGGGGGTTCGTGCGACACCCCGCCGCACGCCCCCGCAGGCTCGCGGTGGGTGGCGTGCGGCCCCGATCGGAGGACGGTTGGCAACCCCAGCGAAACGCACCACCAGGACGAGAACGACCAAACAACAGCCCGGCTACGACTCCAGCAGCATCCAGGTCCTCGAGGGGCTCGAGCCCGTCCGCAAGCGGCCCGGGATGTACATCGGCACCACCAGCTCACGAGGGCTGCACCACCTCGTGTACGAGGTCGTCGACAACGCGATCGACGAAGCGATGGCCGGGCACTGCGACAAGATCGTCGTCACGCTGCACGCGGACGGTTCGGCGAGCGTGCTCGACAACGGCCGAGGCATCCCCGTCAAGCCGATCCCGGGTCGCAAGGATCGTCGGCCCGCGCTCGAGATCGTGCTCACCGTCTTGCATGCCGGCGGGAAGTTCGGCGGCGAAGGCTACAAGATCTCCGGCGGCCTCCACGGCGTCGGTGTCTCGGTGGTGAACGCGCTCTCGCAGAGACTCGACGCCCAGGTCCAGCGGGACGGCTCGACGTACACGATGGCCTTCAGCCGCGGCAAGGTCACGAAGAGGCTCACGAAGGGCAAGGGCAGCTCGAAGACCGGGACCCTGATCCGCTTCTGGCCGGACCCGGAGATCTTCACCGAAGGCGTGGAGTTCGAGAGCAAGATCCTCGCGGATCGCCTCAAGGAGTTGGCGTTCCTCAACAAGGGCGTCGAGATCCAACTGGTCGACGAACGCACCGGCGCCAAGGAGGTCTTCAAGGCCACCGGTGGTCTCGTGGACTTCGTGAAGTACCTCGCGGAGGGCCGTGAGCCTCTGCACCGCGTCGTGTACTTCGAGGCGAAGGAGGGTGACGGGACGGCCGAGGTCGAGATCGCACTGCAGTGGAACAACTCGTACGCGGAGTCCTTCCATTCGTTCGCGAACACGATCAACACCCACGAAGGGGGCATGCACGAGGAGGGGTTGAAGAAGGCCTTGACGAACGTCTTGAATCGGTACGCGCGGAGCAAAGGCCTCCTCAAGGAGAAGGAGGAGAACCTGATCGGGGAGGACGTTCGCGAGGGACTGATCGCGATCGTGTCGGTGAAGCTCCGCGATCCGCAGTTCGAGGGTCAGACGAAGACCAAGCTCGGCAACGCCTCGATCCGTTCGTTCGTCGAGACGACGGTCAACGCGAAGCTCGCCGAGTGGCTCGAGGAGCACCCCGGCGACGGCAGGCGCATCGTGACGAAAGGTACGTCCGCGGCCAAGGCGAGGCTCGCCGCGAAGCAGGCTCGGGACCTGACCCGCCGGAAGTCGTTCCTGGAATCGGGTTCCTTGCCCGGCAAGCTTGCCGACTGCCAGCTGAACGATCCAGCCGCGTGTGAGATCTACATCGTGGAGGGCGATTCCGCAGGCGGCTCGGCGAAGCAAGCACGCGACCCGGCCACCCAGGCCATCCTTCCGATCCGCGGCAAGATCCTGAACGTCGAGAAGGCGCGGCTGCACAAGATCCTCGAGAACAACGAGATCCAGGCGCTCATCACGGCGATCGGCACAGGGATCGGGGACGAGTTCGACCTCGACAAGGCCAGGTACCACCGCATCGTGCTGATGGCCGACGCCGACGTCGACGGCGCGCACATCCGCACGCTCCTCCTGACGTACTTCTTCCGCTACATGCGCGATCTGATCGATGCGGGCTACGTCTACCTCGCCCAGCCGCCCCTGTACCTCCTGAAGGAGGGGAAGCAGGAACACTACTTCTACACCGAGCGCCAGTGGGACGACTTCCGAAGCAGCAGCGGCAACGGCAACAAGAAGATGGATCCCCAGCGGTTCAAGGGTCTCGGTGAGATGGACGCGTCCCAGCTCTGGGAGACCACGATGGACCCCGAGCGGCGGACCTTGCTCCAGGTCACGCTCGAGGATGCCGCCACCGCCGATCATCTGTTCACGGTGCTGATGGGCGAGGACGTGCCGTCGCGCAGGGAATTCATCGAAACGAACGCCCAGTACGTCCAGAACCTGGACGTCTAGAAGGAGATCAGGAGCACCCGTGCCTCAGGAAGGCTTGTTCGCAGGGAACGTCGAGCCCGTCCAGCTGGAAGACGAGATCCAGCGGTCGTACCTCGACTACGCGATGTCCGTGATCGTCGGACGCGCGTTGCCCGAGGTGCGTGACGGTCTGAAGCCGGTGCACCGCCGGATCCTCTGGTCGATGCTCGAGTCCGGCCTCCGGCCCGACCGTCCCTACCGTAAGTCGGCGGCGGTCGTCGGCGACGTGATCCGGAAGTACCACCCGCACGGGAACGACGCGATCTACGACGCCCTGGTGCGGATGGCCCAGGACTTCTCGCTTCGAGCCCCCCTGGTGGACGGACACGGGAACTTCGGCTCCGTCGACGGCGACCCGCCCGCAGCGTACCGGTACACGGAAGCTCGGCTTGCCCCCGTGGCCTTGGAGCTCCTTCGGGACATCGAGGCCGAGACCGTCGACTTCGAGCCGAACTTCGATGGGTACGAGCAGCAGCCGGTCGTGCTTCCCTCCCGATTCCCGAACCTGCTGGTGAACGG
>DASWDB010000022.1:0-5479 GCA_036395715.1 Actinomycetota bacterium | reverse complement strand
GCGAACCCCCGACGCAGCTGTCGCCGGCGTCGAACAGAGCCTTCACGCCGGGGTGCTGGGCGTCATCCGTCCGGTAGACGGCGACGGCCTCCTTCTGCTTGTCGCGTTTGAACCGCTCCGCGACGCGAAGGACCGCGATGGACGCTGCATCGGGACCCGAGGTCAGTGCGATCGAGGACGCGCCGCCGATCCGATGGGCATCGGCGTCCGACAGCCCGAGGACGACCGGGATCGCCCATGCGAGCCCGTTCGACAGATGCATCGTCTCGAGGACCGCATGGTAGTCGTCTTCCGTCTGGAACCCGGTGAGCGGGCTCAGGGCCCCGGTAGCGAGCATCTCCAGGTCCGAGAGCTCCCGTTCGCTGATCGTGACACGCGGGATGTTGGCGGCCTCGTCCGCGAGGGCATCTGCGTCCGAACCTGCGACCTGGAGGTTCACCAGCGTGCCGCCGTGCGGCGCGATGGGGGCGACATCGTTCGACATGGATCCCCTCTTCCGGACGCTCGAGCGCGGACCGTTGTCCGTGCAGGATACGGAACGTAGCCGTTCGCCGACCGAGCTAGGCCACGACCCAGAGCGCTTCGCGGGCCATGTCGATCTGCAGCCGTCGGTGATCACCGAGCGGGTCCCCGTCGACCTGGACCGGGAACGGATCGGACGACGTGACGATGACCTGCGAGGCGTCGTGGATGTAGTCGATGTCCCTGCCGTGCACGTGGCGCGCGGAACCGAAGACCTGCCAGGCGATCCGCGGGATGTTCCGCCGGTTCAGCCTGCGAACGGACAGCACGTCCAGGCCGGCGTCGAGGGAGGCGTCGGGGGTCATCCGCAGGCCGTGTTCCTTGTAGAAGGTGTAGGGGTCGGTCCGGCCGACCATCACCGAGAGGGACGGGAACGGCGTCCCGCCGTCGATCGCCACGTCGAGGTCGGGCTTCTTCCCGGCGTATCCCACCATCAGCTCCCACGCGACCGCGCGGAACGCGACACGGTCGTACTTCGCCTTCGTGGAGGGGAACTTCTTCTCCAGGCGACGCATCGCCGAGGCGTCGATCCCGGCGCCGCAGTTCACCGCGAAGTAGCGTCCGTCGGCCCGTCCGAGGTGCAGCTTCATCGACTGCTCGTCGAGCGCATTCGCGATCAGCAAGCCCGTGCACTCGACGGGGTCGGTCGGAAGTCCGAGCGCTCGGACCAGGACGTTCGTGGCCCCGCCCGGCAGGACGCCGAGCGCGACCTCGGTGCCGGCGAGCGCGTTGACGGCCTCGTTGATCGTCCCGTCGCCGCTGAAGACCACCACGAGGTCGATGCCATCGGCGACTGCCTGCGCCGCAAGCTCGCTCGCGTGACCCTTCCCCTTCGTCTCCGCGACCTCCAGCAGGAAGTCCGCGGACAAGGCCTTCTCGATGACCGCCAGCGTGGGCTTGGACACGGTCCGTGCGACCGGGTTCACGACGAGGAGGAGTCGATGGAATCGCATCGGGCCCCGGCAGTATCGCAGGCCCCGGCCGTAGACGCGAACACGTGACCGGTCCGATGCACATAGGCTGTTCCGGTGGGCAAGCTCTTCTGAGGCAAGGTCTTCTTGTTCCTGCACGTCATGGGCGCGATCGCCGCGCTCGGTCCGACCCTCACGTACCGCATCTGGACATCCCTGGCGGAGAAGGCCGACGCCGGCACGCGCGCGTTCGTCCTCCGGTCGATCGCCCTGCTGGACGCACGGCTTCCCACCCCGGCGTTCATCGCGCAGGCGGTGACCGGTGTGTTCCTCATCTGGCTGCGGGGGTGGAGCTTCTTCTCGACGGGATGGCTGGTGATAGGGGTCGGGATCTACATCGCGATGGTCGTGACGGCGGTGGCGGTGTATGCGCCGGCCTTCCACCGTCAGCAGACGCTCGCAGAGGCGGTGGCCGCGGACCCGTCGAACGTGGAAGCGGCGAACGCGTACGCGCTTGCCGCCCGTACGTCCACGATCTACGGCGTCGCCGTCACGGCCATGACCGTGCTGATCGTCTTCTTCATGGTCTGGAAGCCGAACGTCTGGTGAGGCTCATCCCGAGCCCAGCTCGCGGGGAACGATGAACCGCTCGAGCCGTCCCGAACCCGGCGCGAGCTCGGCCCACGAGCCGGCAGGGATGTCGACCTCGGCCAAGGCCGCGGTCGGGAAGCCCTTCCGGAGATCGTCGAGTCGATCCCCGTCGGCGGCAAGGACGGACGCGAGCGCCTGCATCGCCGGGTTGTGGCCGACGAGCATCACCGACCTGACCTCGGCGGGGACCGCTCGCAGTCGATCGAGGAGTTGGTCCGTGTCCAACGCGTACACGGACGGCTCGATCCGGACGGTCAGCTCGGGCCCGAGGCCGGGCAGGATCCGAGCGAGCGTCTCCCGGGCGCGGAGCGCCGACGAACAGAGCACCAGCTCGGGCCGGATGCCCTCGGCGTCGAGGTAGTCGCGCACCCGGTCGGCCGCTCGCGCCCCGCGGGGCGCGAGCGGCCGATCAACGTCCGGCATGTCTGGGTCGTCCCAGCTCGACTTCGCGTGACGAAGCAGCCAGAGCCGCACGCGATCACCCCCCGCTGACCGGAGGCAGGATCGCGACCTCATCGCCCTCCGCGACCGGCGTGTCGCGCGCAGCTCGTTCCCCGTTCACCACGAACGACGACACCGCGGCGATCGCCGCGAAGCGCTCTCCATAGGTCGCGGCGAGGCCGTCGGCAACCTCGCCGGCGTTCCTGCCAGTGCCGTCCACACGGGAGGACCCCGCAAGCTCCCGTAGCGCGGCGAACAAACGGACCTGGATCGTCATCGCAGGTCAAGCCTACCGGCGACCGTGCCGACCGGGTATCGTGAGGACATCCCGATGGCCGTGTGGGCGCTGCTTTCCGATCGTTCCGTCGACCGCGCGCTTCCGGCGCTCGGGGATCTGCCCGTCGACCTCAAGCACGAGCCGCTGACCGTCCTTTCACTCACGCACGTCCTGCAGATCGACGCGCTCGCGGTCTTCGTGGATGCGGTCGAGAACCCGGGCCAGGCCTGGTCCGTCCTCTCGGAGCTCCAAGAACGAAGGACCCGACTCCCCGCGGTCGTGATCGTCGACCGGGACCACCTCGAACGCTATCCCTGGCACGAGGTGGCGGACGAATTCGTCTTCCCCGGCGCTCCCGAGGCGGAGCTCACGGTCCGGCTGGCGATGCTCCGGCACCGCGCCGGTGGCGGGGACGGCACGGTCGTGCGGCTGGGAGCGCTCGCGATCGACACCGAGACCTACCGCGTCACCGCCGACGGTCATCCCCTGGATCTGACCTTCAAGGAGTTCGAGCTGCTGCGGTTCCTGGCGCAACATCCCGGCAGGGTCTACACCCGGCCGGGTCTCCTCCGAGAGGTCTGGGGATACGACTTCTACGGGGGCACCCGCACGGTCGACGTCCATGTTCGGCGTCTCCGCGCAAAGCTGGGCCCCGAACACGAACACCTGGTCGAGACGGTGCGCGGTGTGGGCTACCGCGCAAGCGACGCCGCCTGAGCTCGACGAACGCCGATCGTCACGGCCCTTCGGCTTACCACTCCCCCGAGACCGCAAGACCTAGCACGGAGGCATCACGACAGAAATGACTCGGTCGGGGTCTGCGCCGGAACCGCTCGTGCCGCCGATGACTTGGCCATGAACGGACTGCTGAGGATCTCGGTGCTCGTCCCGCTCGCGGGACTCATCCCCCTCGGTCCCCTGGTCCTCCAGCCGTTCAATCGGCTCGTACCGGTCACCGTGCGGCGCTTCGGAGAGGGCATCGCGCGAGGGGCCGGTACGCGCCGGTAACTCCATACCCCATCCCCCCGGATCGCGGCCCGGCGCCCTCGGCGCCGGGCCGCTCCGCGTCCGCGGCCGGCGAACGTCGGCTCGTAACGAAGAGTTAACCCCACCGGAACCGACGGCGCCCCGCGACGTCCTACTCTCTGCCGGTCGTCGAGCAGCAAGGGGGAAGGGACAGTGGCGACAGCCAAGGACGTCATCGCCATGGCCAGGGAGGCCGGAACCGAGATCGTCGATTTCCGGTTCTGCGACCTGCCGGGGCTCATGCAGCACTTCTCGGTTCCGATGGCCGAGCTAACGGAGTCGGTCTTCGAGGAAGGGATCGGGTTCGACGGATCCTCGATCCGCGGCTTCCAGGAGATCCAGGAGTCGGACATGCTCCTCGTGCCCGATCCGGACACCGCGTACATGGATCCGTTCACGAAGCACGCGACGATCAACATCAACTGCTTCGTGAGAGACCCGGTCACCGGCGAGATGTACAGCCGCGATCCTCGCTACATCGCGAAGAAGGCCGAGCTCTACCTGAAGCAGAGCGGGATCGCGGACACCTCGTTCTGGGGTCCCGAGGCCGAGTTCTACATCTTCGACTCGATCCGGTTCGATCAGAACCAGCACGAGGGGTACTACCACATCGATGCGATCGAAGGTATGTGGAACTCGGGCCGCGAGCGGGACGGCGACACGCCGAACCTCGGCTACAAACCCCGCTACAAGGAGGGCTACTTCCCCGTCCCTCCGATGGACAAGTACCAGGACCTGCGCTCGGAGATGGTGCTCAACCTCGAGAAGGTCGGCATCAAGATCGAGGTGCATCACCACGAGGTCGGGACGGCCGGCCAGGCCGAGATCGACATGCGGTACGACACGTTGCTCAAGACCGCGGACAACGTCCTCAAGTACAAGTACATCGTCAAGAACACGGCCTACGCCGCGGGCAAGACCGTGACGTTCATGCCGAAGCCCCTGTTCATGGACAACGGCTCGGGGATGCACACGCACCAGTCCCTGTGGGCCGATGACGAGAACCTGTTCTGGGACGAGGTCAACTACGCGGGGATCAGCGACATGGCGCGCTGGTACATCGGCGGGCTGCTCGCGCACGCGAACTCGTTGCTCGCGTTCACGAACCCGACGACGAACTCGTACCGCCGGCTCGTGCCGGGCTACGAAGCGCCGATCAACCTCGTGTACTCGCAGCGGAACCGCTCGGCCTGCATCCGGATCCCGGTCTTCAGCAAGCATCCGGCAACGAAGCGACTTGAGTTCCGCACGCCCGACCCGACGTGCAACCCGTACCTCGCGTTCAGCGCCATGCTCCTGGCGGGTCTCGACGGCATCAAGAACAAGCTCGAGCCGCCCGAGCCCATGGACAAGGACCTCTACGACCTGCCGCCCGAGGAGAAGGCGATGGTCAAGCAGGTGCCCGGCTCGCTCGAGGAGGTCCTGGACAACCTGGAGCACGACCACCAGTGGTTGCTCGAAGGCGGGGTCTTCACCCAGGACGTCATCGACACGTGGATCGAGTACAAGTGGACGCGCGAGGTGGAGCCGGTCGCGCTGCGGCCGCACCCGTGGGAGTTCCACCTCTACCACGACGCGTAGTCCCGCGAACCCAGGCCATCACGTCCTGGAGGCCCCGGCCGAGCCGGGGCCTCCTCCATTTTCCGAGAAC
>DASWDB010000021.1:0-13107 GCA_036395715.1 Actinomycetota bacterium | reverse complement strand
TCGCTCGCGGGAGACCCTGGTTGCGCCGCCGCAGCGGTGCCACGGGTCGGCAACGGGTGACCGGTCCCCGACCGCAGATCGGGATCCGTTCGGTCGAGCGGATCGACCATGACGGCGCCGCAGCCGACATCCTGGAGACTTCCGTCGGGGCGCTCCCGCTGGATCAGCCATGCTCCCGTCGCCCCCTCGCGGACGTTCCAGAGCCGCGCAGACCTGTCGAACCCGGCGAGGTACATCTCGCCGGGAAGTACGCGCAGCCGCCGTGCGGTGTTCCCGCGGAGCCGCCAGAGCTCGTATCGCGCCGGGTGATCGACCGACGCCATCCCGCTGATGCGGACGAACTCGATCGAGCCGTCGGGTGCGAGGAACGGCGTGCGGACGATGGACCAACGGTCGGCTCCGCCCGAGAAGTGCGTCGCCTGGATCCATCGGGACGAGCGGAGGTCGTAGCGCCAGAGGTTGCTCAGGTACTCGTCCTCCGGGACCGCTGGCGTCGGCGGTGCCGCCACCGCGACGACGATGGTGCGGGGAGACACGAACGATGGCGAAAACGTCATACCCCGCAATGTCGGCCCGGTGATCGTGCGGGGAGCTCGCACGGCAGCCGGAACGAGGCGGAGCCCGGATCGTTCCGCCCAGACCAGGTCACCACGTCCCGACAACGACGGCTGCAGCGCCTCGCCGTGCGCAAGGAAGCGACGAACGCCCCGCCCCGTGACCGAGACCACGAGGTCGCTCCCCTTGCGATCGCGGACGTAAGCCGTCCCGACGCCCGGGCGAGACGAGACGTGGCGAACGACTCCTCGGGCGCGATCGGGCGCAACGACCTGCTCCGTCCCGGCCGCGCTCGTTTCGGCGATCCCACCGCCGTCGGCGCCGGCGATGCCGGCGCCGACGGCCAAGGCCCGAAGGTCCGACCGCACCGGGCGTCCGCCGTCGCATCGAGCGACGGCGGACGCCGGCGGCGCGGCTCCACCGGGTCGCGCCGCGACCCCGAGCGCGACGATCACGGACACGACCCCGAACGTCATCAGCTTCTTCATGAACCCTCCCGTCGATGTCCTCAGTAGTTGGTCACGTACTGGAAGTGCATGGGGTCGGGGCGTGAGTCCCAGTTGATGCCCCAGAAGAACCCATGCCCCGGGTACGGACCTCGCCACACGTCGGGCAGGTAGCGCCCGTAGTCGACGCCGTCGGCGCCCTTGCCGTTCCAATACGACTGGCCGAGCGGGTTACGCGCGGTGTTGGTATCGATGGCCGCACCGAAGGCATGGACGGACCAATCGGTCGAGCCGCGGATCGTGCGGCAGTTGTATCCGCCGACCAGGTAGTCCACCGCCCCGTCGCGGTGGTCGTGTCCGACATGGTTCCGGATGTTGTAGCCGACGTCGCGCGCGATGTACGGGTGGTAGTACACGTAGCCCGACACGTTCCGCGCCGACTGCGAGGGCCACCACGAACGCGAGTTGTTCGCTCGATCGCTGCACGGCTGCCCGAACGTCTGAACCAGTTCCGTGTATCCGGACGGGCGTGGCGGAACGCCCGCGTCGCTGTGATCGTGGACCCACGGGTCGATCACCACCGCCTGCGCGACCGTAGGGCCAGCGACGGCAGCGGCCAGCGTGAGCGCCGCCGCCACGCGGCGCATGGCGATCCCAAGCGTCATCGTGCCCTCACCTCCTCTGGGGGAGGAAGCTCCGACCGGGAGGGTCGAGGAGGTTATGGCTTCGCGATGCGCGGCGCCGTGATGTCGGTCACGCCTCGGGCACGGATCCCGTCACGCGGACGCCGAGGCGTACTCGCCGACGGCGGCTTGGCCGGCCGCCAGACGAGCGGTCTCCACGCGGAAGGGGGAACAGCTCACGTAGTCGAGCCCGATCTCGTGACAGAACGCGACGCTCGCCGGATCCCCGCCGTGTTCCCCGCAGATCCCGACGTGCAGCTTCGCGTTGGCTCCGCGTCCTTCGTCGGATGCGATCCGCATCAGCCGCCCGACGCCTGCCACGTCGATCGTCACGAACGGGTTCGCGGGAACGAGCTTGCGCTCCTCGTAGAGCCCGACGAACTTGCCGATGTCGTCGCGGCTGAACCCGAAGGCGGTCTGCGTCAGGTCGTTCGTGCCGAACGAGAAGAAGTCGGCTGCCTCGGCGATCTCGCCGGCCGTCACGGCCGCGCGCGGCAGCTCGATCATCGTCCCCCACTCGAGATGCTCGAGCTCGACGTTCTCGCGCGCTCGGATCTCGTTCGCCACGGGCTCCAGCTCGTCGCGCATCTGCCTGAGTTCCGGAGCCGTTGCGACCAAGGGGATCATGATCTCGACCTTCGGGTCTCCCCCCGCCGCCTTCGCCTCGCACGCCGCCTCGACGATGGCGCGCACCTGCATCGCGTACAGCCCCGGCCTGAGGATGCCGAGCCGGACGCCACGCAGCCCGAGCATCGGGTTCGTCTCGTGCAGCTGCCGGACCTTGGCGAGCTCGCGCTCCTCCTCCGAGACGTCCTCTCCGCGCTCCTGCCCGAGCGCCACGTCGACCGAGAGCGCCGTCAGATCGGGGAGGAACTCGTGCAACGGCGGATCGAGCAACCGGACGGTGACCGGGAGGCCGTCCATCGCCTTGAAGATGCCGACGAAGTCCCCCTTCTGGAGCGGGAGCAGCCGCTGGTACGCGGCCTCCTCCTCGTCGGCGGTCTCCGCGAAGATCATCTGGCGCACGGCGTCGACGCGTTCCTCCCCCAGGAACATGTGCTCGGTGCGACACAGGCCGATGCCCTCGGCGCCGCGGGCGCGGGCGTTCGCGGACTGGTCGGGCGTATCGGCGTTCGCGCGCACGCGGAGACGCCGCCGGTCGTCGGCGACCGCCATCAACCGCTCGAAGGCCATCCAGATCTTCTCCGCTCGTGCCTCGGCGTCGCCGGCGCGGGCCTTCTCGAGCACCGACTCCTCGAGTGGCAGCTCGCCGACGAAGACGTTGCCGGTGAAGCCGTCGATCGTGATCGTGTCGCCCTCCTTCACCGTCGTCCCGTCTGCGTTGAACGAGCGTGATCCGATGTCGATCTTGATCTGGTCGGCGCCGCAGACCGCGGGGATCCCCTCACCTCGCGCGACCACGGCCGCGTGCGAGTTCGTGCCGCCGGCCGAGGTCAGGATCCCCTGCGACGCGATCATCCCGTGGTAGTCGTCGGGTGTGGTCTCCCGCCGCACCAGGATCACCTTGTCGCCGTTCTCCTTGGCCCGGGCTTCGGCATCGTCGGCGGAGAACACGACCGCCCCGGTCGCCGCGCCGGGCGACGCATTGAGGCCCCGCGCGATCGGCGTGGCGCCACCGGCCTTCACCCGCCGCTTGAAGAGCTCCTCCAGCCGATCGGCGTTCACGCGCAGCAGCGCCGTGTCCTCGTCGATCAGCTTCTCGCCGAGCATGTCGTACGCCATCACCCACTCGGCGAGCGCGGTCCGCTTCCCGATCCGTGTCTGGAGGATCCAGAGCTTGCCCTTCTCGATCGTGAACTCGATGTCGCACATGTCGCGGTAGTGACCCTCCAGGGTGTCCATCACCTGGATCAGCCGGCCGTACGACGCCGGATCCCGCTTCTGGAGCTCCGCGAGTTGCAGCGTGTTGCGGATGCCCGCCACGACATCCTCGCCCTGCGCGTTCGGCAGGTAGTCGCCGTAGGGAGCCTTCTCGCCGGTCGAGGGATCCCGCGTGAACGCCACACCCGTCCCGGAGTCGCCTCCTCGGTTTCCGAACACCATCGCGACGATGTTGACCGCCGTCCCGAGGTCGTCACTGATCTTGTTCTGCCGACGGTAATCGCGTGCGCGCTTGCCGTTCCATGACCGGAAGACCGCGTCGATCGCGAGCCGGAGCTGGTCCTTCGGGTCCTGTGGAAACTCCTCCTTGGTGTGCTCGCGATAGATCGCCTTGAACCGGTCGATGAGCGCCGCCAGATCGTCGGCGTCGAGGTCGGTGTCCTGCGCGCCCTCGAACTTCGCCGACTTCGCCTCGTCCAGCGCGTGTTCGAACGCATCGGCCGGAACGTCCATCACGATCTTGCCGAACATCTGGATGAACCGGCGGTATGCGTCCCTCGCGAAGCGCATGTCGCGCCCGGTCTGCTCCGCGAGGCCCTCGACCGAGCGGTCGTTCAGCCCGAGGTTGAGGACCGTATCCATCATCCCGGGCATCGAGAACTTCGCTCCCGACCGGACGGAGACGAGGAGCGGGTCCTCGGGATCGCCGAGCCGCTTGTCCATCGTCTCCTCGAGCCGAGCGAGGTGCTCGTCCGCCTCCTGCAGCATCTCGGGCGGCGGGCCTCCGTCCCGCAGGAACCGGAGGCACGCCTCGGTCGTGATCGTGAATCCGGGCGGGACCGGAAGGCCCATGTTCGTCATCTCGGCGAGGTTGGCGCCCTTTCCGCCGAGAAGGTCCTTCATGTCCTTGTTGCCTTCGGAGAAGTCGTAGACGTACTTGGTCACTGCGCGCCCCCGGAGAGGTCGATCGGAACGGAAGCGCCAGTCTACGGCGACCCATCATGCGCGGCTCCGAACACCGCATAATCCGGATTCGGATGGACATCGCCGGGTTCCTCGCCGTGTACCCCCCCTTCGACGGCCTCGACGACGACAGGATGCGCCGGATCGGGTCGGCCACCCAGGTTGAGTTCTTCCCGGCCGGCACCACGATCCTCGAGCGCTCGGGCGAGCCGGCGGCATACCTGTATGTCGTGCGCAAGGGGGCGGTCGAGATCCTCGACCAGGGGCGGCTGATCGATCTCATCGGCGAGGGGGAGACCTTCGGCGAGCTCTCGCTCGTCTCGGGGCAAGGGCCCGTCGCCAGCGTTCGGGCAGCCGAGGACACGCTCTGCTACCTGATCCCCCGAGCCCTCGCCGAGGAGCTCCTCCAGAGTGCCGGCGGCACGCGGTTCCTCGCCTCGGTCGCGCGCCGACGTCTCGACTCGAGGTTCTCCACGACCGAGATGCCCGACCTGCTCGCCCGGGTCGGGGCGCAGGTGCGACGTCCCCTCGTGACGGCTTCACCGGATGCGACGGTGGCCCAGGTCGCGTCGTTGATGACCGAGCAGCGCGTGTCCTCGCTCCTCATCCCGATCGGTGAGGACTGGGGGATCGTCACCGACCGCGATCTGCGCTCGCGGGTGCTCGCGGCCGGACGTACCGCCGACGTCCCCGTGACGGAGGTCATGACGAGTCCGATCGTCACGGTTCCGGCGGAGACCCGCGTCGCGGAGGTGCTCCTCGGGATGCTCGAACGGGGGATACACCATCTCCCGGTGACCGACGGCACCGGCCGGGTGATCGGCATGGTCACCGACACCGATCTGCTCGGCCTGGCACGGCAGTCCCCGTTCGCCCTCAAGAGCGCGATCGAACGAGCCCCGGACCACGACGCGGCCGTAGCGGCGGCGCGCGATCTCCCCGAGACGGTCGCAACGCTCGTCGATACCAGCGTGGATCCGGTCGACATCGGACACGTGATCGCGGTGACGATCGACGCCCTCACGCGGCGTCTGCTGGAGCTCGGCATCGCTCGGCTCGGCGAGCCACCGCTCCGCTGGGCGTGGCTGGCGTTGGGAAGCGAAGCCCGTCGCGAGCAAGCGATGTTCACCGATCAGGATCATGCACTGGCGTTGGAGCCCGGCGATCGCGCGGACGAGGATGTCGACCCCTATTTCGCGGAGCTCGCACGCGTGGTTACGGACGGACTCGAAGCGGCGGGGATCCATCGGTGCCACGGGAACGCGATGGCCGAGCATCCCTCGCTCCGCCGCTCGCTCGATGGCTGGGTCGAGGCGTTCCGCGGATGGATGCAGGATCCGGGTGCCGAGGGCAGCATCCTGTCGTCGATCGTCTTCGACTACCGCCAGATCGCCGGGCCGCTCGAGGCGGAGCCCGCACTCGACGAGGTCGTACGGAGCGCCCCGCGCACGTACCCGGCATTCGTCCGACACCTCTCACGACGGGCCCTCGACCTGAAGCCGCCGACCGGGTTCTTCCGTGACCTCGTCGTGGAGGCGAAGGGCGAGCATGCCGGCAGGCTCGACATCAAGCACGGCGGCATCACGATCGCGACCAACCTCGCCCGCGCCTACGACATCCGTACCGGGCGGAGCGACAAAGGCACGCTCGAGCGGCTGCGTGCGGCGTCCGACACCGGCCAGATCTCCGAAGCGTCCCGCGAAGCGCTCGAGGAGACGTTCCAACTGCTGTGGGCGATCCGGCTGGAGCACCAGGTCGTGCAACATCGCTCCGGCGCGGCGGCCGACGACTTCGTCGATCCTCAGGGACTGGGGCCGGTCCGACGCCGCGCGCTCAAGGAGGCCTTCCGGATCCTCGCCGCCGAGCAGCGAGCGCTCCAGCTGGAACTGGGTCTCGGATGACCGCGGCCCGGCCGCGCGCTCCGGGACGTCGATCGCGCCGCGGCGGCTGGCGCGCCGCCGAGTTGGTGGCCCTTGACTTCGAGACCACGGGCCTCGACCTCGATCGGGATGAGGTGATCTCGTTCGGCCTGATCCCGATCCGCGGCGGCCGGATCGATCTGTCGGGTCAGGTCTACGAGGAGGTGGCGCCCCGCGTGGACCCCAGCCACAGCTCGATCCGGATCCATCATCTTCGTGCACAGGACCTCGCGACCGCGCCGGCGATGCCCCAGGTGCTCGACGCCTTCCGCGACGAGCTCGACGGCAGGTTCATCCTGGCGTGGGCGGCGGGCGTGGAGATAGCGTTCCTGCGGAAGGTGTTCGGTGGCCGGAGGCGCACATGGCGTACCCGCACGATCGACGTGCGAACGCTGATCATGGCCGTCGAACGGCCGCAGGGCGGCGGCCGCGGACCCGGGTACTACGCGCTCGCGGCCGCCGCGGAGAGGTTCGGGGTGCCGGTCGAGGAGACGCACCATGCCCTGGACGACGCGTTCATGACGGCCGAGCTCTTCCTGGTGGCCGCCAACGCCCTGGAGGCTCGTGGGAGCGGCTCGATCCGCGATCTCCTCCGGGTCACCGCTCGAGGATAGGCCCCGACCGCGTCACGCTCGGCGGCGCCGGACGAACCTGACCGTGAGGACCGCGACCACCGCGAGCACGACGCCCAGGTAGAAGAGCGGAGCGTCCCCCGCCGACCGGCTTCCGGCGGCCTCGGACGTCCCCTCGGCCGAGAAGACGTGCAGACCGTCGGCTGCCGCCACGTAGAGGCGGTCGTTCAGCGTGACCGCGTCCCAGATCCCTGGGATGCCGTTCTGGTCGGGGACGAACGTCCGGGACGCGGGCGAGCACGCGATCCCGCAGGATCGCGGGAACGAGTAGATCCACCCCTCGTCGCCGCCGACGAACACCAGTCCGCCGCTCACGAGCGGCCGTCGGAAATCGATGAAGGGTTGGCCGAGGATCCCGCTCGATGTCCAGAGCGGGTCGCACGCAGAACCGTCCGAAGCGCATGTCTCGGAGAAGGCGTACGCGTGATCGGTCTGGTCGTCCGCATAGACCGTGCCGTTCGCGGCGCTCAGCTGCGTGCAGCAGGTGGTAGACCCGACCCAGAGCGGCCGACACGACCCGCCTCCGCGGACGCACGCGATCGAGTACGCCTGCACCCCGCTCGGGCCACCGTTCGTGCCGACGAACAGCGTGCCGCCGTCCGCCGCGAGATCCCAGACCTGGCCGACGCTCCTGCTCCACAACCGGCAGGACGCCGGAACCGGTGGTGACCCGGAGGAGCAGGACGTGTCGAACGCGGTGACCGAACCGACATCCGCGGGGTCGGGCGTACCGGCCTTCCCCGTGCCTGCGTAGAGGACCCCATCGGAGTAGGTCAGGGCCCGAGCGGCGCCGTTCACAGGCGCTTCCCAAACGGGCGAGCAGGTCCCGCCTCCGCCGGCGCAGCCCACATCGAAGCCGAGCACCGCATCCGCCGTCCCGACGAACACGCTGTTCGTGGAGCCCTGTGAGGCGATGATCGGCGGTGTGATCCAGCTCGTGGGCCCGACGTCCGCCGTCCACAACGGCGAGCAACCCTTGCCGTTCGAGCCGCAATCGGTTGCGAACGCGTACAAGGTCTGACCCCGAAGTCCCGTCACGTACACGACGCCGTTCGCGACGACGGGAGAACCGGCCCCGTCGAGGTCCGCTCTCCACAGAGGGGCGCAGGCAACGCTGGCATCACCACACGGGAAGGGATACGCGATGAGCTCGCCTCGCTGACTGCGGAACCTGGACGTCCCGACCACGAGCACGCCATCGCCCGTCGCGATGCGGAACCCCTCCTGCGGGAACGTGACGTCGTTCCCGATCTGATGCAGCAGCGCCACGTTCGACGGATCGATCGTGTGCACGGGTTTCGGCTCGGACGAACGGTGGAACGCGGTGACGGCCGCGGCGATCGCTCCCGCTGCGATCACGAACGCCAGCGCCAGCGCTCCGATCCGCTGGTTCCGCCGCTTCCGGGAGCGCCGATGCAGGAACCCGTCGAACGCGCGGTCGGGTGGGGCGAACAACGGCTGGTAGCGATCCAGGGCTTCGGGTCTCATCGTGGATCCACCTTGTCCTTCATGTGCGCGCGGGCGCGCGTGGAGAGCACGCGGATCGTGGAGGCCTTGATCCCGAGCATGCGGCCCGCCTCTTCGGCCGTGAGATCCAGGATGCTCGTGAGGACGATCGCCGCCCGCTCGCGTGGCGCGAGACCGCGCAGGAGCCGAACGATCTCGTCACGGGTGTCGATGGCGGCGAGGTCGTCCCCGGCATCCTTGAGCGTGAGGGTACGTTGCAAGGCGAGGAGGGTCCGGCGGTACCGATTCCGGAAGACGTTCATCGCCGATCGGAAGAGATAGCCGTCGGGATCGTCGACGACGGCAACCCGCTCCCACCGCTCGAAGAGGCGGAGGAAGGCCTCCTGCATGATGTCCTCCGCCTCCTGCTGGTTGCCGGTCACCAGACAGAGCGCGGTGAACAGCCGTCGATAGGTGGCCTCGTAGAACTCCTCGAACGAGCGCGGTTGGTCCTCCAGGTCGGCCTCCTCGTTCGAAGCGGGCACCGGTAGGAGATGAGCCATCGTGCCCCATGAACAGGCGGGCAACCATCAGCGCTTACGGCCCCCTTGGGTTCTCCAGCTTGATCACTCCCGCGCGAAGCCGGTGTACGCTGCCTCGCAGGCTTCGACGGAAGGAACCCCGCCATGGCGCACGCGAAGGACAAGGGCGCTTCGAAGAACGTCAAGAAGAAGGCTCAGAAGAGCGTCAAGGAGAAGCGCGTCGAGAAGAAGATGAAGAAGGACGCGCGGGAGCGAACCCTCGGCGAATAGCTTCGCTCAGCCGCGCTGCTCGGCGAGCATCCGCAGGAACGCGACGGCGACGTCGGGGCGGATCCCCTCCGGGACGGCCAGGTAGTGCCCATCGACGATGTCGGTCACCGAATCCCACGCGCTCAAGAGCGTGTTCGGATCCGTCACGAAGCGCGTCGAGAGTCCGGCGAGCACGACGACGTTCGGGTTGGCAACGCTCGCCTGCGCCGCAGCCTCCTCCACGAAGGACCGGTAGAGCACGGGGTCGGCTTCGAGCGACTGAGCCTGCACCTCGACGACATCGGAGAGCTTCGCAGCTGCCGCCTCGATCCGGCAGCGGAGGAACGCCTCTTGCTCGGTCTCTGTCCCCGCGCGAACACAGTCCCCGTGAGGCACCTCCACCAGGCTCGGATGCGGGGTGATCACGACCCCGTAGCCGGCGGCGCGGGCGGCGTCAGCGAAGGCGCGCATCGCCGCCACGGGATGCCGCTGCTCGGCCACCGGCGTCGACGGCCAGCCTTCCGGGTCGTACATCACGAACCGAACGTCCGGCCGGATCGCGCCCGCCGCGAGATCCTGCTCGAACCGTCGCTCGTCCGCCCACGAGGCGGCGGCGGTGGCTGCTTGGAGTCCCCCACCGAGCACGTATGACCCGGGTCGATCGAAGTACAGCGCCGCGATCGCCGGGTCGATCGCGCGGAGCCGTTCGACCGTGGTCGGGGTCGCCATCCATCGTTGGCGGAGCGGCGGAACATCGGGAAGTCGGGTATGGAACGCAGCCGGGACGACGGCAACCGCCGCGAGGGTCGCCAGCAACGGGGCGAACACCCATGCGGCAACCGAGCCGATCGATCTCGCGCGTTCCCTGGATGGCCTCTGCATGGGGACGTAACCCTACCCCCAGGTTTCGGTCCGGTGGAACCCAGACCGAATGGTTCGCCAGGCTCGATCCGTCGGTTCTCGCTGCCGCGACGCTCCTCAGGATGCTGACAGAGCCGTCAACGCGTTCGACACACGGCTGCTGGTCGCGAAGGTCATGGTCACCGTAGAACCGCTCTGGGTCGCCGTCGAGGAGCCTCCGCCCGCTGCCTCCCACGACGTGGCCGCCCGCAGGAACTGCGCCGCCTCTCGTTCGGAGTCCCACGCCGTCCGGAGCACCACCGCGACGTCGTGGCCGTCGGTCCACGCCCGGTAGACGCCGGCGGCCCACCCCGCTGCGCCGGCGCTCGCCGTCGATCCGTCGAGTCGGAGCTGGAGCATCGCATCGAGCCACTCCTCGCCCACCTCCATCGCGTCGAGGTCGCCCCATCGGGGGCCGAGCCCCGTCGAGAGGTCCGGGATGTCGACGGCGGTCGGCGTGTCGGTCGGGTACCGATCCGGGTGGATCACCTGCTCGGTTGTGGCGGGCGGATCCACGAGCGCATGGTTCACGGCGTCGGTGCCCCCGGTCGCTGCCAGCTGCGTGATGAACGCGAGTCCGGTCGTGTACGGCCACTCCTCCAGCGTCTGGACGAACGGCGGGACGCCGGCCAGATCCTGCTGGGCACCGAGGCCTTGCAGGATCGCACCGACGAGGTCGCCGAGATCGGTGGAAGGGTTCCTCGCGATGACCTGGGTCGCGAAGTACTGGGCGCTCCCCTCGACGGCCCCGAGCGCCGCGGACGATGCCTCGTCGGCGCAGGATCGCGCGAGACCGTCGAGCCGCGAGAGGTCGAAATGCTGATCATCGATCGCATGCGTCAGCTCATGTGCCAGGACGAACCGCTCTTCCAGGCCGAGAGCACCGGACCGCTGGTACACGAGCCGGCCGGTGTCGGGGTCGTAGAACCCGACCACCTGGCCCGTCAGGAACGAGCGCAACGATGCGCGGAGGTCCACACCCGGTGGGATCACGCCGATCGTGCGCCAGGCGGCCGTCCGGCGGTCGTAGTACGTCTTCGGATAGGACGCATCGAAGCTCTTCTGGATCAGCCGGTCCATCTCGGCACCGTCGACCGAAGTCACCGCGACGGGGTGCTCGTAGAGCAGGCCACGCACGTCTTCGACCTGGTGCTCGACATCCGCGATCTCGGGTGGGGTCCCGCCGCGCGGAACGGGCGGCCCCCCGGTTCCCCTCGGCGGAACGCACAGCTCCTTGATCGCGGCCTCCGCGGTCCGCGCACCGCCGGGCTCGACCGACGGAAGCGTGACTGGTGCGCTCGAGGGAACCCCGCTCGGAGGACCAGGCGATGTTACGTTCGACGCCGACGGGCAGGCGACGGCCGCGAGGGCGAGAACCACGAACGCCAGGTCGCGTCGAACGCGGATCACCGATCGCCCGTCGGCCACACCACGCTGGCGACGGCGGCGACGATCGCCGCGACCGACATCCAGACCGACAGCCACAGGAGCCGGGTCGAGGCGAGGAACCCGCGGGCGGACACCGCCAACGTGAACCCGGCGGCCGCCATCAAGAGGAATCCGACGACGTAGAGCGCGAGCCGGACGTTCCGCGCGGCCCCCCTCACAGTCGTTCCCGGAGATGCTCCACCAATGACGCCACCGGGATCCGCTCTTGCGTCATCGAGTCGCGGTCGCGGACGGTCGCCGCACGATCCTCGAGCGTGTCGAAGTCGACCGTCACGCAGAAGGGCGTCCCGACCTCGTCTTGGCGACGGTACCGGCGCCCGATGGAGCCGGCGTCGTCGTAGTCGGACATCCAATGTGGCTTGAGGAGATCGAACACCTCCCTCGCGGCGGGCACGAGACGCTCGTTCCGGGAGAGCGGGAGCACGGCGGCCTTGATCGGGGCCAGGTCGGTATGCAGCGCCAGGAGCGTGCGCTTCTCGGTACCGCCCTTCGCGGTTGGCGCCTCCTCGACCCGATAGGCGTCGATCAGGAACGCGAGGATCGCGCGGTCCACGCCGACGGCCGGCTCGATCACGTACGGGTGATAGCGCTCCTCGGTCTCCGGGTCGAAGTACGTGAGGTCTTGACCCGAATGGCGCTCGTGCGCCTTCAGGTCGTAGTCGGTCCGGTTCGCGATCCCCTCCAGCTCACCCCAGTCCGTGAACGGGAAGCGATATTCGATGTCGACCGTGCGCTTCGAGTAGTGCGAGAGCTCGTCGGCATCGTGCTCGCGCAACCGGAGGTTGTCCGGACGGATCCCGAGGTCGGTGAACCAACCGAGCCGCTCCTTGATCCAGTAGTCGTGCCACTGCTCGTCCGTCCCCCGTTTGACGAAGAACTCCATCTCCATCTGCTCGAACTCACGCATGCGGAAGATGAAGTTCCCCGGCGTGATCTCGTTCCGGAACGCCTTCCCGATCTGCGCGATCCCGAACGGGATCTTGCGGCGCGACGTCTGCTGGACCGTCGAGAAGTCAACGAACATCCCCTGCGCGGTCTCGGGCCGCAGGTAGACGTCCTCGGCTCCGTCCTCCACGGGCCCCATGTGCGTGCGGAACATCAGGTTGAAGTTGCGGGCGTCGGTGAACGTGTGATTGCCGCAGTTGGGACAGGTCTTCGGGTCGCCCTCAAGATCGTCGGCCCGGAACCGTTGGTGACAGTTGCGGCATTCCACGAGCGGGTCGGTGAAGACCTCGAGGTGCCCACTCGCCTCCCACACCTTCGAAGACATGATGATCGCCGCGTCGAGCCCGACGACGTCGTCGCGCAGCTGCACCATCGCGCGCCACCAGGCGTCCTTGACGTTGCGCTTCAGCTCCACCCCGAGCGGCCCGTAGTCCCACGACGAACGCAGGCCCCCGTAGATCTCGGAGGACGGGAAGACGATGCCGCGGCGTTTCGCGAGCGAGGTGATCTGTTCCATCAGGTCGGGCATGACCCGA